>JAHDDV010000016.1 GCA_020629205.1 Chitinophagales bacterium | reverse complement strand
GTCTGCACACTATCGGCACTAATGTAGTAGCTCGTTTCTCCATCCAAATGTTCGCCAGAGTAGGTCACAGTCCTATCCAGAGGCAGACTCCTAAATAGGTCTAGAATTGGCATCTTGACAAACACTTGCTTATCTTGCGCCCCCAAAAGAAGAGCCACTGATATTGTTAGGAACAAGTACTTCATAATTATTCTCGGATGAAAGAGCCGCAGCTCAAATTGAGTTTTTTCTCCTGATATCAAGGCAACTGAATCAAAAGCAAATCCGTAATCTATGTGAGCAGAATTCCTGCTAATACTTACAGGAACCTAAGGTGCTCCACATTCAACCCGAATCAATCGAATTTAATCAAATATTTACATTCATACCTAATTGCAATGCCCCTAAGCAAGAAGACTACCCTGCTTCTCAAGATTTTTCTAATCTTGATTCTCGCCCTTGAACTTGGAATGCACAGCTATTGGAAAAACTATTTTGGCCCCTATGTTTCCCCAGTTCTCGCACTAGTATCAGGACTGCTGTTTTGTCTTGTAGCTTTCGTGATTTCCGGCTTTCAAAAGGAAGATATGACCAGCTTCCCATCGAAAATCAAGATCCCTAAGTTATTAATTTTCTGCTTGCTATTCGTCATTTTTGGCTACTGGTGCGGCAATTTCATGAACAAGGTGTTTACTAAGATCCCCATAGATCCCGCTATTTCCGATATCATCCCTTCTTTACAATTGTATGTTGCTCGCTTTCTCAATTATGAGCCCGTATACGCTGTGATGCATTTTGAGAAATACGAAATGTACCCGACCTATCTTCCGCTGTTATGGTCGCCCTACCTCGTTTCCGAGACAGCAAATATCGACTATAGATGGACTCCTTACATTTTCTTTATGCTGGCCATCTTTCTCTATCTTAGATTACTACTAAAGTCAAATTTTCATCCCATCGAGATTGGTATCAAACTGTTCATTCCTTTTCTGTTTGTCTATCTCTATACCCAATTTGATGCTGCCGTTCTAGGCATGACGGTAGAGCTGCTTCCTGTAGCTTTCTACTTCCTGCTCTCCCTGAGTCTTTTCCGTCGAAACATATGGATCATCTCAATAGGCATCCTCGTCTGTCTTCTGTCCCGCTACAGTTTTACCTTTTGGTTGCCAGTATATTTGATTACCATATGGATAGAATTCGGCTTTCCCAAGATCTTCAAAACCTCCATCATCCTGGCACTGGGAATTGCTTTGCTGTATGTTGCCCCTTTCCTATCCAAGGACTTCAGCACCTTTAGCAAGGGACTTGCCTACTATGAGAACCATAGTGCGCATGCCTGGAGGCCAGCATTCCCCAGTCAGGCTGACAGCAAGCCCTTTCACCTGGAGCAGGGACTGGGCATGGCCCTGCATTTCTTCGATTACAAAGCGGAGGAAAGGTCCATTCCAGAGCGCTTGAAGTTCGCCAAAGCCTTTCATCTATCCATTTGCTTGCTGACCGCAATCTTCATCTTACTTGGATATCTGTACTACAGAAAACGGGAGCTCAATGTCAAGATCTACTTCCTGATCGCACTCAAATGCTATCTCCTAATCTTCTACAGTTTTGTTTTTATTCCCTTTAGCTATTTGTTTCAAGTACCGCTCTTTCTGTCCATTCCCATCCTGTATAATGTGCGGTTTTCAAAGGCCCAGGATAAAGTGGCAATCAAAGAGCAAAGCGTTGATCAACTTGGAGAAACTGCTGAATCAAATCTATTAGTTAAGGCCTAATTTTTTTGGGCGTGCCCTACACAGCGCTGCCAAGAATTGGTATAAATTGAAGGATATACAAGAGCGCTGTGCAGGTCGCGCTCTACGCTAATACTCACCTTGTGCAGTCCGCTTCGGCTAATGCGCTGTGAGGTCTCTCCTATCGTCGAGCCCCCACAGCGCATGCCTCAGACGTTCTGCCCGGCGGCTCGTTCCGCTGCGATCGCTCACGCATCGTAGGTGGAAAGCAATCGACTGGTGGAGCTTATAGAAAAACTGTAAAAATCCCTTACTTTGCAGTCTTCATTATACCATGAAATACTACTTCCAACTACAGGCAAGCCGACTCTGCAGGTATTTTAGATCCATGAAGATCCCGCCTTTGATCGGGATCACGCTTGGGCTGATCCTCTTTGTTGCTTTTTCAAAAGTCTTGTTCCTCAAGCTTGCTTATGCAGGGTGGATTTACCTATTGATACTGATGGCATTACTAATCCAACTTGGAGAATCCAGAAGAATCGGAAATCTGCAAAACACTTTTTCCAAAAAACAACACTTCGTGCTTAGAATGCTGGAAAATGCTGCGGTTTGCCTGCCATTTCAATGCTTTCTCTGGTATGAACAAGCATTTATTCCGGCCCTGATCACAATACCATTGCTCTTTGTATTTGCATTTTTCAAGGCAAAGTGGCCTTGGTCTAAATCCATTCCGACTCCGTTCAAAAAGCTTTCCTTTGAGTTTATTGTTGGTTTTAGAAAAACCTTTTGGATCATCTTGCTGGCCTACTTCCTCGTCTTTACCAGCACTCAGGTTGAGAACTACAACCTAGGTCTATTCGCTATTGCGATGATTATGATCACGAGCATGTTTTATTATCAAAAACCTGAGTACGAGTATTATGTCTGGATATACGCCCATAAACCAAAAGCCTTCTTAAAGCATAAGCTCCTGCTTTCAGTCATCTGCCTGAGCTTCCTGTGCCTGCCTGTTTTGCTAGCGCTCCTACTAGCATTCCCAAGTCAGTGGCTTGTGACACTATTGGTGTACTTTGGTGGTCACATGCTCGTGGGCTCAATGATACTCGCCAAATATGCGGCTTTTCCATTCGAGATCAGTATTGCTCAAGGGATCTTCTATTCAGTGAGTCTGCTTTTTCCTCCTCTGCTCTTGATTGCTATGATGGTTTTCTATTCCAAATCGAAGAAGTCTCTAAAATCCTTTCTGCAATGATTGTGCTCAAGAATGTCAGCAAATACTACGGTAGAAAGTTAGCTTTGGAGAAGATTGACCTGAGCTTCGCCGCGGGTCGTGTATATGGGATTGTAGGTGAAAATGGGGCTGGCAAAACGACCTTATTTAAGTGTATCGCAGGATTGGAATCTCATCAAGGAGCTATCTCCTCCCCATATGAGGTACTGAAAAATCATCTAGGCTATCTGGAGACGAATCCGATATTCATGTCCTATATGACCGGATGGGAGTATTTAAAGCTTATGTGCGCCGCTCGCAAGATTGACACCGAAGATTTCGAGGAACAAAACACCTTTGGTCTACCTCTACAGCAGTATGCTGAGAGCTATTCTACCGGGATGAAAAAGAAATTGGCATTAATGGGCTTGTTACTACGCAAAAATGACATCTTTATCTTGGATGAACCCTTCAATGGGGTGGACATACAGAGCAATATGATTATTACGGAGATTATCGAGGAGTTGAAAAGCTTGAACAAAACGGTTTTAATTTCTTCCCATATTTTTTCAACGCTGCGAGAGTCTTGTGACGAAATGGTGCTTTTATCTAAAGGCAAGGTACAAGAGATCGTTCATCGTCCGGATTACCAGGCATTGGAATCTCGGATGAAAGCGAATGTCTTCGGAGAGGGTTTGAAACGGATTCGGATTGAATAAGGTCTTGATGTTCAAGCAAGTATATTGTTGATTGTAGCTGTCAAAGAAAAAGTCCCTGGTGTTGCATTGAACAACACCAGGGGCTTGGGACTTTGCTCTGATATTTCCCGAAAGTCTACTTATGCAAGATACCTAGGCACTAGGCACTAGACAGTAAGCACCAAAAAAACTACTCAATCAAAATCTTTTCCACCAAAACCTGCTTCTGGTGAATGACTTGCAGCAAGTACATTCCGGGATTGAGATGTTCTAGACTCAGGTAGTTTGTCGCTTGCACTTGGTCCTGATACACTAGCTTGCCACTAAGGTCTATAACCTGTAGTTGGGCCTCATCTAATTCTCCTTGCACCGTCACGTTTACTTGACCATTGCTAGGATTCGGGTAGACTGCCAGGTCGTACAGATAGCTGTCTTCGTCGATAGCGATCAAGCCCTCCTTTCCTGAGCAGGACCAAAGAACATTCGTTGTCCAGCTGTTCAATCCATAAAGACTGATGCAATCATATCCAGGTTGGGAGCTACAGTAGAGCTGACCGCTGCTGTTGTACAGTACCGGATCTCCTCCGCATTCACCATCTGGATTTAAGACAATGTAGGAAGTGCTTCCATTCGTATATTCCCATACAGATGAGACAGTGCAGCAGTCAGGTTCTCCACCCAAAACGGAAGGCAACCAAGTATAAGCTCCAAACCACTCATCAGGAGGATCGATATTGGCAGGAATCATGCAAATCAAATCAATCAGTACACCATCGCAAAAATCGTCTCCCGTGTATTCAAAAGTAAAGAAGACATCCGTGGGTTCATCTAAAGTAAAACCGTCTGGGAAACCATCGGTTGGGTACAAGTATTCACCTGTTGGCAACTGAATGGCCAAAGTTGCCGCTATACCACAGCCTCCGATTGTAGCCGTACCAAATGTCCCGTTGTCACAGTCCACTGGATCTGGTCCACTGCCATCACAAGAGTACAATTCCACACCTTGCGTGAAGCCATATAGATCCAGGCAATTGTAAGTACCAACAGTTTCACAGTAATACTGGCCTTGAGCATTGTACAAAGTTCCTTCGCCACAAGCAAGTTGCGGGATCACGTAAATGTATTCAAATCCATTGCTTTCGTACAGCACAATGTTTTGTACTTCACAACAACTAGAACCTGACAATATATCTGTAAGCCAAGGGTATTCTTCTGTCGGACCAGGTCCATCCGGACAAGTTCCAGGAGTCCAATCAAAGTAGCCATCACATTCCGCTTCACAAGAATTAAAGTATTCGATTCCATTGGCGCATACCGGAACATAAACCGATCCGCAATCACAGATTGGTGGTTGTACACAAGTCCAAATGCTTTCCCCTTGAGTGAATCCATAGGCGGCGACACAGTCATAAGTACCTGATTCGGTGCAGTAGAGTTGTCCGCTTGCATTGTACAGGACATTGTTTCCATTCGGAACCTCAAAGTATAGATACTCGTAGCTACCACTAGTGTAGAGGGTTACTTCATTGATGGAGAAGCAATTTGAGAGGTTAAAGATATCACCGACCCATGGATAATCTTCCAATCCATCGCTTGGAGGCTCGACTACACCGCAGGGTCCGCTAACATAGGCAACACCAAAGCAGTCTGCAAAACAAGCATTCTCGTACTCCTGACCGTCTGCCCCGCAGACAACAGTTCCACCTGCTTCACAATTGCATTCCTGAGGATCAGTACAAGAAAACAGCTTCGTACCTGAAGCAAAACCATAGGCGGCAATGCAATCATAGGAGCCCGTTTCAGTACAATAAAGTTGACCAGATTCATTATAAAGCTTTGAACTCACTCCCGTGCCTGCAACAGCCTTGAGGTAGATATAGTCGTATCCCGCACTAGTATATTTCCATACTTCCGAATAAGATTCACAGCCTGCGCCACTCAGCACATCAGAGATCCAGGGATAGCCAGGCACTACAATTTGTTGACCGTTAGGGTCTGGACAATCTGGCCCAAACTCCACATATATTGTGTTCGTTAGGGAACTAGTTACTGGCGGACAAGTAGGTGTACCCGGATAGGTTCTGGTGATCGTATAAGTCGTTGTTTCCAGCGGAGCAAACCAATAGCCATCTTCATCATTGGCCGAAATCACTGCGACATTTGGCTCTACGGTGATCTCTGGATTTTGAAACAAACATTGATTTCCCGGTCCCGGGGCTTCCGCTACAGGAGGAGCAGGAAGGGGAACTGCTACACCAGGACAGGTAGTAATTTGGTTTGGCGTACAATCGTTGACTTCTACCTCCACTGTGTATTCAAAAACTCCTTCATCGCAATCGGGATCAAGCGATGAATCAATGTTCATAGTAACCGTATACGTCGTCGTTGTCGTTGGAGCTACAAGCACAAACTCCTCGCCTTCTGCAAATACAAGACCTCCCGGATTCACGACAACCTCTTGAGGAGAATTATAGCAAGTCGCTAAGGCTGTAGGCAATACAGGGTAAGGTATTCCCACAGTTTGCCCCTCACACGCATAGAGCGTATTCGGGTTTGGAGTGGAATCCATATCCCCATACTGCAAAATTGTGATCTTAGGATTCAAATCGTAGAATGGGCTACCTGTGTTACCAAACATAACTATAGTGCCATAAATATCTTCTATCATGTCATTCACCTGAACAAGGTGGTTAGCGGTCATATTGTCAACAAACGTAATTTCAACATCCTGATCAAGTTGCACAAACATTTGCTGCTCAACTGCAGGAGGTAGGCTTGGAGAAGGTGGATATACCTCGCCATTGGCGGTGATCAGCAGATTGATCGAACCGTCTGAAGACAGCAAAATCTTATCGACACTGACATTCTGAGGAAGCACTTCTGCGCCTCCTGGATTTGCCACTGAGAATGGAGGAAGGACTGAAGAGCTGTCCAGGAAGTTGCTATTTGCATCGTAGCTATGAACCTTGATCACTGGGGTCTCATCTTCAAAATCGCCACCTATCAACCAAAATGACTGATCATCAAAAAGTACTGGGCTCACCACATGTGGATGATTCCCTACCAGACTTTCGCTAAGAATTTCACCATCTGTGTTTACCACATAGCGATAAACATCTCCAGTAAACTCGGGATCAGCAGAGGCATCTACATCCGTTCCAAAAATCTGAATGTTTCCTGCACTATCCAGAAGAATTCCGTTTCGTGAGTAGGCAGCGTGAATTTTCGGCAATTCCGTAATGCTGAGGACATTGAGTTCCGAATCAAAAATGATCAAATTGCTGGTCCAGCTATGTAGACCAACAAAGGTGTCCTCGTCAATCTTCTGAATGCCCCATCGGGCATGAAGGTCAAAATTCAAAGTTGAAAACTCTGAGTGAAGCTGACCATTGGGGTCCCATTTGATAAGCTTTGTTCCACCTTCTGATCCAGTAGAAACATGATAAATTGCCCTTCGCAATCCAAACTCGGTTTGATCTGTGTACAATGGCCTGTGGTAGTTACCAGCCGAATCGTCAAGGTTGCCGTACCAACCAAGTTCATACTCATCGTAGTTGATTAGTCCCTTATGACTTGAGCCAATCAAAGTACCTTCGTTGTTCATGTAAATCTTCCCCGCATCATCTGTGACGTCAATGACCGTGTTGAGAAAAAAATCGATAGCATAAGTGCTCTGACCAAAAGCCAATGAGGCCAGTAATAAGCATAAAATTCTACTGTTCATTTATTGCATTTTCGTGATTTCAATAAACCCAATGACGATTGCCCACTAGCCTCTGGGAAAGAATTAAGATATTTTTGCAAAAAAAATATTGGACTAAAAGACACAAATGCCAAAAAAACATAAATCCAGAAAAGTGACTTACTTTTCCTTTAACTTGATCGGCTCATTAAGAACAAGAACATGATGCCTCTGTTTCGCCAACTTTCAATTCTGAGTCTTTTGCTATTTGCTTATTCCTGCCATGGACAGCCTGATAAACCAAGCCAGGAAGGACTCCAAGTTCTTTTGCAAGCTAAAGAGCTATGTGAAGAAAACCACTTGAACCCCAAAGAATGGAACAAGGACCTTTGCATGGAATTCCTACAAGAATTCATTGCTGAAATTGATCAGGAAAAAATGCTCTTTAGTAGGAAGGACTTAACAGAGTGGGAAGAGATTTTGCCCACTTTGCAAAAAGCCCCTTCTGAAGGAGAGCGTCTGCTTGTAGATCTGGCTGCTGAGGACTATAAAAGTGCCCTGAACAATCTGCTCAACTATTACGAAACCGCTGCCCATAAGGAAATTGCCTTTAGCAAGAAAGAGCAATTGGAAACAATGGCCGAAAAGAGAAAGCGCCCCGAAAAGCGATCGGACTTGCTTCTGGTCTGGGAACAAGAACTGCGCCGCAGATGGCAAGATCAGCTATTCAAGGAACAACTAATAGCGGACCATCTCGATTTTGATGAGCTAAAGAAGTCCTCATTTGAAAAAGTCAAAGCAAGACTGATCCAACAGACAAATACAAAGCTCAATTCCATCCCTAATTTTCTCGAATTACTGGCAAGCTCTTATTTGCAGGTGCAGGATCATCAGTCCTACTATATGTCTTTAGAGAGCAAGTCTGATTGGACGGCAGCTTACACCAGAGAATTCGTTGGAATCGGTGCCCGGATTGAATTGGAGAAAGACTATCCAAAAATAAGCGAACTAATTATCGGAGGGCCGGCCTGGAAGGCCGGACTGCTCCAAGCCGGTGATGTAATAATGCGCATAGCAGATAGCAATGGCGAGCTTCGGGATGTTGGTGGTCAAACACTTGATGAGACTATCGCGATGCTGAAGGGAGAAAAGGGAAGCGAAGTCGCGGTAAAAGTATTGCGAGACAATCAGACAATCCTCAATCTAGGGCTTGAGCGAGGAGCGGTACAATTGGAAACAGCCAGCTCATTTGTACTTTCTGATAAAGCTGCAGATTTGCCAGTTGCTTATCTTCGATTACCGAGATTCTATATGGGCAATGAAGGAGCTGCCATGCATGTGTTGCAAGAACTTCGAGCCATCAATGAAAAAGGCATCGAGGGGCTGATTCTCGATTTGCGCAACAATCAGGGAGGCTCGGCACGTGAAGCAGCGGAAATCATCGGCTACTTCCTTGAAGATGCCCTTGCAATGCAGAGCAGATACAGAGATGGAGAAGTCAGCAAAATTTGGAATGAAGACGGACAAGTTATTTACAATGGGCACTTGCTCATCATGACGAATGGACGTAGCAGCTCCGCATCAGAATTGACCGCGGGGACTTTGAGAGATTACAGAAGGGCACTGCTCGTTGGTAGTCAGCAGACTTATGGAAAGGGTAGCATACAACGTTTCTTTGACGTGATGTCTTCTGACAGCAGCGAACAAGCCATTGGACAGGTGAAACTTACGGTGGGGAATTTCTTCACTGCAAGTGGGAGATCTCCGCAGTACAATGGCATTGTCCCAGATCTAGTACTGCCAGATAACTTCAACTATGTCCCCAGCGGTGAGCGTGCCGGAAAATATGCTCTCCAAGCAGTGAGTCTAGAGCGTCAAGATCTAACACAATCAGTCAACACGGTTAGAAACATCGCAAGATTACGGGATCACAGTGAAACTCGGACTGGCAAAAGCCCGGCCTTTCAAAAGGCAAGAGAAAGAGGAAAAATGCTTGCCGCGGAGCTGAGCGAGAGCAGTCGATCTCTGGATTTCTCAACATTCGTGGCTGAACAAAAGAAACGACAAGAAGAAGCACTGCGGATCGCCAGGGACAATGGGACCATTGCCAGTATGCAAGCCGAGGTCATCGTACCAAACAATCGAGGAGACAAGGAAATCCTAAAACTTCAAAGGGAGCGCTTGCGTGAAGAACTTTTGAAAGACCCTTACATTCAGGAGTGTGTTTTCATACTAAATGACATGATGTAGCTAGTACCCCGTAGCCTAGTAGAGCGAGCCAAAGACGGCGAAAACCAGCCCCGATCGAAACGGAAATGAGCCGCCTGTATGCCGTGGCGAAAGCCGCCCTATACTGGCTCGTAGCGAAGGCGGAGAGACAGTATAGGGTGAGCTGAAGCAGGTAGGCAGGTGGCGAATTGGAGAGTAGAGCGGGAAGGTCCTTGCCACGTGCCTATCTGTCCGGCTCCAAATAAAAGAAAAACTTTGACCTTTCCCTCTGCTCTATCCTGAGCAGCCTCTTTACAGTTTTTCTCCTTAGTAATGCCTAGAACTTTCCATTGTCATTCTTCCATGTATCACGGGCGGGAATGTTTTCGATCACGTCCCAATGTTCGACAATCTTGCCATTTTCGATACGGAACAAATCGTAATAAGAAACATGATCGCCTTTGCCAAATTTTCCCTCACTCACAGTCAGCACAAAATTGCCTTCACCCAATACCATATGTAATTTGTCGTATTCCATCACCAGGCCATTGTCTGCAAAATACTTGAGTGCTGCGCCTAAACCATCAAGGCCATCCGCCACCGCCGAATTGTGTTGCAGGTACTTTTCCGCATTTACATAGTCGGTTATCTTTTCAGATTTGCCATTCATCAATACATCTTCCACAAATCCCTTCACAAGCGTCTTGTTTGCCTCCGTCTTATCGCTATCAACAATCTCGGTGTGACCATCTAACTGTGTTCTGCCACTTGCATTTGGCGGTGTAATCTCTGCTAGATTGTCCCAATGCTCGACTATCAAATCATTCTCAAAACGAAATACATCAAAGCCTGCTTTTGGGCCGAAAAAATCGTATTCTGTATGCGTAAACACGTAGTCTCCATCTTCAAAAGCACGGATAACATTTGCCTTGAATCCACCTGGAGGAGCATGCTGCAATACTTCTCCAAAACCCGAAAGGCCATCACCTACTGCCAGATTGTGTTGAATGTATTTTTCAGGATTTATGTAGCTGATAGCTGTTTTATCTCCTGTATTCAGACTATTCAAAACTGCTACTACCTTTTCCTTTTTAGATAATCCCATCTTTCTAATCATTTTTGCACTCGCCTGCGAAAAGACGCTAATGAGCTGATCATTGACACAGTAAACATCAGCAATATTTCGAATTCACACAGACTAGCTCGTTATAAAATCTATTAGCAAAGGTAAGCGAGTCTTCACCTTCTGGCAGTGTATAATTGGGAATGATAACTGTAGAAATGGGAACGGCGCCTACTTCTGGGAATTTCTAAACTGCTCTGGAGTGAGCATCGTGATGCGCTTGAAAAACTTAAAAAAGTTACTGGTTTCTTCAAAACCTGAGGCATAGGCAATCTCCTGAACTCTGAGATCCGTTTGGATCAGGAGACGTTTCATCTGCTTAATGCGAATCTCATCGATGAAGTTCTTGGCTGATTGATTCACTATCGAACGAACCACTTTGTTTAGCGTCTTTGAGCTCAGCCCCATCAATTTGGCATAATCTTTCACTTTGTGCTTTTCGCTCGCATGGGTTTCGACATAGTTTTGAAAGTTGATGAACTCTCTTAGATATTGCCTTTCCTTGATACCGGCGGTCTTTGCCGCTTTAAGTCTAAACAGGCGAGCGATTAGGATATGCAATTCGCTACGAATGATGCCAAGGGATTGTTCATCGTTTATAACGAGATATTCTTCTTTGATTCGTTCCACTTGAAGCAGCGCAGTTTGCAATTGCTTATGTGAGAGCTGCACGACCGGATCTCCGAGAATCTCATTAAATAGTTGCAAGGTTTTTAGCGCTTCCAGTTGCTCCAGATAACTTAGGAGAAACTCATCCATAAAGAGCATTAGAAAACCCATCACAGACTTATTCCTATGAAACCTGTGCAATTGATCCTTACGGATTGTAATTACTGTCCCTTTCTTGTATTGATGGTCTTGAAAGTCGATGGTATGTCTTCCAGAGCCTTTGGTAATCAGGATGATCGCATAGAAGTTTACACGATGCAGTTCCCAGGGTTTATGGTCCAGCCCTTCCCTTCGAAAAAGATCCTCCAAAGTAATCAAATCAAAGCTCGCTTTGGGGTTCTGTTTGTTTTGAAACTTAATTTGCTTTGGTTCCTTGGGCATAGTTGAATGGCAAATTTCGCGGACTACCGTCCTTGATTTTCGAAGGCCAAATATTTGCCTATGATGATGGCCACCAAAATAGTGAGATACAACTGACCAAACAAGCCAACCAATACCGTAAATGATCGAGCGATCTGATGTACGGGTGAAATATCGCCAAAACCGATGGTCGTGAGTGTAATGTAACTGAAGTAGATGAAATCGTAAAATTTCGCCTCTGCTCCAATGGTAAAGGCCTCGGGAATCGTCTCTGCAATGAGATAGAAGAAAGGGGCGACCATGATGCCAAGCACCAAGTAGCCGGCTACACTCGCGTAGACTTCATTCAAACCAATCCGATCAATATAAAGGATATGGCGCATCAGATTTCGAAAGATAATCAGGAAAAATAAAAGGACCATCAAGGGGGTCAAAAAGGAAAAGGCCCGACCATGATCTCCCAATACATAAACTAAGAATAATGCAGTCCCGAAGATGGCCATCCCCATAAACTGGGACACATTTTCCGTGGTATAGTAGATGCCCATCAAGATGACCAATCCAAAAGAAAAATCGAGAAACAAATGACCGATGGAGGAGAGTTCTGAAAGAGGAGGGACCATAATGAGCAAGATCAAGCTCAGCATGAAGTAGAAGTAGTTGGGACGGTGGAAGTGATAATTTAAATACTTCTTGATCTCTTCAAGCATGGACTCCAATTTTGGTATAAAAGGGAGACAGACAAGTACCTATCTCCCTTTTATATTTTACAAGCTAGGACAGTGGTAATGCAGTCACATCAAAACGATCAGCATTCATCACTTTTGCCCAGGCAGCCACGAAGTCTTTTACAAACTTCTCTTTGCTGTCATCCTGTGCATAGACCTCGGCGTAGGAACGAAGCACTGAATTGGACCCAAAGACCAGATCGACTCTGGTGGCCGTCCACTTCAACTCGCCCGTCTTACGATCTCTCATCTCGTAGGAGTTCTTACCGGTAGGCTTCACGGCATTAGCCATATCGAGCAAATTGACAAAGAAGTCTGTTGTCAAAGCTCCTTCATTGTCTGTGAAGACACCATGCTTTGTTCCATTGTGGTTGGTTCCAATCACGCGCATTCCTCCGATAAGACAAGTCATCTCTGGCGCACTAAGGCCCATCAACTGCGTCCGGTCCAAGAGCATTTCTTCAGGGCTCACCACGTAGTCTTTTTTGATCCAGTTGCGATAGCCATCCGCTAAAGGTTCGAGGGGAGCAAATGATGCAGCATCTGTCATCTCATCGCTCGCATCACCTCTACCTGATAGGAATGGCACTGTGACATCGTAACCAGCAGCCTTTGCCGCATCTTCGACTCCTTGATTACCTGCCAATACAATTGCATCCGCTACACTAATTCCAAACTCAGCAGCGATAGGTTCCAAAACAGAAAGCACTCTTGAAAGTCGCTTTGGCTCATTACCTTCCCATTCATTTTGTGGAGCCAAACGAATGCGAGCACCATTGGCACCTCCACGCATATCAGATCCTCGAAAAGTTCGAGCACTATCCCAGGCAGTACAAACTTTGTCGGAAATAGAAAGACCCGTAGCCGCAATCTTTGCCTTCACAGCGGTTACATCATAATCACTTTTACCCGTTGGTACAGGATCTTGCCAGATCAAATCTTCCGCAGGAACATCAGGACCAAAGTATCGAGACTTAGGACCAAGATCACGGTGTGTCAGTTTGAACCAAGCACGAGCGAAAGTCTCCGAGAAATACTCCTGATCTTCTTTAAACTTGAGCGAAATCTCACGATAAATCGGGTCCATTCTCATAGCCATATCAGCATCTGTCATCATGGCTGGAATCTTCTTTGAAGGATCCTCTACATCAGCTGGCAGATCCTCCTCTTTGATATTTACTGGCTCCCATTGATTGGCACCGGCAGGACTTTTGCGCAGTTCCCACTCATGATCAAAAAGCATTTTGAAGAAGCCATTATCCCATTTTGTAGGTTCTGAAGTCCAGGCACCTTCAAGACCACTTGTCACAGCATGGCGACCTTTTCCCGACTCATGAGGATTAGACCATCCAAAGCCTTGCTCCTCAATACCAGCTGCTTCAGGCTCTGGCCCTAGCGCACCGGCATCGCCATTTCCATGGGTCTTACCAACGGTATGTCCACCAGCGGTGAGGGCCACTGTCTCTTCATCATTCATCGCCATTCTGGCAAATGTCTCTCTTACTTGTGCGGCAGTTTTAAGTGGATCTGACTGTCCATTGACACCTTCTGGATTCACATAAATCAATCCCATTTGTACAGCTGCCAAAGGGTTTTCCATGGTAGAGGGTTCCTCCACATTTTCGTATCGATGATCACTTGGCGCCAACCATTCTTTCTCTGCACCCCAGTAGACATCCTTTTCCGGATGCCAGATATCTTCGCGACCAAAAGAGAATCCAAAAGTCTTTAGCCCCATGCTTTCGTAGGCGATATTGCCCGCCAAAATCATCAGATCTGCCCAGCTAACATTGTTGCCGTACTTCTTCTTGATCGGCCATAGCAATCTTCTCGCTTTATCCAGACTGGCATTGTCCGGCCAAGAATTCAAAGGAGCAAAGCGCTGGTTACCCGTGCTTCCTCCGCCACGCCCATCTGATACTCTATAAGAGCCAGCAGCATGCCATGCCATGCGTATCATCAATCCACCATAGTGCCCCCAATCTGCTGGCCACCAATCCTGGCTATCTGTCATCAAAGCATGCATATCGGCCTTCAAAGCCTCCACATCCAAGTTCTTTAATGCCTCCTGATAATCAAAGTCCCCTCCTAGAGGATTGGTCTTTGTATCATGCTGATGAAGAATATCCAGATTGAGCCCTTTAGGCCACCACTCTGTCACTGAATTCCCGGAGGAGGTGTTTCCACCATGCATCACCGGACACTTTCCATTCGATTTGTTTTCCATATGTTTCCGTAAATACTTATTTAAATGTACCTGTTATTTGAAGTTTAATATCCTCTATCTTAAATCGTTTGATTCCTTTCTTAGCAAAGTAAGCTCGGATCAAATCATCCAATTGTTCATCCTCATAGTCTTCTATTCGATCGGTTTTCTTACAATAGAGATGGTGATGATTGCTTAGAATGGGATCATAGCGCATGATTCCTGATTCCGTTTTCACTTTCTTCAGCAAATCATTTTCTACAAAAGATTCGAGTGTTTTGTAGACTGTAGCCACTGAAATATTCGGAAATTGCTCCTTGATATGCTCCTGAATATTCTCCGCGGTAGGATGGTTTTTCAAGTCCAGAATCCCAGCGAGTATAGCCACTCTTTGGGGGGTCACCCTGAGCCCTTTGCTGGAAATTTTCTTTGCTAGCTCTGCAGTATCCATTGCTAATAATTGCTAGGTAATAATCATTCTCAAGTAAGAATCATGCGAATATACTAAACAAAGTCTGGATTTCCCACTATTCGAAAGAGCGCTTGTTGTTGGTAATGGGTCTGGAAAGGATCTCATTTTTTTGGAGCGCAGCAGATCCGCTCCTGTCGATGGATTACCCGCTATCCGTTCCAATGCGGGCAGCAGCCAGGGGCTTCACTGCACCAGCGCTCGAGTCTTGCTAATGCAGCCTCGATCGCTGGGCGTTCAGTCCCCTGTCAGCTGCCCGCATTTCCACTTCTATCGGGGCTATGAGCACCTGCAAAGCTCCTGGCAAGAAAGTCTATTGACTTTTTTCGCTGTGCTATTAAGCAATCTCAAAAGCCCCCACTGCCTTTTCGCAACCCTCCCAATTGATCTGTATGGTGGAATCCGAGTATAGGTAATCTTCTGGACTCAGTAGCTCTGGATAGCCTTTCCATCCGGCAGTGGGACCATAAAAATCACCTGACTTTGCTTCCGGGTCAAGGCAGCATCTGATGATACCAGTTGCCCCATCTTCAGCTGATTGAGCACGTTCCATCAGATTGCTTTCCTTATCCATGCCTCCATGTTCAGTTGTGGTCACCTGCAGCTGTGTCAAAGCCAAACCAGGATGAGCGAGCAATGGCATTACATTGTCGATTCCGGCTGCTTCCAATTTCTGCTTAAGGCCATAAGTGAAGGCACAATTCGCAAGCTTCGTCTGATGATAGCGCATCCATCTCGGTCCTTGAAAAGCTGCATTCTGCTCATCAGTACCATCTCCACCAAGTTGCCCGCCCTTAGCTTCGAAATACTTCGCTTCCAGGGGCGGACCCAAACGAGCCATTGAACTGTGATTGACAATTCTGGCCTGCTTGCTTTTTTGCAGTAGCGGAAATAGTTCTTTGGTGATTAGAAAATGGGAAATTACATTGGTTTGCATCTGTATACCGTATCCGTCCACTGTGGCCGTATCTCTCAAAGCCATTACACCGGCATTGTTGACAAGCACATCGAGCACCTCATACTTTGATTTGATTGTTTCTATGGCGGCTTTCACGCTTGCAAAATTCTGCAAGTCACACTCTATGGCATCAAAGCTTGCTTCGGGCACCGCCTCTTGTAGTTGCTCCAGAGATTTCTCCGCTCTTGCACTAGCTCGATTGAGCAAGATCACTTTTGCCCCTTTTCTGGCTACTTCGCGTGCACAGACAAAACCTGTACCACTTGTGGTGCCTGTAATCGCAACTAGCTTCCCACTCATATCCTGCCCATGATCTTCCAGCACTTTAGCTAGATGTAGGGTCTCTACTTGATTTGACATAATCTCTTCTTTTGCTTAATAATGCGTGCAAGATAGCAAAAGGATGTCTGAATATTCAGCTATGCAAACCGAGAGCTCATTGCTTTACAAAGCGGATGCTTGTGGTCGCCTTATTACCATCTTTGGCTTCTAGTTCCAGAACATAGGTTCCTGGTTTCAGCGCTTGCATTGATAGCATCTTATCGAAGGAACCCTGAAGCTGCAGCTGTCCTTTCATATTGAGAATCCGATATTGCTTATAATCGTCCTCTGTTTGTATCACGAGCTGATTCCGCACTGGATTTGGAAACAACTGAATAGACGCTGAATCCCACTGGGTCATTACTTTACTTGGAGCAGGACTGTTGCTGAGGTTCCAGTAAACGCTTACAGTCCGATCCTTAGTCAAGACAACAAGATCCTGATCTCCATCTACATCCAGATCAGCAAGCTTCATAGTACGTACCGCCGCAAAGTTCTCTAAATCCAAGAAGTCAAAGTTCGAATTCTCGTTGCCCAGAACTGGATGAAACACAACATCATTCAATCCTCCTCCATAAAACTTGGATTCACTTAGAAAAAGCAGGTCCATCTCATCATCCAGATCAATGTCTACAAAATAATGGCTGAAGCTACTGTAAGGTAGAGATCCATGAGGAGGCAGATCGCTAGCAATTAGCTCATCCATAGTTGCATCAGAAAGATGTCTTGCATATAAATCATTCCCATCATACACTAGAACATGATCCTCAAATAAAGGCTCATCAGAGAAAGAAAAGTCATAATGTGCGCTGTCCAAATCTGGCAACAATTGTACTGGCTGGGCAAAACCTTGACCTTCGAGGTTGAGGTGATAGTATAGCTTTGGGTGTTGGACAATGTAGGAACCATAGCGACAAATCAAATCCGGGAAACCGTCCCCATTGATGTCCCTTGCCTGAAGGTGCTGAGGAGGATAATCCTGGACCACCTCAGAGATGATCTGAATTGGGCCAAACTCCTCTTCATTTAGCCTCAGTTGAAAGGCAATCTGATGATACTCCGGATTGCTGGAGAATGGTTCCGATACCAGATAGCAGATATCCTGCAATCCATCCTGATTGAGATCCGTGGCTAGCCACTCTTGCTGATAGAATTCTCCCATTTCCAAGTCCTGCCAGCCTTCCGTCTCACCCAAACTATTGACGACCGACTCCATCACTCTTGTAATCCCATCTTCCACATTGCGACTACTGTGTACAATAGTATTATCTCCTTCTTGATAGAAGCCCATTCCTCTTGCAGCGAAAACAGTAGACCAGGGAGCCATATCGGCGAACTGTCCACTCTCATTCCACCATACCCCTGCTGTAGGGGCGATCTGTGCAGTCACTAGAATCTCTGGATACGAATCATTGTTCAAGTCTTGTATGATAATCTCGTCGATATTACTCAGTATCCGATTACGTAACACCAGCTGTTCAAAGCTCCCGGTATCATCTTCTACTATCAGGAATGTCTTCAGGGTGTTTAGGCTGTAGTAGGAAAGAAAAAGCTCACCTGACTCAGGAATCATAGCTATGTGAGAACAAAGCGTATATCCCAATACATCCGTCCATGGCAGCTCGATGAACAACCATTGGGAAGCGCTAAAATTTCCTAGCCCATCATTTAATGCCAGGCGATGCCCAATACTCTGCTTACTCCATAGTATATCGAGGTCGCCATCCTGATCATAGTCCAGTAAGTCAATTCTCTCGTAACCCTGACCATTATAAAGTACTTCGGGTGAACCAAAATTTCCACTTGCATTTTGAAGCATCAAATACAAGGTACCATCTGCAGAATGTACAATGTCGCTAAGACCGTCATTGTTTAGATCAGCGATCTGCTCATCCGTGGAGCCACTAAAAGGGACAGAGATATCAAGGTTCACTGCAAGAGAGTAGACCAGTTCAAAATCTTCCCAATGGTACTCAACCACCTGATAGCTGCCTGAGGATGGTCTGATCAATACTGCTTGTTTCTCATCTGGTAATCGGATCTGTCCGACAACCGTACCGCCGTATTCACCGGCCACCAGAAAATCAACTGTATCCTCTGTACTGGGATCATACAGTAGTTCACTTCCAAAGGGCTCGCGGTAGACTAGATCCGGACGATTATCGCCTGTAAAATCCGACACTTCTAACAAGCGTCCATCAGAAATGAAGTTAACAGAAAAGGTGCCAGAACCATCGTTGAAAAAGATAATGATCTGGTCATCTGTAATGGGTAGAATATCCAGATCCCCGTCTTCATCAAAATCCTGCACAAAGAGCCCGTGTTTAGCTCGGTAGGAGGAATCCAAAAATTTTGGCTCATCAAAATTCAGATCTCCCAGACCAGGATACCAACCCATACTACCCCATTGATCTCGAAAGAACAGATCGGTGATACCGTCTTGATTCAGGTCGGCGGAGGCTATGATTTCAAAAGCCGTTTCCTGATTGGTGCGCAGTATTTGCTTCTCCAGAGATTGGGCTGAAAGAGAGAGCTGTATCGTAAGCAATACGATACAGAATGAGGGTAAAGACATTTTCATTCTTGAGGTTTTTAGGGAGCAATAAGATAGTCTTTTTGACCATAAACTTCTTCATTGAAGCAGTCATTTGCCTTGCTCCTGTTCTAAAATTGTCTTAACCCTGATTTATTGACAGCTCAAATAGTACTACAGTTGCTTAATGAATGTCTGCGATACCTGATAGGAATCCTTCAATAAGGTCAGGATGTACTGCCCTGGACTCAGTGAATTACAATCTAAAGCATCTGTCTTCCCCTTCAGCTTAGTCTGATAAATAGCTTGCCCACTGATCGAAGAGACTTGTAGTGACCAGCCCTGCCAATTGTCTGTTTCCAATTCAAAGTATAAATAACGCTCTACCGGATTTGCAAGTATTTTCAAAACGGGCTGCACCAATTTAGGGTTCTCCACACCGATTGCAGATTGTGCAGGACCTAAAGCTAGCAGCAATGAAGGACAGATATTACCTGAGAAACCTCGATTGTAAATTTGTTCATTCAAATAAAGCACGTCAGACAAACGAATCAAGTTTGGATTGCCCGTGCTTTCCACTAGAAAAAGGCTCATTGTTGAAAATGGATCATAATTTAGCTCGGTGGAACAATTCAAGAACATATCACCGGAACCCTCATAGACTGCCATCAGTACGTAGTGAGCATTATCCGATAGACGCACACCAGGATTTTCATCCAGGTCTCTCATCTGCCCCCAGTGCCTTTCACTATTCTCATCACCTGTAGAGAAAGAGTACTCACTGTATCCAATGGTATTCAATTCCAGTGGGTCAATCACCGCATCACCCGAGTCTTGCCACTCATACAATTTCAGCCCCACTGTTTCTGAAGAGATATCCGTTCCTTCTCCAGCAAGCCAGCCAAAGTTTACCGAATCCAGTTGCACTGAGGCTCCTTGCGCTAAATAGAAGTGAATTCCATATTCAAATTCTCCACCGTCAACAGGACCAAAGGATCCATCCGAAACCGGCAAGCCCAGCTCATCTAATGGCACCTTTGACAAGAACCCTTCCCGAACTTCAAATTGGCTACTGGCTGTATTGTTAAAAGGCAACACATCAAGAGGCTCGGTTTCTAGTGAATAGTTGATCAGATAAGACCCCGGGCCATAATCATCATAGACAAAAAACTGATCATCATCACTATAGACGATCAGCGTATCTGCAATATTGAAATCAACAAGAATGCTGCCTGAGTAGATAGTCTCAACCGCTGACCCTTGATCAGCAAGGAAGTCAATAGTACTTGTTAGGTTTGCAGACTCTGGAGTTTCTCCTCCGATATTGTACACAAGACTTCCCAGTGCCATGCCTGAGCCAGCCTGCCCGGCAGGCTGAATGTAATTCGAACCAAAGAACAAATCATCTTCTCCAAATGCTGCGTTTACATTTTGCTGTGGTGGCTCCCCTGTAGCCGGACTAATCGCAAGCAGCATAGCGGGTACCGAGGGCGTATTAAAGCCATACATGTACCAATCTCCCCCGATGCTTAAAACATCTGCAAACCTTCGCAGATTGTTATCGGACAACGAGAGTTCACGGGCATAGTTGGTGTAGGCATCGTAGTTGATCTCCGTCAGAACATTCAAATAAAGTGGCTCTTCTCCTTCATACTCTCCCATCAGTAAGTAATGTGAGTCTCCTGGTAGATCCAAGCCACTCGCACCAGAAGTGGCATCAGTAAGGCTGCCCCACAATTGCTGGTTGTTTTCTTCATCGGTGTAGGTATGTCTATAGAAAGCCACTTCAGTAATTTCTGAATCAGCAACTGCTCCATTGCCATCATCTTCCCATTTGTACAGTGAAATCTTAACTTCTGTACCTTCTAGACTCTCCCCACCACCTTTACTGTATCCAAATTGCACAGAGTCCACTCGGTATTCTGTATCCTCTGGCAAATAGAAGTGATAGCCGTATTTAAAGTCGCCTCCAACAGAAGGTCCAAAGGACTGGTTGAACAGGGCGTCGCCTTCTATGTTTTGCGGTGTCTTCGACAGGAAGTTGTCCTTTACAGTAAAGTACGCCAAGACTTCTTCTGAGATTTCCAGACTACCATCAACTTCCCTGCTGAGATAGTACCGCAGAATAAAATCACCCAGACCGAAGGTTTGATGGTCCAGCAATTCATCGAAAACTATCCTTTGGAGGCTGTCGCCTTCCAGAAATGAAAAAGTCAAGGCCGCTTCGTAGACCATATCCTGCGTCGGTCCATCTTGTGGGAAGAAGTCCACCTCCACGTGCAAACTAATATCTCCAGGGTTTTCTTCCTCTGGGGCCAGATAAACCTCCGCACCCAAAGGCACCCCATCCGGCATTTGTCCAGATAGCATCACAATATTCTCAGAAAAGAATACTGATTCAGCGGAAATGCTAGCGCAAATTCCATCTGCCAATAGTCCGTTTGGAGCAAGTAGGCTTAGCACTAAAACTAACAGAATGCACTGGATGTTGCGATTTGTACTTAGGGTCATAATAGGCTACAATTTGATTGAGTCGTAATATAAGATCAAAAGTGCAAATGAACTAATATCAGCAAGTCATGACTTTGTCAATACGAACCACTGTTCAACTCAAAGCCATGAAGTGCCCAAGGCACAATTATTGAGCAATTACCGATTTGAGAAGAGGAAGGATTATCAAGTGATCGCTAGGGGATTTGACTCAAAAGGTCTAATTTGAAGCATCAATAAAACTACACGCAATGAAGCAAGCCATTCTGAAACTGCCGCTTTTGTTATTTCTAATCTCAACGATTGCTTGTAATAACTCGGTAGAAGTCGATCAAGACATTTCTGCAAATGCAAAAGTCGCTGGGGCAGCAGCCGTGAAGAAGGTGATTGAGTCTTTCATTTTAGCTGAAGACGGGTCTACTATCAAGATACCCGCAGGTCACTTTGAGTTTGAAACTCAGCTGATCATAGACAATCTTAAAGATCTCAAGATTATTGGGGCAGGTATGGACAAAACCTTTCTATCCTTCAAGAATTTGAAATCAGGAGGGGAAGGAGTGAAAGTAGTGGGGAAAAACATCACTCTGCAAGACTTCTCTGTTTTGGATGCTCCGGGTGATGGTATCAAGACTCAGCACTGTGACCAAATTGTTTTCCGAAGGGTAAATGCCACCTGGACCAATGGAGACAAATCTAAAAACGGGACCTATGCCTTGTATCCGGTCCAGTGCAAAAATGTGATGATAGATGAATGTTCGGCCTCTCATTCCAGAGATGCTGGCATCTATGTAGGACAATCGGAAAATGTGATCGTAAAGAATTGTACCGCCTTTGGAAATGTCGCAGGCATTGAAATCGAAAACTGCAGCAACGTAGAAGTCTTCAAAAACAAAGTCTATGATAATGCTGGCGGACTGCTGGTATTCAACCTCCCGAACCTACCGATGGCCGATGGCTTCAATACCAAGGTTTATGACAACGAAATCATAGAGAACAATCATGTCAATTTTGCTGTGCCGATCAACGAGACGCCAAATGGGAATACGGTAACATTGATTCCTCCAGGAAGTGGTGTCATCTTATTGGCTGCAAAAAACGTAGAGATTTACAATAACAAGATCCTCAACAACAAGACGACCGGAGTAGCCATAGCCAATTATCAGATTACCGGCTTTCCGGCAGAAGCGCCCAATTGGTCTCCCTACTCAAGCGATATATCCATCCACAACAATGAATATGCCCGCCCTCTATCACCACCGGACCTGACCAAAGATCTAGGCAAGCTAATAGCCGCCAAGAATGCTCATGGAATTGGAAAGTCACAAGACATTATTTACGATGGCTTTTTTGACAAATCAAAAGGCAAGGATGTCAAGGAAAATCCTATGAACATCTGTATTAAAGAAGAAAAGCTGGATGAGATGCATTTTACACTTTTCGACCTTCATGGAGGCACCGACAATATTAAGGCTTCTGATGACTTTAAGCCTTTTGTCTGCACTGGCAGTGTGAGCACAGATTTGGAAGCTGTAAAACGACTATAAATGAACAAGGCCATTACCCTGACCATCGTCCTGATTTCATTGATCATCTGTTTGCACTCCTGCAGTAAGGAAGGCATGAGTCCAGAACAAATTGACTTTGATCAACTGCCTTACGAGAAGCTTTCTGAATACGGATTTTTTGCAGGAGCAATGAAAGACATGCAGCCTGCCGAAAGTGTATTGGCCTACAGACCTAATTCCGAATTGTTCAGCGACTATGCGGAGAAGAAGCGATTTGTGTGGATGCCAAAGGGGACTTCGGCAAGCATAGAAGCTCAAGAGAATGGACGGATTGTCTTTCCCGATAAGTCCATCTTGATAAAAAACTTCTACTATTCCAAAGCCGATGGAGACAAGCAGCGCATCATCGAGACCAGGCTACTTGTAAAGCATAATCAAGAATGGCAAGCATATGCCTATGTCTGGAATGAGCAACAAACGGAAGCCCAGTACGAAATCGTAGGCGCAAGTATTCCTGTGGATTTCACAGGACCAGATATGCAACAGCACTCGATTGACTACATTCAACCAAACAAGAATCAGTGCAAAACCTGCCACAATGTTGATGAACAACTACGGCCAATCGGCCCTAAAGTGCAGCATTTGAATTTCGATTTCAAATACGCAAATGCGAACATCAAGAATCAACTGCAAATGTGGACGGAGATGGGCTACCTGAGCAACTACATTCCAGAGACCAAATACGATTGCATGGTCGACTACAGAGATGATACGCAGAATCTGGATCTAAGAGCCCGAGCCTATTTGGACATGAACTGCGCTCATTGCCATTCATCTGTAGGTTCCGCCAGTTCCAGTGGTCTGTTGCTAAACTACAATGAAACTAATCAGACTAAGATTGGGCTAAACAAACCGCCCATTGCTGCAGGACTTGGTGCTGGGCCTCATAAATTCGATATCCTTCCGGGTAAGGCAGATTCCTCGATCTTTGTCTACAGAATGGAGTCCACTCGCCCAGGTGTTATGATGCCTGAACTTGGTCGCAGCACTGTGCACAAGGAAGGAGTCCAATTGGTGAGGGATTGGATTGATTCTCTGCAAGCGGCTGAGGACTCCTAATTCCCAAAAATGAAAACGCTCACTAGTGTTGTTCACTAGTGAGCGTCTTTTTAATTTCATCGAACTTTCACTCCATAGTATTGAGCACAATGCTATTGAATGACAAACTGCTTATTCACGAAACCTTTGTCTGTACGCACAACAAGCATATAGACACCAGAGCTCTGCTTGCTCACATCAAAGCTGACCTGTCCAGCATCGTAGTTCTGAGCTGTTCTTGTCTGCACCTCCTGTCCCAAGGCATTAACAATGGTAATTGTAGCCTTGTCCAATCGATCGCCAATGATCAGATTGATTTGATCTTTAGCAGGATTTGGGTAGACACTTAGTTCTACATCCAAGCTGTTCTCAATGGCAGTACTCAGCATCGGTGGGTTGTTTCCGTAGAAGATCATATGGGAGGACACGTGCAATTCCGGATTAAAACCATCACTACAATCCGGACAGGTTACACCTGAAACGCAATCCGGATTACTATCGTGACATAGGTCTACGTAATCCTCATCAAAGCGGTATTGTAGCTCCACTGTTTCGCCGGTAGTGTATTCCGTCATGTCGTATTCAAAGAACTGCGAGATCGCACCAGGACACCAACCAGCTCTAGCGAATGTCCAGGTCCCAGCTTGCGGAGAACAATCATCTGGATGGGGATTACAGGTGTACCAGTTATTATGTTCAAACCTTGAAGAGCCATTTACCCAAATGTTGTGTGTGTCCTCGTGAAACTCCGCAGCATTGCCCGTATTATTATCACCCCAACCGTGACCGGTGGCCAACAACTTGAGCTTTGCGGCCTGAGTGTTCGGCAAAATCTGCTGATTTCTGCTTGGTACTGGTTGTAGATCGGCCATATCCCCAAATGGATAGATATCTTGCCAGACAGGAACTACTTCGCTATAGGTGAACTCGGGAGTTCCAAATTCATAGTCAAGATCTAGATGAAACTCATAACCATTGTCGAAAGTACCATAGCTCAATCTGAACTTTGTCTTTCCATACAGCACAGAGGCATAGTCGGTCAAGTCAATCTGATGGCTGCAAGCTGTTCCGTATGGAGTGATATAGCGGATAATATTGATCCACTCGCCATTGTAATTCTGCGCTTCAATATTGGCTATTCGATCCCATTCTCCACATCCTCCTGTAGGCGGACAAGTCAATTCAAGATTGGCCAGGATGTGATCGTGAGCACCCACCTGAACCGGTAGATCAACTTCCACTTCCACAACTGGGGTCGAGGTAGTCATCCAAATTCCATCCATCACATTCACCGATTCAGAGCCGGCCAGTTGTGCAATATTGAAGTCCACTGTTCTCACATTTGCTGCACCGTAATTGTTGTAGGAGTGAATCTCTAAGGTCTGATCGCCACCTGCTACCGGAGTATACCAGGCACTGTAAAATCCATCGCCCCAATCCATGGCTGGGATGGTTTCTCCCTCGATCACAAAATCAACATTGGAGACGGAAAATAGATCTGGGTAGCCGATAGACGATTGGGCAACTAATCTGATGGCATTAAGACCAGGCGACATCACAACAGCTCCATCATAGGGTGCTCTTGGGTCAACTGCCGGGGTAGTCGTTTGAGGATCCAACACGTCAAACTCGACCGTTATTGGCTCTGCTGGATCAAAGACCGCGTTGCCGGCTTGTGATGCTACAACTCGGACGGTACCCGCAGTACCATCCAGCGTAATAGTATTGCCGCTGATGGATGCTGGTCCAGAATCTATCTCAAATTCTACCGGCAAGGCAGAACTAGCCTCGGCCGCAATTTCAAATGGCTCCGCTGAAATGAGTTTATGCGGTATCAGCGGAAAGCTGATGGCTTGAAAGCTAGCATCAAACTCACCACCAAAATTGGAATCTGCGCCAGTCAACGCAAAGTTGATCAGCTCTCCCGGCCGATCACCGTCCCCAACTTCATTGTCCAAAGACTGAATACTGGTATTATCACCTTCCGGAACGCCCTGATTGAACTTGAAGTAGGCTTCCAGATTTGCTTCGTCTCCGTCCAGTTCATTTGACATCATTGCTTGCAGATCGTCTTCATTCAAGGCCTTACTCCACAGGGTCACCTCATCAATACGTCCCCCATAGTAAAAGTCCAGATTTGCCAAAATCGATCTTCCGATAGCAAATGGAATTGTCTCATTGTTGAAGGTACCAGTTGCATTTGCAGAACCAATCAAATCGCCATCAAGATACAGCTCCACTGCAGAGCCCGTATATACCCAGGCGAAATGCTGCCAGGTCTGCGGAACAATTGTAAAGGAGGGTGTCACATACTCGTACAGCGTCCCGTTAGAATTCTGGAATCTACATTCAATGATCCCATTGTCCAATTGAATGAGATAAAAACCTTGATCTGCACCACGCAAGCCAACCATGCCCTGACCATAAGCTATTTCATCCGTCCAAAACCAACCAGTCATGGAAAAAGCGTCGCTTCCTGCGATGTAAGAAGATCCATTTTCCATCAGCACATGATCATCTACTCGATCAAAGTGTAGATATTGATTGCTCTGCGCAATTATCTGCGAGCTGAAACTCAAGCAGACAAACAAGAGTAAGATTCGTAAAATTGATTTCATATATTATGATGTTTTGTTGTTCTATTGTATTGGTCTAGATCGCTTATTCGGACTAATCGGCCATCCACCAGACTTTCACATTATTTTCATCTCCTCCCATAGCGGATGTTGCAGCTTGATAATTTGACGCATTTAGATTGGCCTCGTCTGCTGGGTATTGCAATCGATAATACTGTGGCTCCTCCCCCTCCCGAGGTGTAGCTTTGGTCCTACGCCATAGGCTAAATGCTTCCCAGGGTTGTCGAAAATAACAAATCCACTCTTGCTTGTAAATCAGACTCAAATCAAATCCGTTCCCAGATAAGCTCACCGCAGGGTCAAAAGCAAACTGATAAGCATCTCCTGAAGAAATCACAGGAGCATTCTCCCAAATACTTGAGTTCTGTGCCTCATTACTCCAAAAAACCATGGAGGAGCTAATTCCCTGTGCATATTCGTTTTCTGCACCATAGTCATCCTGCGGTACACCAATTCCTCGTAGCATAGCCTCAGCCTTGTGAAAGTGGACCTCTGCAGCAGATAGCAACACCTCTGGAATGTCATTCTCATCACGGATCAAATAGTAGTGAAAGGAAGAGAAGTAGTTATCATTGCCCTTGATACCGAAATTGCTGTCTCGTTGCCCGCCATAGGGTATTCCTCCTTCTACTGGCGGTGTTTCTCCTGCGGGAATCTCATTGGGAAATGGCACCCACGCATCATCGTTATTTGTATCGAAAAAAATACGGGCCCTAGGGTCCAAAATCCCAGCTCCAGATGGCGACTGATCCAATGGAGCAAGTGCTTTCCAGACCGTTGAACCCATTCGAAGGTTATTGTGCTCTCTGAAAGACCAATGACTACTTAGGCGCGTAAAGCCCATCGCTGAGGGGCGCATAACTACATCTTCCCCATCTCGAATCAGCGGCAAATCTTCCGTCAGAATTCGTCCAGTTATCTGCTCGGCTAAAGGCCGATCAACCTCCACTATTCTCATTGCATAACGCAATAGCAGAGAATTTGCAAAGCGTTGCCACATGATCATATTGGAATCGAAAAGTGGATCAAAACCGCCAAAACTATAGTAGTCCTTGCCAGAGGCCGTTTGTTCGGTTGGGTTGACTTCAATATTCTCTGAAGCCCAGGTAAGTTCTTCCAAGAGGAAACGATATATGTCTTCCTGAGCATCGTATGCTGGTCGTAGAGCAGCCGAGCCATCCAAGCCCCGCCCAGCCTCTGAAAATGGGATATCCCCAAAAAGATCTGTTAGAAAGAAAGTCTTATAGGCCGTAACAACCTTGAGCATTGATCGCACATTTACCAACTCCTCCTGTTCACCAGCATAATTGTCCATTCTACGCTCCAACTCTCGAATATTACGTAAGGCTTCATAGTAATTATCCCAAATCGCCTTGGCCCCCTTGGCTGTGTTTTGCCAGGACTTCGACTTCAAGGCTCCTAGCTGCGTTACATCATACAAAATCTCGTTGTCTACATAGAACTGACCGTCCCAGGTGAGTTGTAGACTCGAAACCACGCCATTAAACAGGGCCTCCATGGAAGTTTCAGTTGGGTTGTATGGATTTTGATTAATACTCTCAAAATCCTTTTCACAGCCGCTTAAAAAGAAAGCCAAACAGGCAATGAAAGTCCAGATTTTATTCGTTGTACTTTGCATAATTGACCGCTTAGAATGAGGCTTTTAAAGTAAATCCAATTGAACGTGTTCCGGGCATGGAAGCAAACTCCAAACCTTGAGCATTTCCCGCGCCAATGCCTCCTTCTGGATTGATATTGTCAGGTGCTGACTGATACAGATACAGCAAATCTCTTCCGGTAACAGCTAGCGACAAATTTTGAAAGATCCTCGCAGATGAAATTAGACCTGCAGGTACCCGATAACTAAGAGAGATCTCTCGCAGCTTTACCCAGGTGTTTTCCATTACAGCAGGTGCGGTCAAAGCTCGTCCCCATCCTCCACTGTTCAAGTATTTGTAGTAGTAATGAACAACTTGGGTATTGGGGCTACCGTCTTCATGCACACCTTCCAAAACAACACCCACATTTCGCTGCTCACCCGAATCGTCAGTATAAGGTAATCCTCCACCTTCTCTCTCCAACAGGGTCTCGGGACTCTGACCTGATTGTAAACCAAGGGCATAGGAACCAAACCACATATCGCCTCCATACTTAACATCAATCAGGGTGTTCAATGCAAAGTTTTTAAACTTCAAAGTATTCGTCCAGGCTCCTGTAAACTTTGGAGTAGCATTGGCAAAGCGCTGAAAATTTCCATTGTCATCATAGATTTCGATTGGCACCTGAGTTTCTGTGACTTCGAAAAACCGGCCGTCATCACTTACTATTGGCAGTCCACTGTCGGGATGACGCACATAGTCATAGCCCACAATGATTCCGTAGGGCTGACCAGCCTTTACCGAAATGCTCGGACCATTGTCCCCCCAGATGCCAGCAAGTTCCAGGATATCTGCACCTTCCTCCAGTTTTTCTAATCTGCTCGTATTTCTTGCATAAGTGAGTCCGGTTGTCCAGGAAAAATCTCTTGCCTGAACAAGCCGAGCACTCAGAATCGCTTCGATACCGCGATTCGACAATTCGCCGGTATTAATCTTCACTGTGTTGAATCCAGAGGAGCTGGGTACTGGTGAACGTAGCAACTGGTCATAACTATTAATCGAATAATAGGTAAGATCGAGCCTGATCCGATCATCCCAAATCCCCGTTTCAATACCGGCTTCCCAGGAAACCGCACGTTGCGGTTTCAAGGCCACAGGAGGAATAGTTGATGGCTGCGTACTCGTGCTGTTGCCATTAAATGTTCCCGTTTCGAATACTGCATTTAACTGATAGGGATCATCATCGGTCGCTGTCTGCGATAGTGCCGTACGGAACTTGATATGACTAAAGATGGCTGGAATCCCAGACCTCCATGCCTCTGTCAATACAAAGCTCAGATTGGCAGAAGGATAGAAGTAGGAATTATTGTCCAGAGGCAAGGTCGAAGACCAATCATTTCGCCCCGTCAACTGCACAAAGAGCATATTTTGCCAGGAAAGATCAACAAAAGCGAAGAGAGAATTAATCCTCTTGGCATAGAATTGTTCCTGCAGCTCAGGAAGATCGTTTTCCGTCAATGGCAGCTCATACTGATAATTATCAAAATTGTATAAGAAGGGATCTCTTAAGCTCGGAGCTCCTACCGCCATCAGATAATCCCGATCTCGTCTCCATTGATTCCCTCCAAGTCGCAGTGTTGCATTGAATGCAGAACCAAACAGGGCTTCCCGCTTCAAAGAAAGCATCACCTCATTATTTATCACTTTCTCCTTGCTGTAACTCTTTTCATAGGCTACCGGAATATTGTAAAAGCCACCACTACCATCATCGATCACCGTTCCAGTGACATCAATAGGTGTTCTTCTCGTCTCCATGATATCATTGGTATTGTCCACTCCTATTCGACCACTTAGGGAAATCCAATCGTTAAGGGCATAGTTGAGTCCAATAGAACCCAACCACTTGTCTCTGTCCAGTCGAGTGTTATGTCGATGGGCATTCCAAACCAAATAGGGACTCACATAAAGGAATGGCCAACCTTCAAAAGAACGTCTTGTCCCATCTCCATTTTCAAAATCAAAATTCAAACCCTTGTAGCTTCGGGGAAAGCTATATAGCATTCCGCTTTCAAAGCTGTTATTGGCATCATTTGACAAGGCTGGCGCATTCAATCGCTCATAATCAATATAGTTGATCGTCATTTCCGTCTTAAGCCGATCTGTCACATTGAGATTTCCTCCGAGTGACACAGTATTCTGTTGGTATTCGGACTTAGGCGTGATCGCATCATGATCCGCTCTTGTAAAACTGACCCTTATCGTACCATCCTCTCCTCCACCTGAAAAAGCAATATTGTGGATCAGAGTCGATCCCTTATCGTAAAATAACTTCTGATTATCGGGTTGTGGATTGAAAGCACGCAGCTCTCCGTCCCACCAACGAATCATAGTCCCATCCATTCTCGGCCCCCAGGACTGTGAGCCTCCGTAGAACCCAAAGGACTGATTGGTATTTACCCCTCCCGGACCATTGTCGGATACAATCGAGCTGGGATAGATTAGCTGTCCGTCGGCATCCTCCTCAAATCTGGGTTCACTGGTTGATATCGGACCTCCAGCACCAAAGACATTTTGCGTGTCCCGAAACCTTGTCGCCTCTATACTGCGATAAGTAGTGGAATAATCAACGCCAAAACCCTTTCGCTTAGCTCCTTTCTTCAAAGTGATCAGGATGACGCCGTTCATTCCACGGGCACCATAAAGGGCTGCTGCATTTGCACCCTTCAAGACATCCATGCTTTCGATGTCTGCCGGATTAATATTGTTGATAGCCGAGCCCCAGTCAGTTCCTCCGGTAATGTCCTTATTGTCCTGTGTTTCACCAAAGCCGGGATCATTTTCGAAAGGAACACCGTCCACTATAATTAGTGGTTGATTATTGCCTGTGATGTTGTTGTTTCCACGTATGACGACGCGGCTGGTTCCCCCTTCTACCCCATTTGACTGTACAATGTTCACACCGGCCATCTTACCCGCCAGGGCATTGATCACATCCGGCGCATTTGACTTTGCCAACTCCTCTCCTCCCACATTCTCTGTCGCGTATCCGAGCGAGCGCTTCTGCCTTTCTATGCCAAAGGCGGTCACAACAACCTCGTTCAGCTGCTTGCCATCCATTCCCATCACCAAGTCTAGCTGCTCATTGGAAGCAACTAATTCTTGCGTTTCAAATCCTATATAGCTAAACACCAGAATGGACGCTCTGGAAGGAACTTCCAGTTCATATTTGCCATCAAAATCCGTTACTGTTCCTGTCCCCAAATCCTTGACCACAATATTGACGCCTATCAAAGGCTCATCCGTATCATCTGTCACTCGTCCTTGAACGCTTACCTGCCCATTCAAGGAATCGGACAGCAAAAAGAGAAAGACGCAAATGAATACAAAATATCGGGAGAGACGCAACATACTTTTGGCTGTGGAGTTTAGACAATCCTCAATCCTGCAGGCAGACAAGCTACAGGCAATAAACAGCACTAAGTTATGGTTTTAGCACCTATCTTTCGAGCAAAAGATCAGAAGTAGGTATAAACGTCGGCCAGATTAACGCCAACTATGTAGTAAAATCAAACCAGAGCTCCAATGCCGCCCCATCCTGATGTACGTCGCAGCGATCGATCTGCTCATATCCTTTCAAGAGACCAATCAATGCGTCCCGTAGTTTCCCATCTCCGTAACCATGCACCAGCACAACGCGATGTACTTTCAGATCGATAGCCTGAGCCAGAAAGGCTTCGGCTTTCCGCAGTTGAAAAGCAAGCTCTGGCTCTCCAGCTGTACTCCGCTTGTATTCAGGAAAATTGACCATATGCAGGTCTAACCTTGTTTCAAATTCTGCGGACCTTTTGAGGCTGAATTTCTTGTTTTCTTGTTCCCGGATGCCAAGTTTGGCATTTAGCCGCTCCATTACTGGATCTATAACTTCTGGTTCTTTCAGGCTTAACTCAGTGGCTCGTGCAAGCCGAATTTCCTTACCGACTTTCACCTTCGCCATACCCGTCGGTCTATCTATGCCTTCAAAGGTACCTGTTTCGCCTTCTACCCATAGACGATCTCCAATCCATAAGTCCTTTAGATCCATGATATTATCCAAGTCTATTTACTTATCCCATTCAATTTATCAGCGAAGTCTAGTGCTGTGCACTAGCTTTGCGCTTTTGCTTTCTTGCTCCCCCGATACAGCTCAAAATGATACAACATACATTCCAGTGAACCGTTCATCAGTTTCACCTTCTTACTCGGTTTTAGCCCTACACGCTTCAAGGCCGCAACATTGGAGCTGATTATCCAGGCATCGTGATTTTCATAATGATGCTTTAGTCTGGCACCGATGTCATTGTACAATTGCACGATGTCACCCTGCTCATCCTGAAGCCGCTCCCCATATGGAGGGTTCATGACAATGAGCCCATCTGCATCCAGGGGTTCAGACTCCAAAAAATTCTCCTGACGAAAATCTATCGAAGCACCCATGCCCATCCGTCGGGCATTTCCTTCTGCCGCTTTCAAGGCATCGGCACTCTGATCGCAAGCTATAATTCGAGCCAGCACATTTGACTTTCGATTATCAGCAGCACGTTTCAGTTTATCCCAAAGATCCGGGTCAAAATCCCGCCACTTTTCAAAACCAAAGGCTCTCCTTCTTCCAGGAGCCATACCACTCGAAATCATTGCTGCTTCCACCGGGAAGGTTCCAGATCCACACATAGGATCAATAAAGGTCGTACGTCCATCCCATCCGGTCATCAGAATGATTCCGGCAGCTAGCGTCTCCATGATCGGAGCCAAAGTAGTCTGTCGACGATAACCTCGCTTGCTCAGGATTTCTCCGGAGCTATTGAGTGATACCGTGCAGGTCGTATCCCGAATATGCACATTGACCCGCAGATCAGGATCCTCTAAGTCTACACTAGGGCGACGCCCTGTTCCCTCTCTAAACTGATCGACAATAGCATCCTTGGATTTCAGCGCAACGTACTTGCTATGCCTAAATATATGGCCGCTCGTCACGCCCTCACAAGCCAAAGTCTGATTGACCCGCATATGCTCCGACCAGTCGATCGACCTGATCTTGTTGTAGAGCTGCTTCTCGTTTCGACAGTAGAATTGCGCTATCGGCTTTAGTACTTTCATGGCCGTTCGAAGCTCCAGATTGCAGCGATAAAGCAATTCCTTGTCGCCCATAAAGCTCACCGCCCGTGTTAGTTTTTCCATTTCTTCCACACCCAGCGCGGCGAGTTCATGAGCCAGCACTTCTTCGAGACCGTATAAGGTCTTCACAACTATTTCGAATCTTTGCAAGGGGTAATTTTTGCAGCTGTAATTGGAAAATATTCTCCGGTATGAGTCAGCAATTTCGTCTCTCTCGCCATCTCATGATGGCACAAAATAGGGCTTTTTCGCTTGATTAATTTTTTGGAGCCCAGCAGATCCACTTATGGCAATGACCTACCGGCTGTCCGTTATAATGTCAGCACCTGTGCAGCGCTTCATGCTGCTGCTATAGCCGTCTACTCGTTCCTCGCAGCCAGCTCTAGCAGCGCATTCAGTCGCAGCC
>JAHDDV010000342.1 GCA_020629205.1 Chitinophagales bacterium | reverse complement strand
AGAGCGTCGGATTCATAACCCGGAGGTCGAGAGTTCAAGTCTCTCTCTCGCCACATACTAAGATGCCCCAGAGTCTTTTTAGGTTCTGGGGCATTTTTTGTTTGTAGAATTTTGCTCGCTCTGTCTACCTTAGGAACTTAAGCGTCTTGCGTCTTGCGTCTTGCGTCTTGCGTCTTGCGTCTTGCGTCTTGCGTCTTGCGTCCTCAAGTCATTTGAATAAAGTCGCTTTCTTCCGCAAACTTTTTCCCGAAGTCGATGATCATCTTTGCGAGTTTTTCGTTGCCTGTGGAGTTCTTGTAAGTTTCTGCCATGGTGACCAGGCTCTGGAACATGAAGTGATCCATTTCATCTACTTTCATAGATTTTGTCCATAGGTCGATTCTCATGGTGTTGTTTGATTGGCGATCCCATAGTGCCATCATCATGGCTTCGCATTCACGATCTCCACCTTGGTTATCGCTGGCGTTCCAGGTGATCTTTTCTGGCATTTTTTGCTCGTCCAGTGCGATGGTTAGCTTTATTTCCTTTTCCATTAGATTCTGTTTTGGTTCGATCGATTGATAAAAAAAAGCCAGCTCCCTGAAGGGAAGCTGGCTTTGATTGATTTCTTTATCAGACTAGCTGTATGCCTTCTTTGTCTTTTCGTTGGCACTAGTCACAGTCTTACTTGCTTTACGCTCATTTTCCCACTCGGTAAGGTCTACAAACAGAGGTGTTGCGATGTAGATAGATGAGTAGGTACCTACGATCACACCAATTAATAGTGCGAATGAGAAGCCTCTAATCATCTCTCCACCGAAGACAAAGAGAATAGCGATTACAAAGAGTGTTGTCAATGAAGTCACAATGGTACGACTCAAGGTCGAGTTTACTGCTTGATTTACCACCGTCTTGAAATCACGCTTGCCGTAGATGCCAAGGTACTCTCTAATTCTATCAAATACGACCACGGTATCGTTGAGCGAGTATCCAATTACGGTAAGTACTGCTGCAATGAATGCCTGGTTGATCTCCAAAGAGAAAGGTAAGATTCCGCTGAAGATCGAGAAGATCGATAGAACAATCAGTGTATCGTGCGTCAGTGTGGCAACAGCTGCTGCACCATACTGCCATTTTCTAAATCTGAACAAGATATAGAGGAAGATGCCCAGCAAGGCAAAGATCGTTGCGTAGAAGGCTCCTCGCTTAATATCGTTTGCGATTGTTGGACCAACCTTTTGTGAACTCATCAGGCTGTTTTCCTTAAATTGCTTGAAAGTCGTTCCTGCTGGTAGCATTGACTCCAATCCTGCGAATACTTTGGCTTCAACCTGATCACCCGAAGTAGGGTCATCACTGTCGATCATATCCGAAGTGGTGATCTTCACTTGATTAGCTCCACCAAAGGTTCTTACCAAAGCATTTCCTTCCAGTTGGCTGTTTAGGGCATTGGTAACATCCGTAGTGTTTACTCCCTGATCAAAGCGCACAACGAAAGTACGACCACCGGTGAAATCTACACCCTGGTCAAAGCCTTTTAGACCCATCATGAACAGTCCCAAAGCAATTACTACACCGGAGAAGATGTAAGTTTTCTTGCGCTTGCCCAGGAAGTCATAGTTGGTGTTTTTCAAGACGCCTTCTGACCAGCTACTGGCGAAGGACATCTCAGCACCTTTTGACTGCCTCCAGTCGATGTACAATCTGGTGATTAGAATCGCTGTGAACAAAGATGAGAAGATACCGATGATCAACACGGTGGCAAATCCAAGTACTGGACCGAGGCCGAAGTAAGCCAGGATCGCTGCAGTGATCAGCGTGGTAACGTTTGCATCAATGATGGCAGAGTATGATTTTGTATATCCGTCTGAGATGGCTTTTCGTATGCCACTACCTTTTGCTAATTCCTCTCTAATCCTTTCGAAGATAATCACGTTTGCATCCACGGCCATACCGATTGTCAATACAATACCAGCCATTCCCGGAAGAGTCAAGGTAGCGCCTAGAGAAGACAATACACCCATAATGAAGAAGAGGTTAAGCAGTACCGCGAGGTTTGCTACCCATCCACCTTTAGAGTAGTATAGAATCATAAACAATAGTACCAGGGCAACACCAATCAAGAGGGACAGTAGCCCGTTTCGGATGGACTCTGCACCAAGTGAAGGTCCTACCACTGCTTCTTCCACAATTCTAGCCGGAGCTGGTAGCGCACCAGCCTTGAGTATGTTGGCTAGGTCTTCCGCTTCTTGTAGAGAGAAGTCACCTGAGATTTCGGTGCTTCCACCGCCAATCTCTCCGTTCACACGAGGGGCAGAATATACTTGATCATCTAGTACTACAGCAACCTGACGTCCAACATTGTCGGCAGTCATTTTCTTCCATTGTTGTGCACCTTCAGAGTTCATGTTCATTCTTACCACAACTCTCTGTTGTAGATCGAAGTCCTTCCATGCCTCTGTTACTACATTTCCGTCCATTCTTGGACGCAAATCGCGGTAAGCCGACTTTACTGCATAGATTTCATAATAGGTAGTAACTTCGCCTTCATCGTTTTCGAATTCCTGAGCTTTGCTTCCGTATAGGAACTTGATATCTGGAGGGAAGACGTTCTTAACTTCCGGCATTCTCAAGTACTCATTCAATTGGGCTGTATCTTTTACTTCAACAGTTCCGATCATTGAATTTCCAGGTCCGATAGGTCGAAGAACAGCTGATAGTGGGTTCTCTTTCATGAACTTATCGATCTGCTGCTGCAGTGAGTCTTCACCAAGGGCCTGATCAGATTCGAGGTTCAATCCCCCATCATCTGTATCTTTAGATCCCGCATCAGCGATACTGGTATCTTCGGCCACACCTTCAATTACCTTGAATTCTGTTCTTCTGTTTTTTGCTCGACCTTCTTCGGTTCCATTGTCTGCCACAGGAACCGTTGATCCATATCCTTTTGCTGAAAGCTGCTCAGCCGTGCTTCCCTGACTTACCAGGTAGTCCATCACCGCTTTTGCCCGGTTTTGTGAGAGCGTTAGGTTTGCATCAGCGTTACCTTGACTGTCTGTGTGGCCGCTTATTTCGACTACAGCGTCAGGATTGTTTGCGAGGATGCTTTTCAATTTGCCTAGCTCCTCATAAGACTCAGCTTTCAAATCAAAAGAACCGCTGTTGAAGAATACATTTTTAAGAGCGATAGTAGAACCCTTGACCAATTTTGAAGTCATCAGCTTGTCAAGGAAGCTCGCTGGTTCTTCTTCAGGTTCCTTGATCTCTTCTTTTTTGTCTTCTTCAATTGTTATCCCCTGCTTCTTTCTAAGTACCTGATTAGCTTGGGTGATGATGCTATTGATCTCAGGACCATTTACCTGAGTTTCCCAGAATTGCAGGTTTGCAGAAGCCTGTAGCAGCTTTCTAACACGCTCCGGGTCATCCACTCCTGGAAGTTCTACCAGAATTCTGCCGGTATTTTCCTGCAGACTGATATTAGGAGAAGAAACACCGAATTTATCGATCCTTGTGCGGATGATATTGAAGGTTCTCTGAACTGCCTTGTCAGCTTCTTCGCTGATGACTTCCAGAACCTCTCCATCGGTGCTGTTAAAATTGACCCGATCCGCTAGTTCTCTTGTTGAGAATAGTGGCGCCAATTTGGCACCGTTAGCGTTTTGACTAAAAGCTCGACCGAATAGTGTCACGAAATCGTCCTGAGAGGATTTCATCATATTCTTGGCGTCTGCCAAAGATTTGGTGAAAACCGGATCAGAATTGTTGTTGGCCATCGACTTTATCAAGTCTTCCAGCGCAATTTGCATCGTTACACTCATTCCGCCTTGCAGATCGAGTCCTAGATTGATTTGTTTTTCTTTACACTCGTTGTACGTATAGCTTGTCAAACCGAGGTTGACTACATCCTTATTCGCTACAGAATCTAGAAAATATCTCTTTTGTTTATTGAGATAGTAATCATAGTCTTTGTTAGCGGCATCCACACCAACTGTTTCTAAAGCAAAATTCTTTGCTTTTTTGTTGACACGGTTGGCAAAGAAGGTAAATGACAACTGGTACAAGCACACCAGTACGAGGGCGATTGTAAAGAATTTAACTAGACCCTTACCTTGCATTTTTCTGTGTATTGTTTCAAAAATTCAAATTGAGTGCAAATATAAGGAAATATTTACGTTAAGCATCAAACCCGACAATTTGATTCTGGCATGCTTTCTCCCATATTTGCTGCTTCCGCAGGATTTGCAAAGCACGTGCCGTTCTTGACTTTGAAAGGGAGAATTACAAATTCTCTACGATTTTAAAGCCAGTTTTGAAGTTGGTTTGTTCTCGCGTCAGCACCATCTTTACCCGCTTGCCGGGTCGGAGGTTCAAAATTTCATAGATTTCGTGGATATGAAGGCCGGTCGCGCTCAAGCCATTAATACGTCTGAGAATGTCTCCTTGCTGTAGTCCTGCTACTGCGGCAGGGGATTTAGGACGTACATACTTGATGATGTATTGATCGTATCGCGGCGCCATTGCACTGATTTCCACTCCTGAGCGATTGTAATAGTAGGATTTGTAGTAGTTAGCATTACGGCGGAGATACAATTGCCCTCCAGAATAGTCGATGTAGACAGTAAAGCGCTTCAATATTTCTGCTCCGATGCTGCCGATTCTCTCGTCTGTTCTATTCATATGACGAATTGAGGAACTATCGGGGAAAGCGGCCAGTACCTGATTCATGCTCAGGCTTCCCAATTGTACCTTGGAGACCTTTGCCAACTGGCCAAAGATGCTGCCCGACAGTCCGGTGCCGAGAAATGTGTCCATATTTGGCTGAGGTACGAGAAGATCATCATTTTCTTGACCAAATATGGAGATTGCCTGCGAGGAACCTGAATCGAGAAAGAAGAGACCTTTGAGGATCGTCGAGTCTTCTCTAGTTAATTTGACATCCAAATTGATGAATGCTTTTTTGTTGTTGATTTCTAAGGGGATTCGCTGGTATTTTCTTGGGGGCTTGAACTGAGCCGGATCATAGAGGTCGATCATCTTTCTTACATAATCGATTCTCACAACGAAATCCTTAAAGAGATCGTAGCCGATAAGTCCGTGAATTTCCTGTCCAAACATTTCGGAAGCGGGGAAAGCTCCTTCGGGTAAGATTAGTAGATTTAGGTTTGTACCAGTGGCACCGGGCAATACAAAATCTACTCCATTGGCGAGTTCGGCAACTATTGGCTCATCGGCTCCCAGTCCTTTTACTCTCACTTTTCGTCGGGCTTCAAGTCTAAGAAGGGCGGCCATCATTGGCTCGCAGAGCAGTGCTGTTTCTACTCCGGAATCAAGTAGGAAGGTCAGGTCGAGTACTTCATTTACTCTAATATTGAGCAGTATTAGATTGTGGTAGGTCTTAAATGGTATGGAGACTTTCTTTTGATTTTCGTCTAGACGGAAGGATTGGGCTTTTGAGTTGTAGCAGAGGAGTGTGAGGAGGAAGAGGATGGTTAGGGGGCGGATCATGGGGATAAGATAATGGATTTCTTCCGAATTTCTTTACACCAAACTATCTAAGGCCGGTCCTTGCTTGGGTATTTGAGCTGTTTGTACTTGGATCATTTTGCTTAAACCCACAATTCAAAAATTGCGCAAGAAACAGCTCCGTAGGAGCGGCCCTATTGTGGGGCTGTCCGATAGGGCAGACCATCCCAAGCAGCCAATGAAAAAATCGAAACGGAAAGTTAGGGAAGCGACTTCTAAACTATTGATTATCATTATTCTAGCTCTTCTTTTGCTTGATCAAAAGAAGCAAAAATCAAGGCTTTGGATGATTTTGCTAAACTTCAAATTCAAAACGCTAAAGCATTTAAACTCGCCGCTGAAAGCCTTTAAATTTTCGAATTCCGGGTGGCTCAGACAGAAATGCTTTTTAACGCGCTTTGAATTCGAAGTTCTTCACGCAAAATAATCCAAGG
>JAHDDV010000341.1 GCA_020629205.1 Chitinophagales bacterium | reverse complement strand
TCTATATCCTGGCATAAGCAGCAGGGTCTGCTTGTCCAAGTTCAGCAAAGCCCTTTAAGCGCAATTTGCAAGAGTCACACTGGCCACAAGCCAGATTTTCAACAGGATCATAGCAAGTCAGAGTTTGCGAATAATCCACCCCGAGTTCTAGTCCGCGCTGTATGATTTCCGATTTTTTCAAATCTACCAAAGGACTGTGAATCGTCAAGTTTTGCTCTCCCTTTACCCCCGCTTTTGTGGCCAGATTAGCCATCTTCTGATAGGCCTCGATATACGCTGGTCGGCAATCCGGGTATCCACTATAGTCGACAGCATTGATCCCAATAAAGATATCCTGGGCGCCAATCACCTCCGCCCAGGCCAGTGCAAAAGAAAGAAAAATAGTATTTCTGGCAGGCACATATGTCACCGGAATGCCCTCAGTCATCTCTTCTTCTGTTCGACCTTTTGGAACTTCAAGATCACTCGTCAGGGCGGAGCCCCCGAAAGCACGAAGGTCAATTTTTGCCACGATATGCTCCTTTACCTCCATAGAAGTCGCAATCCGTCTAGAGGCCTGAAGCTCAGTCTGATGCCGCTGACCATAGTCAAATGTAAGGGCATACAATGCATACTCCTGTGCCCGGGCAATCGCCAAAACTGTGCTCGAATCCAGCCCCCCTGAGAGCAATACAACGGCAGCTTTTTGTGAAGATTCTTGACTCACGCTATCATTAAATTTGCTCAAAGTTAGCTAAAATACAACTCTCTCATTCCGCCCTCATCCAGGCCCAGGAATCGACCCCATATACAATGCTCTGTTAAATCAATCTCTGGCCCGATCTATGCAGCCTAAACGTACTTACTGTAGGCAGTTCTCGTGGATGATATTGGATTGATCTTTTGCAGCACAGCGGAGATGCGACGTGGCACCTATCTACCCGTGCTCCGCTAATACTCAGCACCCAGCTAGCTGTTCGTTGCTCAGCCTGTTGCGTCTCTCCTATCGTCGAGCCACCACAGGCTGGCACTCACGACGCTATCTGGGCACTTCGTTCCGCTGCGCCCGGGGCTACTATTCACCACCCGAGCTCGCGGCGAGCTGCTCATAGCTGAGTTGATTTGAGATTGATGATCTATCCCTTAAGTGAGGGAATAGCACGGCTCGTCAAGATACTGGCGGGAATTATCATTGGGCAATAAACGAATTGTCAGGGATTTACGTTCAGAAGGTAAAGAAAGCTTTGAAGCAGAAAAACACAACATATGAAAAGACCTCTCCATTTTTCGAAGAAAGTTCGACAACTCAAATTCTTTGCAAAGAAAATTAGCAGACTGCTGGATTCTGGTGGCTTTCAACAGCTGGATGTGCAGCAGCAGTTGCTGATGGTTCGCAAACTAAATACGCGATACGATAGATTGAAATCTATCATGCCGGAGCGAAAGCTTCGTCGCTGGATGACCTCAGCAATTGTCTTTATTGGACTGGGTAGTGCTGTGCAAGCACAGGATTTTGGCAATGCTCAATTCAACCCTTTTGGCCTGACAAATACCAATGTTTATGCTTTCCCTGAGGCAGTGGACATTGATGCCGATGGAGACTATGATGTTTTCGCTGCAGAGTACTATGGTGCTCTGAAGTTTTTTGAAAATACGGGCTCAGCTACGGAACCTGCTTTTGCAGCTGCAGAAACAAATCCAATGGGACTCGTTTCCCCCGGCATTTTTAGTTTCATGAGTTTTGCTGATCTGGATGCAGACGGAGATTTTGATCTCTTGGCTGGTTCATATGTAGAAGATCAAGGAGCCGTTCACTCTTACTTTGAAAACATAGGTACCGCTTCTGAGCCAGCATTTGCAGCACCCTCTGTCAACCCTTTTGGGCTTAGTGCTCTTGACTACTTTAGTGCGCCTTGTGTGGTGGATGTAGATGCTGATGGCGATCTGGATGTTCTCTCTACTTCCTATTATGGAGTGCTAAACTTTTTTGAAAACACCGGAACGGCTTCCGAACCGGCTTTTGCTCCGAAAGTAGAGAATCCATTTGGTTACGTATCTCCTTTGCTCACCGAAGAGGACGGTGATCTAGGACTACCGGATTTTGCAGATTATGATGATGACGGAGATCTTGATTTGATGTTTGGAGCCTACCAAGGAAAACTATACTACTTCGAAAACATCGGTTCTGCCGAAGAGATGGTCTTTGATGATGTGGCAGAAGACCCCTTTAATCTGGAGGTGAAGGGTACCTACATTACAGCCGTAGAAGCGGTGGATTTGGATGGAGACGGAGACCTTGATTTGATTCTCGGAAATGCTTACGAAGATGAATCCGGTCGATTCCTATACTATGAAAATCTGGACAATGCTGGTCCGGTAAATACTCCTCCGACTATTGATGTGGTGGAGGCTCAGACCGTGTGCTCAGCAGACAGCCCATGGACAGTCGAACTGACTGGGATTTCTGCAGGTGCGGAAGGAGAAGATCAGGAGCTGATCATAGCCACTTCTGATAGCGGTATCGTGGATGAAGTTTCTGTGGATTACGAACCCGGCTCTGATTCCGCTACCCTTGTAATAACGGAGAATGACCTGGAACTTGGGACATCGGAGATCACAGTCACGGTTAATGATGGACAGTCGGAGAATGCCACTACCAACATGACTTTTAGTCTGACGATCGAAAACTGCACCTCAGTACAGGATGCCACATTATCGCAAAAGCTGACCCTTTTCCCGAATCCAGTGATTGATCGACTGAGTATTGAAGTGCACAGTCTTGAGGAGACTGTAGGCTACGAATTGCTTGACATTCTTGGGTCCTCGATCGCGAAAGGGGAGCTGAAAAGGCAGGGCGAAGCATATGCGGGAATTGTCGAAATGCAGGAATATGACTCGGGCATTTACTTCCTAAAGGTCTTTACAGATGAAGACAGTCATACCAGTCGCATCGTGAAAAAGTAGTGCTGTTGTGGTCTATTCTGAACATACTGGATATTATTGATATCTAAAACAGAAAGCCCGATCGTCTAGCGCGATCGGGCTTTCTGTTGTTCTTCAAATGACAGGCGGCGACCTTGCATTAGCGCACAATCACTTTCTTCACGCTGTCCTCGACTTGTGCCAGATAAATGCCTGCTGGCCAATCCTGAATATTGACCTGCAGCTGATCCTTACCAAGCGCTTCGAACATCTGCTGACCATGCATATTGTAGATGGCTACTCTTGCCCCTTGGACACTGCTCTGAAGTACGAGCCAGTCATCGGCCGGATTTGGATAAAGACTCCAGTCTATCGCACTGATCTCAGCAACAGCGGTGCCTTGTTCGTTGTTCATTCCAAAGGTATGGGGTTGTGCTACGAAGTCTCCGATGCCGTTCGGGTTTCTGGCCCAGGCGAGGTCCGTGGTCTGTTCTTGAAAGATGATTTCATCCGCTATTTCTCTTTCAGGGTTTACTAACCAGAGGGTTTCTCCGCCGGAGGAAAGGTTGAAGCCGGCATGTAGTCCCTCTTGCTCCTCATCTTTATCAGCCCAGATAATCAAGTATCCATAGCCTTCGATGCTGCTGCCTTCCGGGAAGGTCCATCGTTGCAGTTCATTCACATCGTCTGTCAATGCCCAATTTGTCAAATCGATGGGGACTGCAGAATTGTTGTACAATTCTATCCAGTCGTCAAATTCGCCATCCTGATCTGCGATAGCTGCATCATTGGAAGCCATGATTTCATTTATCACCAGCTCGCTTTCGACGTATTCTGGAGTCACGCTGTAAAGGAAAACATCGTGTTCCGCTCCGGCAGGCATATAGCTGACCGTGCCTACGACATCATCGGCTACCGCTTCAATATAGTAGCGCACATAAGAGCCGGCTTCAAAGGCCGGGATCGTTCCGCCATATACTCCATCATCTGCTGCTCCATCCTCATGCAGTCCATCATCAAACATGGTGGTCTTGGAAAACAGACCTACAAAACCACTCGAATAGTACAGGTTGACCGCCTTTGCGCCGACCAATCCATCTATGGAGGCTGTCACGGAGACACTTTGCTGAGGGTTCGGCTGTTCGAAGACAACACCATCTGTGCTGTACTGAACATTTGATATGTCTATGTCCTCGGCTGCCACTTCGGCATTGGCAAGCAATACTTCTCGTCTGTCTGAAAGAAAATCTCTTACTTCTTGCACTCCGTTTTGCCATTGTGCAAAACTGAAGGTGATCTTAGGATCGTTTTGAATCCCTTCACTGATCAATTCCTCCATCTGTGAAATGCTCGCATCGATAAAATCGGGATCCATGCGTTCTTTGATCAAGGTGCGAAGATGTGCCAGATAACGTTGTCGCAATTGCGGCACATTGAAGAGGATGTTCATGAGTGGATAGTTCTCATTGTCTGCATTATGGAATGGTGTCCAGTTGACTTTCGCTGGGTCCATGACGGAGTTGCCATCATATTCCAAAGGGGTGAGTCTGCCGGTTTCTGCTTCTATGTAGGCATAGTAGTCCATCATGCCTTTAAACACATATCCATCGTCATCTGTGAAAGCAATTTCATGTGCCAGGAACCAGAGGGCACGATCCACGTCCATCACTTCATTTAATGCTTCTTCGAGATCTTCAGCCTCCGTATTATTGAGCACATCGCAGACATGCATGAGATCGCCCCAAGGGTCTTCCTGATAGCTTTTTTTCAAGGTATAGTTGTCTTCATACTCTTGTTGAGCTGTGCCTAACCAATTGAGGGCTGAAAGGCCATTGCCCCATTGGCCACCTCCTCCCGGGCCGCCACCTCCTGGGCCACCACCACCGGGTCCACCTCCTCCTGGGCCACCGCCGCCGGGTCCGCCGCCACCAGGGCCACCACCAAGTCCAGCATCAGCTCCCTGACAACGCCATCTGGAGCCATCTTTGCTTAGAAACCATTCCTCGATGAAGTCATTGTTCAATTGTTGCACATTCGGGTAGATGCCCCAGCTTTCTCCGTTGATCTCCAGCGCTACAAAGTTTCCTTGCAAGGAAGGAATATGAGCCCGATTCAACTGCAGGTACAGAATCTCCCTAATCATGGAAAAATCCTGAAAAGCATTGTTTAGATTCAGCGTTTCATAGCCCATCAACTCCTGACCTTCCACCTCATAATCCATGGCGATGTTGAAGGAGGTTTTTTCGCTGCCGTTCAGCATGGCATAGGAAGTGTTTCCTCTAAATCGTACCCCCACATTTTCATAACTCTGCCCATCCATGGTCAACGTCGCAGGGATTTCAATCTCATCCTCATAATTTGCCTCCAGCAAGGCCCAATAGTTGTCCTGCTCGAAGTCCAGAGAAATGGTTCTTAGTTGATCTAGCTGATAGAGATCTGCTATTCCAGCCTTACCCATAGAGAGTCTTCGACCATCTTCTGATATGACCATATTTTCTGGCAAGGATTGTCCTGATACCATCGAAACGCTCGCCAGGAGCAGTAGGCCGATCAGGAAATAGTGGTGTATTGTGTTCATTGTCATTTGTTTGGGATCTGAAGTTATCAATAGCGATTTCAACAGTGGACGTTAATCCCGAATATTGGTCCTATGTGCCGTTTGGAGACAATCGGGGTCAGTACCATTGATAGGAGCAGTTTTGATGATCTTTGTACTCAGTTCTCCCAATTTTTTTGATTTGCCAGTTTATGTGTCGGTGGCGAGTGTAGTCCTGACTCGCAGCACTTTAGCCTCTCCTTTCCAACCTTCCTTCGACTCCGCTCAGGAACCGGAGCGTCGCGCGATCTTGTTTGCTTCTTTAGGGAATGTGCATTTATCTGTATCGGTGGTTTAGTGGCCCAGCTTGACCTCTGGTCAAGTCTGAAACATAAAAAGCTCTCGTAGTCAACTGCAAAAGCTGGTAGCGATAGGCATCGCTCAATTTATTTGCTCTATTCAAGAAAGGAAAGGGCTAAGGTGAAATATTTAAATTAACTATCAAC
>JAHDDV010000340.1 GCA_020629205.1 Chitinophagales bacterium | reverse complement strand
GGTTCACAGAGCAAGGTGAATGGTTTTTTCTACCCCTCGTAGAGAAAGTTCACGAACTTTCTACCGAACACAATCGCCACGATCTAATTTATGTAGAGACAAATTGAATGTGTCTTGGTATGCCAATACCCCGACCCTCACAAAGTCGTAGGGAAAGACTATAGCCTTTCCGCAATCATGCGATCAAAATCAATAGAGCCGAAAAGGCAGCTCGCAGAGCAAGGCACACACCATTCCAAACCGGGCAGTCCCTCGCGGGTGGGCCCACCCGGCCCCCGCCGCCGACCTGTCCGGACAGGTCCCGTTTTGCTATACGTGCGGGCAGACCGGTTGCTGACCGCTTTGCAGCAGTTCTATGTATGGACAGTCCTTTACCATCCTTTACATTTGTGAAAAAATACAGAGGGGTCACCAGGCCCCCTGTGTAGACTAATCTTGTCGTCCGACAACATATAGAGTACTCTGCAACAGAAATTCCACACTTTTTTGGCACTTTTTTTTGCTTGGGCTGTTAAAAAAGTAGCCACTTGTCTAAGGAAGGGATATGAATAAGTACTCGCCATTGACAATGACTTCATTTGGTTCCCCTTCAATAAACGTAACAAAATCAACGTTTTATCGACAAACAATAAAGGACTAAGCATTGCTTTGCATGAATGAATTGGTCGAGGTTTAGAACATACATGACTTTTGTTTCGGTCAATCCGTTCATCAGGATGAGCTTGTAATATCCAGATGACCACTTTGTGCTTGATTGAAATGATGGATTCATACAAAAATGAATGGATCATGACCAAGCTGCCTGCAAATGCAAGCCACAAATATAAATCCACCAATTGACGCCTTATGACCAATGCCGCAGAAAATCAAACCACTCGAAAAAAACCCCTCTCAATAGCGACTGCTCTTTTCGGAATTCTAGCTATAGCAGGAATTGGGTACTATCTACTTGGAAAGTCACCTGAAGTCGAAGTCCCTGAAGATAGTTTTCCGGGATGGGAGAACTTTGGGCTGCACGAGTCCTATGAAGTTGGAGACTTTATCCCTGTAAAAGCCAATGGGCTATTGGGTAGTCCTATTATAACTGGATCAGGACTCAGAGAATCTTCTACAGAAAATGCTGGATTATTAGAGCTAAAAAAGAAAAGCTCATTCACAAAGAAGACAATAGACCATAGCTCGGTATTCAAAAACACATTAAAGAGAGAACTGATGGATGCAAGTCTAAAAAAGAGTTTGGAGGGACTTTCTACTGTGAACTTCACCGTGCATGGAGGACAGCAGATCAGTCTGGCCAAGGGCACAGGAGTATTGCGAGAAGTGATTCAAAAAATGCCTGAGACATCTGTGATCAACATGAATTTGAACTTGGGCCTGTATGACTCCATTTTGTTTTTGACAGAAGTGATGGCCTTTGACAGTTCCAGCTACGAACTGAAATGGAGCAAAGCTCTTCAACCTGAGGCAAGAGGCAGATTGACCGAAGAATTTGGAGATCTGGGCGTGAAGGCCAGCTGGGACAAAAACCAGCGCTTTGTTGTGCGCAGTGATGAATCAAAGAATTTCTTGTACAAGTATGAGTATGTCAGCCAAAGGTTCAAGGAAGTCATCTTTGATCAGTACGCCTCCATCATAGATAGGCAGGAGAAGTTACTTGCCTCACGATCCAATCCTGTCGCGCGCACAAACTGGAGCAGTGAGAAGGGAAAGGAGGCAGCGGAGTTTACGGAAGTAAATGCAAAGCTTGACACAAAGGGCTACATCGTACTTAGTGGAAAGCAAAACTCAACGCAATTGAAAGGCTCGAAAGGAAGGATCACAATAGACTTACTGGACAATAGTGGAAAGGTGCTGGAGAGCGTTCCTTCTGCTGATCTACTCATCAACGGCTATACCACCAATAATTTCCAACAACATTTACCAGTAGACACTGCTCTAGTAGGGGCTGTCGATTCCATCGTGATCCGTGCTGAAAAACGCAAATAGCGCGACCTAAAGCCGCTCGCCAAATAGCCCTGATCGCAGAGGAAATAGAGGTGCTGCGGAGCTGACTGAGTGTGCCGCTGGCAAGGGCTCGCAGCGCATGCGGAGAGACCTTGCCAGCGGATACACGAAGCTGCTCCGCAGTGCCTCTATTGGAACGGAGAGCAGGTAGGCTGTTGCCACGACCGAGTCCGTTTTGCTCCAAAAAACAAATATATTTTTGTCGGCCAATGCTTGTCTAATGAAACAAGGCCCGCTCAAAATTGAACGAGCCTTGTTGTCTCCAAAACAATACTACTCTATTGTGTTTTTCTTGGAGAAGTGCATTTAATAGTGGCTATTGGTTTAGGAAGGACATGAGGTCCACAACCAATTTATCGGAGCGATTGACAGTTTCGGCACTGAAAGTCCATTTACCGTCTTTCTTTACCTTCACTTGCTCAAGGTATAAATCCAGTGCGATTTCTCTCCCATCTTTGATAGACCTGAGGTAGACAGACCACTCATCTCGCGCGGTTTCTTGGTAGGTAGCAACATAAGAACCGTTGATGTCAACTTGATTCCAGAGTTTTCCTCCCGACGCATAGAAGGCTCCTTTCATTTCTTCATATAGCATGTAGGATACTGCCTTAAGCGTCTCTCCCTTAATTGAGGCTGGCTCTACATAAGTAGTAGGTGGTTCAGGTGTGGAAGGTGGCTCTGGTGTAGAAGGGCCTGCAGTTGTCGAAGGGCCCTGAGGAGGAGCCGGACCGCCAGTTGGTGTACCTGAACCTCCGATTACTTCTGGATTTGGAGGACCTGGAAATGGAGAGCCGGTCGTTTCATCACTTGCATTTGCAGGGGAGACACTGGAAGATTGTACCTCGTAAATCTTCATGTATCGCGAGTTATTGCTGCCTTTGTACTTCACAGATTTCTGCCATAGATCGATGGCAATTCTTACTTTGCGTCCATCGTCGAGGAGATAAACGGACCACTCATCGCGGTGTGTTTCTACAAACTTGAAAACGCCTCCATTGTCTCCTTGCTCTTGCCAGGTACCGTCTGCCATTTTGGTATAGACACCAAGTCGAACACCATTGCTACCAAAGACAACACTGTTTACATTGTCGCCTTTTACTTTGGCTTCCTGAGGTGACGTTTCTTCAATTACTTGTTGAGTCGCATTCAGATTTGCAGACGTTCCAAAGCCAAATATGAGTACGGCAAGTGTGAAAAGTTTGATTAGATCTTTCATCGTTTTGGATTTAAAAGTTTTAGAAAAAGATTCTTACTAATGGGGTATCTTTTAGTAAAGCGACAAATTTCTGAAGTCAATCATTTGCCCTTCTTCCTTTGTCTGCTTCAAAGATAGAGTGGCACTTTCACATCAAATTGACCATTTTGACCAAATTCTTGTCTAAAATGACCAAATGCAGAAAAATGAGGAGAGAATGGTTCTTCTTTAAATAGTGACAGCCTCGCTTTCAGCTGTCTTAAGGTCATCCGCGACCAAAAATTAACATTTGTGGATGTTATGGGAAAACTATGCGGTGCATAAGGGTCTCAGTAGTAACTGATTCAAATTAACTGAAAATGATTTGTTAATAAATTGCGCTACACGATTATATAAAGACGACCTTTGCGACGAAGAATAAGCCACTTTCGACTATAGATCTTTTCTCTGAGGCCTATTGCCTCGGTTATTTTTCTTAAACACAATTCAAACGATGACAAAAATTTCGCTGCTACCTTTTCTGGTAGCTTGCTTCCTAATCCTGAGCGGCACTGCATGCTCTGTAAAGGACAGCTCAAAATCGAAAGCAACAAGTGCCCAGGAAAGTCCATTCCTAAACGCCATGCGTGTGGTAGAAGAAGATGGTGTAAAGTGGTATTATGATCAGCAGACGACGACGATGCAAAATCGAAATGCTTTCCATTTTTATTTGGGACAAAAGGGTGATAACAGCCCTTGGATCAGGTTTCGTCACCAATACTATGGCGAGATCGATCTTGACCTGCGTCATGTAGAAGTGCGTACCAATGAAAACTCGTACATGATTTATCCGGATGGAGAGGTCAGCACAAATCGTCGAGATGGTTATTCCTGGAATTGGTTTGACAAAGCAGCTGATGCAGATCTGATCACCATGGCCATGGATGTACAGACTGCCGATAATGTTTTGCTTCGTCAGACTGGAAAGGAAGTCTACTTTGAACGAGCATTGACTCCTGAGGAGCGCAATGGAATTCGCAATGTGCTAGGTGCTTACAAAGCACTTGGTGGCCAGTGGAAATAAGTTAAACAGTCAAGCGGCGGAGAGATTATCCGAGACGAATATTTTCGATAATATCGGAGGCTATCAGAGCTCTCTGGCCTAATCTCTTTGCCGCTTGATCTCCTGCCAGCCCATGATGATATACAGCAAGTAGGGCCGTGCTCAAAGGTGTAATTCCTTGTGCCAGTAAAGCTGTCAAGATACCTGTCAATACATCCCCACTACCTCCAGTAGCCATTCCGGGATTACCCGTAGCATTGAAATAAAGATTGCCTGAGGGATCGGCAATGCTAGTATGAGCGCCCTTTAACATCAGAATACAATCATATTTATGTGCAAACGCTTTTTGCATTTCTTGCTGTTGCATGGAGTCCTTTGAAGGACCGATCAAGCGTCTAAACTCCCCTGGGTGAGGACTGAGAATACTGCCTTTGGGAATCAATGACAATAATTCAGGCTCTTTGGCTAGCAAGTTTAAGGCATCCGCGTCAATGACCAATGGCATGTCGGCCTGCTCTAGCAGCTGTCGAAAGGCCCGAGCCGATTGCTGGTCTTGACCGAGCCCTGGACCAATAGCAATGGCATTGTAGGGACTTAGGTCTGGCAGCTCTGTGATATGCGAACCATTTGGATCCGTCAAGCAAAGCGCCTCTGGCAATTGGCTCTGCACAATCGTATAGCCTACCGTGGGGACATAAACAGTCAGCAGCCCTGTCCCACTTCGCTTACATGCTTTAGCAGCTAGCAATGCCGCCCCAATCATGCCTTTCGATCCGGCGATAATCAGGGAATGACCATAGCTGCCTTTGTGGCTGTACTTGGCTCTAGTCGGGAGGCTATGGACGATACTAGAATCGAGGAGATAGTTCTGACTATCCTGGCTTTGTATAAATGCTTCATCAAGGCCGATATCTACACTTTTCCATTGCTTGAGATAGGGACCACTTTCCTTGCATAGAAAACTCCACTTGGGTCGCTGGAAACTAATAGCCAGGTCAGCTTGAACGATCTTGCCTGAAAGCTGGACATGATCTGAAGACAAACCTGAGGGGGTATCGATGGATATAACTTTTGCCGGGCTAGCATTGATTTGATCGATGATGGCAGCCGGATATCCTTCTACTGCTCTGCTGAGTCCACTGCCAAAAATGGCATCAATGATTAGATCATAGTCATTGAGATCAGGCATCGGAACGCCAGCTTGCAAGTGTTGTACTTCCTGCAACTTCTGTAAGCGTTGCAGATTCTCTTCACAATCTTTGGAACGTTTTGGACCTAATGTAATCAGATAGCTGCTCACCTGCTTGGAGGACTGCAAGAGCATTCTTGCTACAGCGAGACCATCGCCTCCATTGTTGCCCGGTCCTGCAACAACGGCGATCTTTCTGGCTGAAGCAATTTCCTCCCGGATGGCGTCGACGAAAGCTCTTGAGGCCCGTTCCATAAGATCAATAGAGGCAATGGGTTCATTGTTGATGGTATGTTGATCTGCTGCGCGAATCTGCTCTGCGGATAGTATCTTTGGTAGATTGAGGATTGACATTGCATTTCATTTTTTGAGTTGTTAGCCTAGTCCCTTGGGAACAAAGTAATGGATGGTTTGAATGAGCTTTTCTTTTTGCCAAGCGAGGCGCGACAAGGGAGTATAGCCATAGCTACATGACCGACGAGCAACGAAGAGTGGCAGAAATAGAAGCCAGTCAAACT
>JAHDDV010000339.1:3245-5980 GCA_020629205.1 Chitinophagales bacterium | reverse complement strand
AAATCTGTTTTCTGGTTTACTACTTTGGTCTCAAAGGAGCAGAATCTAAAGAAGATCAACCGCTTACTGGACAAAATGAAAGTTGTGGACAAGCGAATGCTCGAATTTGCCACCGGCAACAAGCGCAGTCGAGTGGTAGCATGGACCTTCTTGACTAGTAAGGAGCAGAAAGACTGGAGCATACAAAATTGGAACCTTGCAAGCCCTTCCCTTGTTAAAAAGAAAGACCGATCTTGATTGAACGGAGCATGGATGAATAATCAAAATCAAGAACAAATGAGACAATTGTTACAAAGAAACATTCAAATCCTCAGTGCCATTATCTGGGCCACCACTATCTTGATAAGTGCCTCCATCGTAAAAGACAGCAGCCTCTCTACTGTCTTAATCATGGCGGCAGGTCTACATGTAGTCATGCTGGCACAGTTACAAGGAACTCATCGAGAACCAATTTGCTATAAAAGCCACAAGGAATGAGCGCTAAGGAATTTGATGTCAAAGGAACCCCAAGGCCACCAAAGCTGAAGCGCTTTGGTGTCATCAATGAATGGCAAACAATTCTGCATGCAGGTCGACTGTGCGTCCGATATGGAGGACTAGTCAAGAAGAAGCAGGGCAATCAAGAACGGATAATCTTGTTTCCAGGATTCAAAATGGGAGAGTCTACCATGTTTCCGCTAAAGCACTACCTGCAGAAGATTGGTTATGCACCTGAGCACTGGGGGCAAGGTACCAATAAAGGAGAAGTTGAAAAGTACCGGGATGCTATGATCGAACGCCTTCAGCAGGATGATTCTGGAGATCAAGTGGTTTTGGTCGGTTGGAGTCTTGGTGGTGTTATTGCCAGAGAAATCGCCCGAAAGATACCGGAAAGGGTCAATAGCATTTTTATCTTTGGCTCTCCAATCAAAGGGCCGAAATACACGATTGCTGCAGGCGCATTCAATCCTGAAGAAACCAAACGCATAACTGAACTACTGGAGCAACAGGAATTGAACAGTCCTATTCAAGTGCCCAGCACGATCGTGTTTACCAAGAAGGATAGTATCGTATCCTGGCCTTCTTGTATCGATCAAACCAGCACAAAGGCAAGGCATTTCGAAGTCAAGTCGACACACTTGTCGCTCGGCATCGACCCGCAAGTTTGGCAATTGTTATCTTCGCATTTGCAGGAGCACCTGAACACCTAACTGGCAACATGAGCAAGAAGCTATTCGACCTAATCAAATCACTTAATCAAAGCGAAAAACGATACTTTAAGGTTTTTGCCTCATCACATGTAAGAGGAGAACAAAACAATTACGTAAAATTGTTTGATGCCATCGATAAGCAAGAGGCTTACAACGAAGCCAGGCTTCTGCAAAAGTTTTCTAAAGATCAGATCGGCAAGCAGTTCTCGGTCTCCAAAAACTACTTGTATAATATCCTGCTTCGCAGCCTTCGCAACTATAATTCTGGCAAGTCGATAGAAGCGAAAATCACCGAAAACCTAAGCACATTACGCATTCTCTATACCAAGGGTTTACAGCAACATGCTAGCAACCTTTGCAAAAAGACAAAGAAGTTGGCCAGGGATTATGAGCACTGGCCACTGCTCTTGAAGGTGATTTCCATGGAAGAGCAATACCTTTCTTCTTTTCTAAAATTGGATGACTTGAAAGTGGCTTTGGGGAATCTCCATGCAGAGAAGTTACAGGTATTAGAAGTCTTGCAGAATGAATTTATGTTGTATAAAGCAAACATGGATTTGGCGGATCTACTGCAGCGATATGAATTGGCCAGGACTTCGGAGGAACGTGAATTGTTTGAGCGAGTGATCAAGCAGAATCCCCTTCTGGCCGATCGCTCCCTTGCAATAAGCTTTGATGCTCAATCTTCCTGGTTGAACGCTTGGGGTATTTATTACAGTGCTATGCAGGACCAAGCAAAGCTGCTGGAATGTGATGAGCAAATACTTGGTCTTTACGAGGCAAATCCTCATTTCAGAGACGAGTTTCCGTCCAATTATGCTATGGCAACCCTGAACCTACTGCATACTTATAAAGAGACGCAATCCACCGACAAGCTCTTTGTACAAAAGCTGCAATACCTAAGAGAACTGCCAAAAAAGTATGCAAAAAAGTTGGAAGCTCCAGTAGTTTCCCTGCTGTTTATCTTTTCCTATTCCATTGAATTGGACTTCCATTATAAGGCATTCGATTTTAAGGAATGCCTCCGTCTCTGGCCTGAAGTCAAGACATGTCTCCGAAAGTATCAGAACTATGAGCTGATCGAGTACATCAATGACATTTATTTTGTATTGGCCAAGGTCTACTTCTTCATGGATGACTTCAAGCAATCGGCAGAATTTCTGGATCTCCTGCAGGTCGAGGAAAGAAATCTAGCCGATGACCATACCACCTACCAGGCAAGAATTCTCAACTTGCTCTTGCACTATGAATTTGGAAATTACAGTTTGCTTGAGTATGAGCTGAAGTCAACCAGGCGCTTCCTCAAAAACAACAAACGTTTGTACGCAATCGAATCCTTGATCCTTAAATACCTGATCAAATTGATCAAGGCTGGTGGGAAAGAGGAACGTGTTACGCTGTGCAAAGATCTAAGAGTCGCCTTTCAGCAGCTTGTGGAAGACCCCGGCCATGAAGAGATGGCTTCCTCCTACATGAAATTCCCATTTTGGATCGAAAGTCAAATACAAAACAAAGGTATGCGACACTTAATCGAAGAAAGAAATC
>JAHDDV010000339.1:0-3145 GCA_020629205.1 Chitinophagales bacterium | reverse complement strand
CAAAGATCAGCGATTTCTCTCGATTGCTTTCCCCTTGCATCCTGCCCTAAATTAGCCCCATCGGAAGAGACAGGAATCCAAGCAGAGCCTGAGTCCGATACTTAGCAAAACACTTTATAATTCTAAAATCGAAATTTATGAGAAATTGTCTGAAGCTATTGCTCCTCTGTATTATCATGTTGAATTCCTCTACAGAGATTTTTGCACAAGATCGTAACTGTTCGACCGTGGAGAATCATCAGGAGATATTGGAGCAGAATCCCAAAATGCAGGAAGCCAGAGAACAAATCGAGGATTTTACAGAGAAGTTTGTTCGGAATTTTGAGCAAAATGAAATGAGAAACAGCAACGTGATCACGATTCCGGTGGTGGTACATGTCGTCTACAAGGCAAGTGCCGAAAACATCAGTGATGCTCAAATCAACTCGCAGATGGAGGTGCTGAATAAGGATTTTAGAAGACTCAATGAAGATGCCAGCAATACGCCAAGTGCTTTTCAGGCGGTAGCTGCAGATACAAAAATCGAATTTTGCCTTGCTTCCGTAGATCCGAACGGACAAAGCACCACTGGAATCACGAGGACTCAAACCAATCAATCCAGCTTCAACGATGATGCAGTAAAGAATAGCAATCAGGGAGGAATTGATGCCTGGGATACCAAGAAATACCTAAACATCTGGGTCTGCAATTTACCAGACTATTTAGGTTATGCTCAATTTCCCGGAGGTCCAACAGCAACAGATGGCGTTGTAGTGACTTATACGGCTTTTGGAACCATCGGTACAGCCAATGCACCCTTCAATCTTGGACGCACAGCAACCCACGAGGTAGGACACTGGCTTAATCTCTCACATATTTGGGGTGACGGTGCCTGTGGTCAGGATGACCTGGTCGCTGATACACCAGAATCTGATGCCGCAAACTATGGCTGTGCCACTTCTCATACTTCTTGTGGATCAGTTGACATGGTTCAAAACTACATGGATTACTCTGACGATGCTTGCATGAACCTATTTACCAATGGACAAAAAATACGAATGCTTGCTGCGCTCAATGGACCCCGTGCTGCATTACTGACATCTAATGGCTGCGGCTCTACACCCGAGCCAGAAAGCTCCTGTACAGATGGGGTACAGAATGGTGATGAAACGGGTATAGACTGTGGAGGTTCTTGTGCTGCTTGTCCCACCTGTACTGATGGAATCCAAAACGGCAACGAAACGGGTGTCGACTGCGGAGGTGCTTGCACAGCCTGCAATACCTGCAGTGATGGCATCCAAAATGGCAATGAAACGGGCGTCGACTGTGGTGGTTCATGTGCCTCTTGTCCTACATGTTCAGATGGTATTCAAAATGGTGACGAAACAGGCGTAGACTGTGGAGGTGCTTGCGCATCCTGTAATACCTGCAGTGATGGCATCCAAAATGGCAATGAAACGGGCGTCGACTGCGGTGGTGCATGTGCCTCCTGTGCCACATGTTCCGATGGAATTCAAAATGGTACTGAAACAGGGGTAGATTGTGGAGGCTCCTGCTCTGCATGTGCAAGCTGTTCAGATGGCATTCAGAATGGAGATGAAACCGGCGTAGACTGTGGAGGCTCTTGCTCCGCTTGTCCAGCAGAGCCCTCTGGATCCTGCAATGTCGACAACCCTACAGATTACTTTACAGGAGCCGCATTGGACGCTGACTGCGTAGCTGCAGTGCAAGCGGCCGACACCTATTGCTGCAACAATGACTGGGATTATATTTGCCAGCAAGCATACGATGATACCTGTAATGAAGCATCGACCACAGAAAGTGCTTGTCAGGTGATTCCCGTCAACTACTATTCTGGTGCTGCCTTGAACGACCTGGATTGTGTGCTCGAAGTTCAGGCGAATGATCCTTATTGTTGCGACACAGATTGGGACGGAATCTGCCAATCGGCCTATGATCAATGTTTCTGGGGATACAGACAAAGCGGTGAATCGGAGCTTATTCAAGAGCCATTTGCGGCGGCGGTTTATCCAAATCCTGCCCAGGCAAATGCTATGCTGAGCATTGAATTGAGCAATTTTTCACGAGCAGCTGTCTCTGTCTCGATAACGGATATTTCAGGTAGACTAATCGTGGATCTTCCAGCCACTCGCCACAGAGGCAAGATTGTTTTGGATACCAGCCCTTTTGCACTTGACACTGGCTTGTACATCGTTTCAGTCCGGAATGGCAGAGCGCAAGAAAACATCAAACTAATCATTCAATAGGCTCATCTTCGATACCATTTTGCAATAGCCCTCAATCGCAGTGCCGATTGGGGGCTTTTACTGTTTATGGCCTCCTAAGTCATAAGTGGCTCATCCCTGCCTGGTGGCTCTTGCATAGAACAACAAATAGCTTAGGTGTCCTCTTGTGTAAAAACTTTTGTGCACTTTTGTGGTAAAAAAAGCAAAGATTTCAAGATGAGATTTGAAGGCAGAAAGCAATACCCTGAACATGCCGAGCTAGTAGAAGCGCACCTGATCAGCTATTTTGGCGAAGAGAATATGCAGGTCTTTCACGAGATTCCCACCTTTGATATGCATCTTGATGTTTACCACATTCGCCCGGAAGGAGCTGAGTTTGCCTTGTTGATGACAGCGGGTATGAGTGCTATGGCCATGAATGTTTCGGAGATTCCAGAAGATGCTGACTCCTATAAGTTTGCGGAGCTTATGGTCATGATTCCAAGAGACATCGACTTTGGCAAGATGTATCCCTCGGGAACGCAGCACGATTGGCTGATGGGAATGATAAAACAAGTGGCCAGGTTTCCGCATTTTGAAGATACCTGGATCGGTGTAGGACACACTATACAATCTGAGGCAGACTTGCTACCCTATTCCAAAGACACGGACTACTGCGGTTGCATCGTGCTTCCCTCGATGAGTTTTCCTGATGAATTTAAAGAAGTCGAATCCTCCTCAGGAACGATCAATATCTACGGGCTCTTCCCTCTGTACAAAGAGGAGATTGAATACAAGATCCGATACGGTTTTAACGACTTTATTCAGTTCTTGATTGAGGATGATACGCAGGAGATGATCGACTTGAACCGGGATAATTTCTGCGCCTAGTGCTACGCAAACGAAATTCGCAGCACCTTTAAGGGCTTCTATTTCTGTCA
>JAHDDV010000338.1 GCA_020629205.1 Chitinophagales bacterium | reverse complement strand
TTGGCAAAAAGATAAGCTCATCTAACCTATCCATTAATTAAGTCCCAAGGCACTACCTTGTTCAACAAAGGTAGGCTGATATAGTTTTATTTTAGAAACTGATGGCCTTAAAATACTTTTCGACCAGCGATTTATAGTACGGCTTTAGGTCTGGTGGTAATGTTTTGTACAATTCTACCTCAGCATTTCGCTTCTTAAGGTATTCCTCAATCGATGGTGGTATTTCCCGATCCATGTTACGGGCAGTGTTGGATTCCCGTTTTTCATCCAGTTCTCTTTCTCTTTCTGCTTTTTCAGCTTCGAGCAACCGAGTAAGGATATCTTGCTGTCTGGCAATCATTTGTGAAGTTAGTCGCTTGTTGACCAGATCTTCCTCCGTTTGCTCCATTTCTTTCATGAGCTCTTCCAAAGAGCCATCACCACGACCATCTTTATTCATCTCTTGCGTGATCTTCCGCAAAGCATCACGTATCGCCGACTGCTGTGCAGCCATTTCGGCAACTTCACGACTCATTTGGCCCTTACCGGGCTTCTTGCCGCCCATCTTACCAGACATGGCCGACATCTTGTCGTTGAGCTGTTTCTGCATCTTGCCTAGTTTGCCCATTCCACTGCCTCCAGGTTTGTTGCAGCTTCCTGAGCAGTTTTGGTTGCCGTCCATTTGCTGGGCCATTTGCTGCTGCATTTTCTGTAGCGACTCATCGAGCATCAATGCCAGATTGTTGATACTGGTCATCACGTATTGCTGATTGATCGTACCGTAATCTTTCTTTCTCGCTTCCAGATTCTCGATGGCGTCCTCCATGTTACTGCCCATTTCTGTCAGCTCCTTGGTGACATAAGCTTCAATCTCAAACACCCGCTTGCTCAGTGCGATTAGACTATCTTCTACCAGCTGGGCATCATCTTTTAGACTGTATTGCTCCTGCACCAGTTCGATATACTTTGCATTGTTTACATCCATAGCGAGGATTCGATCCATCACATCCTCCTGATCGATTGAAAGGTCAATTAGGTTTTCAAGCAGTTGTCGAATGGCTTGCATGTCTTCGGTTCCCTGCTCTTGCTGCTGATCCATCATTTGCTGCTGCATCTGCTGCGCCATTTCCTGCATCTTTTGTCCAGCACTTTTTTGTTTTTCACCGGCCGATTTGGAGTCTTGATTCTCCATGTCCTCCATACTTTGCTCTTGCTCCTCTTGAGCCTCTTCCCCTAGCTCCTGAGTCTCATCCATGCTCTCCTCTTCCTCATTGATCTCCTCATTCATTTCTTCTAATTCGGCGATGTCTTTCATGATTTCCTCCATCTCCTCATTGATCTCTTCCTGCTCCTCTTTCTGCTCCTCCATCTCCTCCTTGGAGCCATCAGACTCCTCCGTCTCTTCGCCAAGTTCTTCCTGCTCCTCTCCTAGCTCTTCGAGCTTCTCGATGGTCTCCGTCATCTTCATTTCGTACTCCAGTTGCTTAAACAGCTCCATCATACGCTCTAACTCCTTTTGCAATTGCTCGTCTGTCAGCTCCATTTCCTCGAGCTGCTCCATGATTTCCTCCTGGGTCATCTCCTCCATCTTCTCTTCCATCTTTTCCAACATCTCTTTCTGCTCTGGCGAAAGCATGTCTTCAAACATTTGCTGCAGCTTCTGCTGCTTCTCCATTACGCTAGGCGTAAACTCTTTGTATTCTTGTTGTTTTTCCAGATTCTTCTGGAAGTTTTTCTGCATCTGCTCGACTTGCTGCTGCGCCTCTTTCTGCTTCTCCAGCATTTTTTCCAGTTCCTCCTTGTCTTCCCATTCCAGCTCCTCTTTGTCGACCATCTTTTCCTTCATATCCTGAATATCCTTCTGGAGTTCTTCGATCTCCTTCAGAGAGTCAGACATGTCGTCTTTCAATGCATCGTTGTTGCTATCTGCCAGATCTTCCATCTCGTCGAGGGTCGGTAGCTCATAATTCAATGTCTGGCTGCGGGCAAACTTGCGACCGTTTACCGCATCATTGTCCCATACTTCGAAGTAATAGGTCAACTCATCCCCAGGGTCAAGAGCAAGTGTTTCCACATCCAGATAATGCGTGAAACTGGTTCCCTTTGGGTTTACTCCCCGGTCGATCGCTTCGCTATTCAGTCCCTTGTTCGGGCTTGTCTTTGAAGTTACGTTATAGACAAACTTCAATTCGCTGATACCATAATCATCTGTTGCTTCCCCCCGGAAGTAAATGATCTTGTTGTTGGTCGTATCGATGAACTGCTCCGCTGTAATAGCAGGATACATATCCGGTGTCACATTGACAGAGTAGGCGATCGAGTCGGCCATGGGCACCTTGTCACTGCTGATAAAGACCGTGTAAGGAGTACCAGTATAGATGCGCTTATTGAAGGTGAAGTATTCTTCTCCCTGCCTGTGGGCCTGCACCAATGTATCCACTCCAGCAAATTTAATAGCCACTTCATCTGTGTTGCTGGCCTCAAACTTCCATTCCATTTTAGTACCTGCAGGTACCAACACATCTCCCGTGTTTTTTAGGACCTCGTCCTTCTTGCCGGTGTATCCCGGATAATCCAAAGCCACTTCAAAACCATTGATCGAGGGCTTTGGAATGACTGTGATATCGTAGTCCTCAGAGCTAAAGCCATCTGCCTCGACAAAGAAACTTGTGTTCTTTTGAAGTTTATTGAATTTATAAGTGAAGAGGTTTGGACGTTCCTTCACCAACTTGTAAGGAAACTTATTGATATTGATATAAGCAGTTTCAGGCAGGATGTCACCATTTACCTTTACCTCTACTTTGAGATCCTCAAACTGTACGACTTCCAAATCATCGGTTAACAACTCAAAGCTAAAAGGAGCCTCTTTCTCAAACTCACGATCGTGCTGTATGATTCTTTCTGTACTATCCGTGATGAGCGCTGGATAGGCAAAAGAAACCAGGGCAAGCAGGCAAAGAGGAATCAAGGCGTATTTTGCATATTTCTTGTTTCCACTGAGATTGATGGCAGAGCTGAAAGGGACCGGCTTCAGCGTTTCAATCTTCTGGTCTATACTAGCATTGATCAGACTCGCATCTGAGTAGCCCGCACTTTTCTGCTTTAGCTGCAAGATATTGAGCAACTTGTCTTGTACATTGCCAAAGTGCTGACCAATGATATTGGCAGCTTGCTCGTGAGAAATCACTCGACCAAGTCGGAAGTAATTGAGCAAAGGCATCAAAACCCAGTAGCCTAAACTCGCCAAAGAAGTGAGGATAAAACCATAGTACATGCTTGTTCGCACCCCTGAAGAGAACTCAAAGAAGTATTCTAAGGCTGCAAACAATAGAAATAGCCCAAGGATAACTCCAACGGAGTACAAAGCACCCCGAATCAGCCTGTTCACATAAAATTTGCGAATAAACTCATCCAATTTGCCGATTAGAAGATCGTAATTGTTTGTTGACTTGCTCATGTTGTATATACTAAAGAAGTTGGTCCGGTACTCAATACTTAACGCTCAAAATACCCAAAGGATACAGCATTTTAAGTTAAAAACTGTGAAGCAAAAACCGTACTTAAAGACCTCTCCCTCCTGAAAAAGCACAAAATTTAACACGAGCGGATCTCTAGAATCTATAAAATGTTAGATTTCAGCAGATTAAACTAGCATTTCACTCCCAAGGAGCTGCTATAAGGCCGAGTTACCTCTACGATCCCTTCCGCCCTTCTTCCGCAAAAAACCCCACAGCAAGCTCATATCCTTTCAATCCCAGACCACTGATCGTTCCAATTACATATGCCTCCACATACGAGACATGCCTGAATGGCTCTCGTGCCTTCGGATTGGAGATATGCACTTCAATTACCGGCGTCTGTATGGCCAGGATGGCGTCTGCAATAGCGACTGAAGTATGGGTATAGGCTGCAGGATTCAAGACAATACCGGAAAATCCCTCATTAGCCGCCTGAATCGCCTCCACAAGATCCCCTTCGTGGTTGGATTGAAGGTAGTGTAACTCGCAGTTTGGGTACTTGTCTCGCAATTCGGACAAGTATGCATCAAAGCCTTGACTCCCGTAGATTTCCGGCTGGCGACTTCCCAGGAGGTTCAGGTTTGGTCCATTGATGATCATGATCTTACACATATGCTCAAAGGTTTCGGCGGTACAGGTATTCTTCGCAATTTACTATAATCATAGCAACAGTACTATCTTCGCCATTCATGAAAGCCAGCTCCGCCATATCCAAAGGTTTTAAAGCCTATCTGAGTTTCGAAAAGCAACTCTCCAGGAATAGTATCTCCGCTTACCTGCGCGATTTGTCTGGATTGGAGGAATACCTCTCTGATCAAAGCAAGACTTGTCTTCAGGCCAGCTTTGAGGATTTGCGCAGCTATGTAAAATTCCTGGCTGGCACGGGAATTTCCGCGCGTTCACAAGCAAGAGTCATTTCGGGCATCCGTGCCTTTTACAAGTATCTACTCCTGGAAGAGATGATCACAGAAAATCCAACGAGCCTGCTAGAAGCGCCAAAACTCGGCCAGAAGATACCTGAAGTACTTTCGGAGGCAGAGGTTCAAGCCATAATATCGGCAATCGACTTAAGCCGAAGTGATGGACATCGCAGCAAGGCCATGATCGAGGTGCTCTATGGTTGCGGGCTACGTGTAAGTGAACTGATCGAACTTCGCATAAGCAAACTGCATTTTGATCAGGGCTATATCAGCGTGATCGGAAAGGGGGACAAGGAGCGCATTGTGCCCATCAATCCAACAGCTTGTAAAGCTGTATTGTTATACCTTCAAGAGGCCCGGAGCAAAGGAAAGATTCAATCCGATTATTGCGATCATGTCTTTCTAAACATTCGGGGCAATCGCATCAGCAGGATCAGTGTTTTCAAGATGATCAAAGGTCTGGCTGCTGAAGCGGAGATTGATAAGAAAGTCTCCCCGCATACCTTCCGCCATACCTTTGCGACCCATCTTTATGAGCGCGGGGCCGACCTTCGTGCCATACAGGATATGCTCGGACATTCCTCGATCATTACCACCGAGATTTACAGCAAGGTCAATCAGCAACATCTACGCGATACCCTCGAAAAATTTCACCCCATGTTTAAGTAGATCATGAAGCAGCCTCAATCACCATTGGAAATACTGTACGAAGACAATCACTACATCGCTGTCAACAAGCAAGCCGGATGGCTGGTGCAAGGCGATCAAACAGGTGATAAGCCCATGAGCGAAATGGTGAAAGATTACATCCGTGAAAAATATCAAAAACCGGGCAATGTCTTCACCGGGGTCATACATCGTCTCGATCGTCCGGTCAGCGGTGCAGTGATCTTTGCAAGGACCAGCAAAGGTTTGGAGCGCATGAATCGCCTCTTCAAAGAAAAAAAAGTACAAAAGACCTACTGGGCTATGGTTGAGAAATCTCCTGCCAGGACTTCCGATAAACTGATTCATCATCTAAGCCGACTTCCGCGAAAAAATATCACTCGAGCGAATGCTCATCCTGTCAAGGACAGCAAGGAGTCGATTCTCGAATATCAGCTGATCAAAAAAACAAAGCAGGGATTTTTGCTGGAGGTCAATCCACACACCGGCAGACAACATCAGATACGGGTCCAATTGGCAGCTATCGGTTGCTCGATCATCGGCGATCTGAAGTATGGTGCCAAAGCAGCCATGCCAGATAAATCTATTTGTCTGCACTCCCGATCACTTAGCTTCGAGCATCCCATCAAGAAGATTCCAATACTGATTCAAGCCTCCTGCCCATTTATCGGTTGATGCTTTCAAGGAAAGTATGAATACCAGGACACCTATTTTTTTTGGAGCCGAGCTGCAAAAGCTCGTGGCAACTGCTGCCCGCTATCCGTTGCAATTCAGGCACCCTTCGCTGCTGCCTGCATCCACTGCCGAGGTCTCTCCGCCTTCGCTCCGAGCCCACGTCAGTGGCGCAGGCAGGCGCTCAGTGCACCTTCATTTCCACTTCTATCGGGGCTAGAGATCACC
>JAHDDV010000337.1 GCA_020629205.1 Chitinophagales bacterium | reverse complement strand
ACACCGTTACAGTGACTGTCGAATCACAAGTATTAACCGCTGTATAACTAAAGTCTACTTCATCACCGGGAGACAAGCTGGTGCCGTTAAAATCGATAGTAGATCCGGCACAAGCAGACAGTTCAATGTATTCCGAATAGCTGTCCAGTCCAGTGACAGATACAGTCACGATTGAATCACAACCGTTAGTAGCAGTATAGGCAAAGTCGAGCTCATCACCTTCATTCATTTCCACACCATCAAATGCTATTGGAGTTCCCATACAGGTTTCCAATGCGAGACTTTCGGAAAAGTTGTTTAAAGCAACCACTGTCACACTTACCACCGAGTCGCAGGAATTGACAGCTGTGTAACTAAAATCCATTTCATCCCCTATGCTCAATTCTTCATCCTCAAAACTAACCGTCGTTCCTTCACAAGCCTCCAGCTCATGAGTACTTGCAGTCGGAAACAACTCCACAACATTTGCAGTCACCAAAGAATCACAGCCAGCCGCACTAGTGAGGCTCAAAGTCAATTCTTCACCCGGAACAAGTTCGGCACCTTCAAAATCCACTGTCGATCCCGTACAAGCCTCCAACTCGACAAACTCCTGATACACATCTGATCCCAAAATCGACACTGTGATCACCGAATCGCAGCCATTTACTGAAGTGTAAAAGAAATCTTGCTCATCTCCTGCCGCTAAGGTCTCCGACTCAAATTCGATCGTATTATCACCGCAAACCGGCAATTCCAATAACTCTGTATATGGTTCTATTGACACTGCTGTCACGGTCACTATTGAATCACAGGCATTGGCCGCAGTATAGTAGATGTCGATGACATCTCCTGGGCTGAAGGTTTCATTTTCAAACTCCGTCAAACTCCCCTCACAAATCTCCAGCTCAAAACTACTGCTCGCTATGAGCGCCTCCACAACCGAAACAGTCACAGTCGAATCACAGCCATTTACATCCAGATAACTAAAGTCAACTTCCTCTCCAATATTGAGATCTTGACTGTCAAAATTTGCACTTGTACCTGTACAAGCTTCCAACTCAAGGAATTCCTGACTACCCGAAACCTCGACTGCAGAAACCGTGATGATCGAATCACAAGCATTAGCTGCGGGATAACTGAAGTCCATCACATCACCGGGAAATAACTCAACTCCATCGAAGAAGGTACTAGAACCAGTGCAGACATCAATATCATTGCTTCCAGTCACATGTTCCCTGGCCTGCACATTAACCGTCAAGGTGGAGTCGCAACCGGAGACACTTACCAGATTAAAATCCATGCTGCTACCAGCACTTAACTCTTCAGCATTTATGGTGACAGAGTTGGTACCACAAACAAAAGTATCCAGCACGGCTGGAATTGCCCCCTGTACGAAGGAAGCAGTAATGCTTACATCCTGATCCAAGATCACAGTGATCTGCTGTGTCGTTGGATTATCAATGGTGATCTCCGAGGAGCTCCAACTCTGGACTGCCCAGCAGCCCTCATCTAAGACCGCAGTAATATCAATCGGGATTCCCCCAAAGTACTCACCCGTAAAAGGATAGCTATCAAGTACAATCGAATTCACTTGAATTTGACCACCTGCTGGCCCCACAATATCTACAGTCAAAGTGTACGGACCATCAATTCCCACTTCATCTTCGTAGCAATCCACAATCCCTTCACTAACCACTGTACATCGACCTTCGATCTCCGTTCTCATCAATGCCAAATTGCTATACCATTCCCCCATACTCCCTCCCCATCGATCAATTTGCGCAGGCATTTCAGGTTCTAACACTGCAACCATTGCATCCAGATGGGCTAACATATTCTCACAAGTAAAAACCGTATTAGAAAGATCCGCATACCTCAGTACATACTGCTGTCCAAACTCCTCGTTATCAAAAAGTTTCATGAACATCCCGATCTGATCCTGAAGATTTGGGTCAAAGGAATTAGCTTCTTCCAGATCGCAAGGATCTCCCTCAAAACCTGTCGTTGGCAATCCTGTATAATTCTGTCCGAGATTTAGAATGTTATCCATATCCCAGAGGGTATATCGCCAGCCAGTCGGAGGGTCTTTAGTACCCCTCCACCATTTAGTATTCCAATTCAACCAATCGGTATTGACCAACCAGGTATTGGTAATAAAGTAATCGATCAGGCTGTTTATATTAAGCTCAGTCTTGACGTATTCATAATTGGCTTGAACCGCCATATCATTATTGTTGATATAATCAATGAGCGCATACCAATCATTAGGGTCCCCATAGCGGGCTTCCATAGCTCCCCAATACTCTAACATGTCCAACCACTTTTCCCCCTGATCGTGATAATACTTAGTGTAGTCCGAATCGATCCGTTCACGCATACTGTAAACCCCCCAGTACTCACCATTGAGGTAAACTATACAAGGTTGGTACCTACGGACATCAAGCTCCAGATTGTTGACGTCTGCTAAGGTTTGCGCATAAGGATCTCGCAGGTGACAGGTGGGACGGCCGTAGAATTCTGCTCCTCCTGGATAGCTATCGGAACCGGCAGCACGCAGAATCAAGACATCGAAATCTGTTCTGGTGCTTGTAGGGAAAAAGGGATGGTCCAACTTATGCGCATATCCATAATCATCATCTGCATAGAAGCGCATGCCCTTTTGCGCAAAATTCCAGGAATCATTTCCATGACCTTTTATCCTGCCTTGCAGCTCAAACTGCTGAGTCCCATCAGCTGAGAAATATTCAAGGCTGGTCTCAATCTGTTCAACAGCATCGTTGAACAATCCAAATCCGGTGTAGTCTTGCGAGGCAACTGAGATGATTGGCATTGTATGACTTTCGTCGACCAGGTATGTATTGTTTTCGGGAAAGCTTGGTTCGGAATTATCGAGGAAATCTGGAAACACCTTTGCCCGCACAATAGTCGTTGCATCGACATTGATCGGACCATTGTAGACAGTCGAACCGACGGTGGGTTCCGAACCATTTGTCGTATATCGGATTGTACCACCAGGATCAGGATTGAGAATGTTTACGGTAACGGATCCAGTATATATACCTGCCGGTGGAGTAATTACAGGTTTTGGCATGTATCGATCCAGAACTCCATTGTTACTTAATTCAGGACTGGGATTGGTACTTACCCCCCAGTCAGGCCCTCCATCGACTATTCGAGCTCTGGAATGCCCTACTCTGGTCGGTTCAAGGGCAATATCTTCGATCAGGGCAAGCGATGGATCAGAGAAAACAATATGCTCGCCCTTGGTTTGAGTTAGCTTAAAATTTGTGTGCACCCAGTTACCAACAATCATATCCTCCCCCGAAGCATACACGACAAGGTAGCCAAATGCCGGAACCGTCCCGCCAGTAAACTGCCACTTGTCAGGCTGCACGACCTTATCGCTGAGGTAGTAACCTGTGAGATCAAAGGCTGCACCTGTCGGATTATAGAACTCAATCCAATCTTCGTAGCCCCCTAAATTACTGGCAAACTGATTCTCGTTGGAGCAACTGTACTCGTTTACTACAATCTGTCCAAGAATCGAGGACGAACATAGTAATGCAATGAGCATAGGAAGGGCAAGCAATAGACATCTCATAGAAAGCAGCTTGAGTTGATTCTCAGTGTGATACAGGGCAGGCAGGCTCGAATTGGTCGGAACCTTAGGAAGGTAAGGAATTTCGGCCTGAATTCCAGTTGTCTAAGTCAATTTTGGAAAGCACTTGACAATTCAAAATAGTCCACAATTTTGCCCAGAAAGACAGGATTTCGCATTGCATCATAAGGTGTTTTAAACTATTGAGTCCGTATGCACTCTACAAAAGCACACCCCCTGATTGAAAACAGGAAAACTAACACAGATGAAAAACCTAATTTGGATCGCCACACTAGTAGCTGCATTATTTATGACAGCATCTCTTTCGGCACAAACCAACCCTTACTTAACCAGCAAAATCGAAAAAGTAAAAGCAGAGGTCACAAAGCAATACCAACGTGCAACGGCATTGGAAGGCATGAAACTCGATATCAACCAAATCCAGGGAGTCAACCAAGCTCGCATACCCGGCACGGGTTCAAATACTGGCAACCAGGGGAAAGTGAAGAAAGGTCAAAGTACCGATTCCAATAGTACTGGAAATACTCAAACAGAAACCAGAAATGGTCGAACAAGCCCAGCGCAAACAAAAGGGCAGAATAGCGGAAAGAAATCCAAAGGAACCAAGACTCAACCAAGCAAGAAATACCCCAACAATAGCAAAACTAATCCACGCCCGTCACCGAGAAGCAAGAAGAGCAAAGATCAAGCAGATACAAACAGAAACGGAAAATCCTGCAAGTCAAAATGTCGACCTACACGTCGCTGTGGAACTAAATCGCCACAAAAGGCAAAAAGCAGAGCAGGCAAAGCAAAATCTACTTCAACGGTAGACAGAATCAGAAGAAAAACACGTACACAACACAAATAATATCACATTATTAGACAAAGCAATGCTAGTGCTCTGGGGCACTAGCATTGCTTTGTCTTTGTAGACTTGTTATATCACAAAAATAAACAGAGAGCAATATAATGCCTATCTTTGGGCAGTAAATTGATGCTCTATTACCAATTCACCTAATTCTAAATTACAGCTATGAAACAATTTATTACACTATTCGCTCTAGCCATCGCACTGAGCTTTTGCTCAACGGTAGTTGCCCAGGATGCAGAGGTGCAAGAAGCAGTAAAGCAAGAACAAAAGGAGCTCAAGCAAGAAAAACAAGAGCTTAAGAAAGAACAGAAGGGCCTTAAAGCAGATAAAGCTGCAGTGAAAGCTGATAAAGCTGATGTCAAAGCAGAAAAAGCTGCGGTTAAAGCTGAAGCTGAAGCACTTCGAGGCGATTTAAAAGCAGAACGCGAAGCATTGGCTGCTGAGCGTGCCGAGTTGAAGGCAGAAAAGGAAGCCCTACAAGCCGCTAAAGAAGCAGGAGAACTCAGCGATGAAGAGTTCAAGACTCGTAAAGCAGCACTGAAAGAAAAAGCGGAGGCTCTAAAGGCAAAGTCTCAGGCATTTAAGGAAAAAGCAGGAGAAAGCAAGAGCGCGATCAAAGAGGAGCGCAAGGAACTGAAGGAAGAAATGCAGGATCTCAAGCAAGATCAAAAAGAGATCAATGCAGAGATGGACAAAGTAAAAGCCGAAAAAAAGGCCGTAAAAGCGGAGCATAAAGCAGCTAAGGCAAAAGAAAAGGCGATTGAAGAAGCTGCTCCTGCTGCTCCGGATCCAGTAGATGAATAATTCATCCTCACCTCAATTCCAAAACAAAAAAGGGAATAGGTCCGAAGACCTATTCCCTTTTTTATTTCTTGACTATTGAAAATTCTATTCCAAGAGTGTAGTGGTACAAGAATTGCCATTTACAGTTATAGTCCCATTCCATTCTACCGAACTGGCGCGGACGGCTCGATAATCATATGATCCAGGATCTAGCGGCACAGTTAAAGTCCCCGACTCCCCACAATTCGGGTCATAAGTGGCGAAATAAGTAGTAATCGATCCTCGGTAAACATCGTCTACCCAAACATCAATTCCTCCCAAAGTTGGCTCCTGCGTCCAAAATATCGCATCGCCCTTCGTTGAACTTTCATCGTCGCAACTGGTAATAGCAAATAGCAGCAGGGCCGCTGCCAATAGGTACATTCTTTTCATTGGTGTGGATTTCTTTATTCTGCATTCGACCTTTCCGGCCTCAAGACGTTTATTTTCTGAGTGCAGCAAAGGGAAAGATATTGCTGCCATTTCAGCTGAATATTTGTAAGTGAATCACAGCTACTTATCAATTTGTCTTATTTTTGCCTGACAATTCAGGAGCTGTCTGACAATTTGTCAAAAATGGCCAGACATGCGGAGAATTGAATAGTTTTTGCTCTTAGCAACCTAAATACAACAGATGTCTTTCGTTTCAAAAATAATCAAAACATTCTTCGGCGATAAATCTACCAAGGATCTTAAAGCCGTAAGTCCAATCGTTACTG
>JAHDDV010000336.1 GCA_020629205.1 Chitinophagales bacterium | reverse complement strand
GCGGGGGCTCGGAGCGCAGGCGGAGAGACCTCGCTAGTGGATACACGAAGCCGCTACATGGTGCCTGCATTGGAACGGACAGCGGGAGGGGTGTTGCCACGTCCGAATACTGTTTTGCTCCAAACAAAGAAACCATTAATAGAATTGAATGCCTATACAAACGACGAAAGGGGGCATCCGATTGGAAACCCCCTCACTGGTCATAATAGGTACATCTGAGTTTTATCGACCTACGAACATATTGTTGCCAGCTACCTGTGCTCCGTTAACTACAAGGTTGTAGAAATACATACCTGCTGGGAGGTTAGAAGCGTCAAAAGTCACTTCCTGAGCACCTGCTGTGAATGAATCATCGCTAATGTTTGAAACCATTCTTCCTTGAGCGTCGAAGAGATCGATTCGAACATAAGCTTCCTCAGCCAATTCAAACTGGATAGAAGTCCAGGTATTCACAGGGTTGGGGTAATTTCCTAGGTTTACGTCGGTAGCGGCAATATCTGAAGCATTTTTGTAAGCGTACTTGGTTCTCATCACACGAGTATTGCCATTGGTAGTAGAGGTTACGGTTGCTTCGATTACTCTTCCCTGGGCGTCATAGCTATTAGTGATGGCTTGTGTGTGATCAAAAGTATTTGTCTTGGCTGTATTCTGGTTGATGCGGTTTTGTTGCGCGGCCATTAGCTCGATCCAATCGTCATTGATTGAATCCCAGATATACATGGTGTTGCCTGTTTTCACACCCTTGGTGTAGTTTGGCTCGATTCGTTGAGCCTTGGTCCAATTTCCTTGCTTTTCATTGTAAGTAAGACAATCGGCAGCGATCAGTGTACCGTCCTGATCAAATTCATTGATCGTCTTGGTGTTCACTTTCCAGTCTGCGTCTGCATTATTCCAAATTGCGCTTACTTGCTCTGTAGCATTGCCTTCTTCGTCATAGACAAAAGTTAGCTGTTGAATATTTTGCCACTCTTTTGTTTGGGGATTTAGTCTTTCTGTGATAGTTGCTACAGGCTCTACCTGAGCGTTGAGAGAAAGGCTTGCAAGTACTAGAGCGGCGAAGGCGAAGAGGTTAGAAAATTGGATACTCATATTGTTCCGTTATATATAATTGTTGAATCGGAGCGTCTACTATGACCTAATAAATATTGACTCCTGTCTAAAATTGCTACAACGGTGGGTGGGTGGTAGAGGCTTTGTCGTGGCCTCTTGATACACCAAAGATACTACAGAAGTACTACACGATGCAACATTTATTTGGACAGTAGTGTCCACTTTCTTGCTAGTCCGGTGGGCTTCAAAGACTTAGCCGGCGAAAAAAAATCTTGCCTTTTTACAGTGGATATTTTATCGAAATTAGTGTTGTGCGGAAAGCTTGAATGGAAAGAATTTTGCGCATTTCTAATGCTTTGAAGTCTTGATTTGGAATGTTCTCTTAACCACAAAAGAGCACAAAGATTTTACACAAAAGGGCACATGAGGTTTTTGAAAACATCACTCCTCTGTTAATGAAAAGAAAAGGGGGATGACTCGAATGAGCCATCCCCCTTATAAAAAGCAGAGTAGAGTTCTTTAATCCTTACCTTCCGATCACTGCCATTGTATTGCTGGCGGCAAGAGCGCCATCAAGGACAAGTGTGTAGTGATACATGCCTGCGGAAAAATCGCTGGCATCGAAAGAGAGCAGGTGCTGCCCGGCTGCTAGCATTCCTTGGTCAAGGTCGCCAATGATGGCACCTGCTGCATTGTATATCTGGAGAGATACTTCTGCCGGCTGCGCCAAATCGAAGGAGAAAGTAGTCGTGGTAGACACAGGATTGGGGTAGTTTGACAAATTAGCTACTGGCTGGAGGTTTGTCTTGGCAGAACCATCTGCGTAATAGAAGGTAGTTCTGTGCTCCTTCTCCATACCTGAGCTCAGGGATTTGGAAGTGGAGATTGACAAGCGGCCGTACTGATCATAATGGGAGCTAATGTCCTGCAGATGATCCCAAGGCAGTGAGCTTGCAGACTTTGCACTAGCTCCATTACTAACTTGCTCAACTGCGAAGGGGGTCCATTCTTCAGTTTCGCGATCCCAGACTAATTTGGTAATGGCAGACTTAATCTTTCCTTTGTATGTAAATTCGAATTTCTGTGCGTTTATCCATTGGCCGATGAGCTCATCGTAGATCTGACACTCCGTCTCGATCAAAGCCCCATTCTGACCATAAGCATTGTAGCAGCGGATGCTCTCTTTCCATTCGGCTTCTTCCCGCTCCCAGATGTAGGAACTGGTCTCCTGGACTTGATCGTCATCACCTGTTTTATAAGTCAGTTTGTGTAAGTTCTCCCATTGTCCTTGCTCATTGAGCTCTTCAGTAAGACAGTAAAGGGGATTGGTTTCTGCGATTGCAAGTGTAGAACTGAATACTAGAATGAGGAATGCTGCAGCAGCTGATTGAAAACTCATGTTGATACCTATTGTTTAGTTTCTAAAGAGGAAGCCATCGTGACCAAACGATAAACTTCTTGTTGCTTGCAGGTGGGTGGTGGTTGGCTTGTAGTAGCTCGGTGGTGGGAGAGTGATTGTTGTATCCTACTACAAAAGCACGACACTAAGCTAAATGGTTTTTGTGAAAGTTGCACTAAAACATGGGAAATCAGAGCGAAAAAAGGCAAAAAAGATTTCTTTATTTAGTGGCATAATTAAACATGCGATGTTTAATGTATTAAAATCAAAGTCTGGCAATATTTTTACAAGAATTCACTCGATAAACGGATAATTTCTGTCGCTCCTGAACTGAACACTTGTAGCTACTTCTACACAGCCTCTACAGAAGCTACTCTTTGTAGTGGAATGGTAGAGCGCTCGATTGGAAAAGGGTACTTAAGGAAGGCCTTTCTCAGTGAAGCAGAAACTGCATCCCTCCATGCCTTCCACCATAGCCGATGTTTCGCTGTAATAAACGCACTGTTTCTCCTTTTCGGTATGCTACCTGCAGAATTCCTGGGCAGCAATTATCTTGCTGGACCCAATCCGTTTCTACCACTGCCAGACTGCCCTTGAATTTTTGCATTCTGGTGCTTCGTTCTTGTCGATTCCGATCCAGATGTCGAAGCTTGATGGCTGCTGCTTTCTCCCTATCTAAGCGAGCAAACATGAGCTGGTTACGATGTAGGTGCATGGCCTCACCGAGAATGCGGTAGTAGACTTTAGTTTTGTTTTTAGAGGAGATTCGGATTTCATGAAGCCCTGATCTTACTTGCACAACCACAGGCTGGATGTTTGCGGCTTGATCCTGAGGTACAAAATGGGCAACACCTGGAGAATCTGGTTTATGATGGAAATACAGCTTGACCTGACCGAAGCCATTGGGATAATCCGAGATCTTGCACTTCTGAGAGAAGTAGGTTTCCCCCGAATCAATATGCTTCAGTTCGATCTGGAGTGCTCGCCCGTTTCTACTGTACCGTCGTTTTCCATGTGCCCAGTCAGAACCATTGGGAAAAGTTTCGTAGTTGTATAGCATGCAGATGCCCAGCCATTCGTCGTGCATATGGTAATCATCGATGTCCAGGAATATTTTTTCTCCCGGCTCATAGCGACAATTGAAGATCATTTGCTGGTCCAACCATTTTCTTGTCGACAAACCTTCAATGCTTTTCATCATGGATTTGCAAATAGTGTAAAACATCTCCTTGCTTGGATCTTCATTCGTTCGTGTGAGTCTTCGATAATATCGCTTGTTGAATTCTGCACCGAAGTGCTTTCCGGTAGTCATGTTATACTCTAAGGCTACTTTGTGAAAGGCTTCCGAGGCTAGATAATATCGAGCATTTTCTAAAACGAGAATACCTCCGGCAGTGCTTTGAAGATTCTCGGTGATCAAAGCTTCATCCTTTATGCGGAAGTCATAGTTGTAACCATGTGTAGAACCATAAACCTGTCCGGTGGGAAGAAGATCGTTCTCTTCTTGGTTGATCTCGTCCTTGACCATGTTGGCAACACCTTCGGCAAAGAACTCTTCAATCATCTCGGTGGTCTCACTGTATTTGCCTTGCTTCATGGCAAAGAGCATTTGCTTCCTACTTGCATGGACCAGCTCATGGACCAGATTTCTACGATCAGCAGAGAGTCGAATGGTATCCAAAGCAGGCAAATAGATATCAAAGCGGTCTTCTTCCACTTTTACTTTACCAGGCAATGCGGCTCCACCGTAGTGCTTCTGCAATACTGGCTGAATGATTTCAAAATGCTCTTGATCTCTGCCTTTGAAGTCCACTTCAAGGGGATAGCTGCCTAATCTAAGCTTGGCCTTCAAGGGAATCGGTCCGAAATAACTAGGAGAGCCAACAACTTGCTTTTTTACAGGCCAACAGACAAATTTGACTTCTTGATCATCGGTCTCAATTTCTGATCGATTGAAGGCAGGCAAAACTGTACAAGGGTAAGCTGATTTATAAAACAATCGTTTGCCATTCGCGTCCAAGAGGGCATAATAGACAAAGTCAATTCCAGGTGGACACTTGATCTCGATCACACAAGATGTGGGCAGATGATTCTTAACAGAGATAATCTCAATTATGCTTTTGGGTTTGACAAGCCGACCGGGCTTTGGAGCTTGGGGTAAAAAATTTCCTTTAGGGGAGAGCGGTTGCATCTTTTAATGGATTTGAAGTGGATAGAAGTGATAATACAATGCTACTTCTTAGCGCTTGTTTTAAATACGGCAATGCCAGTCATAGCGAAAAAATAGGCAAGCAAGATATTGAATAGTGACAAGAATTGATAAGGAGCATATTCCAATGCACTCACGCCCAAGGTACTGGCCATGAATATTCCCGAGGGAGTCCATGGGGCCAGATTCTCCATCATTGTTCCCGCATCTTCAATGGAGCGGCTCAAGACAGATCGATTGACCTTCATATCATCGTACTTCTTTTTGAAGGCGGTGCCGATCACAAAACTGGTAGCGTATTGATTGGAAGTTGTCAGGTTGGTGAGCCAGGTAGCTGTTAGACTTGCTGTTACCAATTGCCTCGGCTTTTGAATCTTCGACATGATGGCGCGAATGCTTACTGCAATCGCATCAATAACATCCAGAGTACCAATAAAGGCAAAAATCAAAATCGAGATCACTATACCTTCAATCAGGTTGTAGAGGCCTCCACGATTCAATATCTTGACTATCGATGAGTCAGCAGCCACTTCCTGACCGGCCATCGAAGGTTTAAAACCATCTTTCAAGCAGCTTACAACATCCTGAAAGGCAAAGTCTTGAAAGATCAATGCCATAATCATAGCCAGGAAAGCAGAGAGCATCAGGGTAAGAAAAGTGGATTTTTTCCTAATACTGCCGTAAATTACGACCGCTAAAGGAAGCAATAACATTGCATTGAAGTTGAATATCTGATGCAGATCGGATCTGGTTTGTGAGATCACTGCCAACTCAGAGGCCGTTTCTCCAAATGAGGATGGACTGATTGCCATATAGACTAATGCAGCAAGTACAGCGGAGGGCCCGGTAGTATACAGCATGGACTTGATATGCTCATACAAGGGAACATCTGTTGCCAAGCTGGCGATGTTTGTTGTATCAGATAAAGGAGATAGCTTATCTCCAAAGAAAGATCCGCCCACCACCGCAGCAGCAGTGATTGCCAGATTGGCATCATAGACTTGAGCGATACCCATCATCACTACACCGATAGTACCGGCTGAGCCCCAAGAGGTTCCAGTCAATAGAGAAAACACAATACAAATAAGGAATGCTACTATATAGATCCATGCAGGATTGATCCAGGCGACACCATGATAAATTAACATCGGAATGGTACCCGATACAATCCAACTACCGATAAGCACACCAATGGCAAACAAAATTAGCAAGACCGGCAGTGCCTGACCAACTTTGCTAGACATGCTTGTTTGTAGGTCGGACCAATTGTAGCCTAGCCGCATGATGTAGAGGCAGGAGAAACAGATAGCTAACAAGGTCAAGACCTCGAGAGGTAGCAT
>JAHDDV010000335.1 GCA_020629205.1 Chitinophagales bacterium | reverse complement strand
GCCCTGATAGCGTCGCGAAAGCCAGCCAATAGTGGCTCCGACGAAGGAGGAGACGCTAGTGGCTGAGCTGTAGCAGCTAGCGGGGTGCTGAGTATTAGCGGAGCACGGGCAGCAGGTGGAGCGGGCCAATGCAGCTGAGCTCCTAAATAGTTTTAAGTACTAAGCGATTAGCTCAAGAATTGAGTGAGTACACAAAAGAAGTTCATAATCAATTATCCACAATTAACTATCAACAAACATGCACCATGCACTAAGAACGTTATTTCTTCTTTCTGGCCTCAAATCCCTTGATAATCTCTTCAGCAGATTTACCTAGATTATTGAGCGAAAACTGCACATCGTCAGCCAGGTCATGCTTTGGATACTTCTTGAGGAAATCCTCATATACCCCCTTGGCTTTGTCGGTGTTTTTCATGTCCTCCTCATAAGTAAAACCTAGCAAGAAGAGGCTGTGTGGCGTCTTTTCATAATCCGGATACTTTTCGCAAATCGTCTTGTAGGAAGCAATGGCTTTGTCAAAACGCTTGAGCGTTCTCTGAATCTCTCCTGCCTTAAACAGGTACTTTGGCGCATCAGCGTCATCCGGAAAATTCTTAGCGTAGGTGTTATAGGCCGATAACACATTGATGGCATTCTTGTTTCTGCCGTCGAGTGCGGTGATATTTTTATAGAGGTCTCCTTCGATTTCCCCTATCTTGGATGTCAAGGCATTCTTATCCAGTTTAGAAAAATCTGGCGGAGTATAGATTTCTGCCTTTTTTTCTGTTTTTTGAGCCTGAGTGGCCGCTACTTTCTCCTCATTTGGTGCATCATTGCTTGTAGTATTGCAACCAAAGCAGATTAAGAACGTCCCAAGTAGGATCCACACTTTCCCAATATTCATCTTAGACTTTTTTACGAGCGATTAATAGAAGGCTAATTTAATACTTAATTATGAAAAATGTCATATTGCTACTGGCAGTTTGCGTCCTTGTCGCCTGCGCCCGAAAAGTGCAATACCTGCAAGCCGAAAACATCATATACGAAGAGGCCGAACCGACACCTGAACAAAATGCAGGAATCGATATCTGTAAGGAGTCTGATAACTATGCCCCTGACGCGAGATATCCAGAACATACACCTATGAGATATGTCCGGATAAACATCCATTTCATAACCAGTGATGAGGGAGAGCGCAATTTTTCAGGAGTTCAGGCTAAGCAATTTGCAGAAAAAATGGTTCGATCCGCCAATTACAAGCTGAAAGTCAATGATGAAATGGTGCTTCCTGTAGGCAATGATACGCCGAAACTGCCTGTTCGCTATCGATATGTTCTTACGGGAAAGGAAGGCGTTCCTGGTGATGATGGTATATATGTACATAGAGATAGCGAATTGATGCTATTTAATAAGAAGGGAAAGCCCCATCATTCCTCGGAAAAAGCACAATATGACACCTATGGTGTACGCAAGCAGGAGGTTTTAAACATCTTTATGCTGGAGCATCATCCCGACAGTATTGCCTCGCCGACTTACAAACCCTCCTCGGATGGTATAGGGATGAAGTATTGGGTAAAAATGGCGGGGGCCTTTTATAAGTACCAACGACAGATTCAAAAAGGCAAAGATGATCCTTTCAGTGCGACAGCGGGACGTATGGCCGGGCTGCTAAATCATGAGATCGGGCATTCCATGGGACTGCGACACACCTGGAATTCAGACGACGGCTGCGATGATACGCCAAAAAATGGGAATTGCTGGAAAGGAGCCACTTGCTCCAACAATATGATGGATTATAATGCCACCCACGGAGCGATTACGCCTTGCCAGCTCGGTAGAATGGAATACAATTGGAGCAAAGAACGATCCTCGCAGCGCAAGTTGTTGGATCCGGTCTGGTGTGAGCGCAATCCGGAGCAGTCCATCCGAATCCAAAGTGGCCAAATCGTGACCTGGGAGTCGGCCAAAGATTTGAATGGTGATCTGATTATAGAAAAAGGAGGCACATTGGCCATCAAATGCCTGGTTTCCATGCCGGCGGGAAGCTATATCAAGGTCATGTCTGGTGGCAAACTCATCCTTGATGGCTGTACCATTACCAATCGCTGTGGCGATGAATGGGCCGGCATTATCACGCCTGTAAAAAGGAAGCAAGCCAGAGGACAAGTAATCTATCGCAATGATCCTTCTCTTGATCGCGTTGCTAATATGGTAGGTGGAAGTAAACGCGCTAGATGATTCGAAGGCTTTGTATCTTCTTGGTGCTTTCTCTAATGTACTGTGCTCTGCACGCGCAAGACTATGTAGGGGAGGAGCAGTCGCTGGTCTATGAAGATCGGACTTACCGATCCAATATCAAGACGGTGCAACTCATCGTGCCTGGTCACGAGCATTCTTATCCGATGGTTGAATTGGGTGCAGGGCAGCAGCTCGAGCTGAGATTCGATGATCTGGACGGAGACTTCAAAGACTATCAATATTCATTGATTCATTGCGATTCGCGATGGCGTCCCACTGATTTGGATCCCTTCGATTATATCGATGGTTTTCTGGACGATCAGATAGATGACTTCGACTATTCTTTTAATACAGAACAGCCCTACACACATTACCGATTGCGATTCCCTAACGAGCAGTTGGGAGTCACCAAATCAGGAAACTATCTCCTGGTGGTTTATGAGTCTGGCAAGGAAGAATACCCGATACTTAGCCGACGCCTGATGATCGTCGATCCCAAGGTGGAGATCTCTCCCACGCTTGGTCATCCGGTAGCGCAGCGCTACTTCTTATCCCATCAGCAGATGGCCTTCAAGATCGCCTTCGGTGCCATCAATGTGATGAATCCATACATGGATCTCAAGGTAGTCATCTTGCAAAACGGCCGATGGGATAAAGCCTTGCGAGATCTCCGTCCCATATTTGTGATGGAGGGTACTGCCAGATACGATCAGACAGATCAAGGCATGTTTAGTGCAGGGCAGGAGTTCCGTTTTTTCAATACCAAAAGCCTTTTCGACACTGGTCCCAGAGTGGTCCGTATCAGTCGCAACCCCGATCTAAATGCCGTATTGCAAAGCGATCAGCCGCGAAGTCGCGACAACTATCGCCGCTGGACCGATATCAATGGTCGTTATATTATTGGCTTGTACGATAGCCATATCGACGACGTAGATGCAGAATATATGTGGGTGCATTTTAGTCTTGAAATGGAGGAGCCCATTGAAGATGGCAATATCTACATTTTTGGCGGTTTGACGGATTGGCAGATACAGCAGGAGGCACAGTTGAAATATAACTATGAAACAAGTCGTTATGAGGGCAGTTTATATCTCAAGCAAGGATACTATAACTATATCTATGCATTGAGAAAAGACGGATCTACAAGGATAGACGAAGAGCTACTTGAGGGCAGTTATCACCTAACAGAGAACGACTACCACATACTGATCTACTATCAGGGGCAGGGAGAACAGTACGAGCAACTGATTGGAGTATCTGCGACAAACTCGAGGTATTGAAAAGTGTGGCTTTTTTGTCCATTGTCCGCAAATATTTGTATGTTTCGACTTGATCTGTCAAGAGGCAGAAAAATTCCTTGTCTATATTATAAAGAGAGCCGATATGGAGATGAGTGATTGGTTGGATATTGAGAAAATGATTCGCAAAAGTGGTGCTCCCGGCCCCGGCAAAATGCTGTTGGCCGAGCCCTTTATGTACGACCCAAATTTTAAGCGGTCAGTGATATTGCTTTGCGAGCATGCAGAGACTGGATCTCTGGGTTTTATCCTCAATAAAGAGCTGACGCTCACCCTTTCAGATGTGATCACAGGAGTAGGACATTTTAATGCGCCACTATTTTATGGTGGACCTGTAGAGCCCGACACTTTACATTTTGTGCATGACATGGGGCCCGATCGCATGGAAGGTGCTCATGAGGTTGTCGATGGCATCTATTGGGGCGGCAATTTTGAGAAACTCAAGAAAATGATGGTCAAGGACCAATTGTCTGATGTGAGCATTCGCTTCTTTCTCGGCTACTCAGGCTGGCAATATGGTCAGTTGGAAAATGAGTTTCAAAGCAATTCCTGGTTTGTCGATCAGGTAACACACAATAATGTCTTCACTCATTTCCCGACCTCTCTCTGGAAAGATATGATGGAGGCAAAAGGAGAAAACTACAGATTAGTGTCCCAGTTTCCGGAAGATCCAACGCTAAACTAATCTAGAAGCAATACCTACTATTAAAAATCGAAATAAATTTAGATGAGACATCTACTATTCCTTGGACTGGCCTTTATGGTACTGCTTGCGAGCTGTGGTCCAGCGGAGCAAAAACCAAGCAATCCTTTTGAACAATACCTCTACGATGCTGGCTTCAAGAAATGGGACAAAACGGAAAGCGGGATCTACTATGTAGTAGAAAAAGAAGGCAATGGCAGTCACCCCACTATCAATGACAAGGTGACGGTCCATTACGAAGGCACGCTACTTGACGGTACCAAGTTCGATTCCTCATATGACAGAAAGAAGCCCGCTACCTTCCCGCTAAAGAATGTAGTCAAAGGTTGGCAAGAAGGCATTCCATTGTTTAGCGAGGGCGGTAAAGGAATCCTGGTCATCCCTACCAATCTTGGCTACGGTCAAAATCCTCGTCCCGGTGGTGTCATCAAGCCAGGCGATGACTTAGTCTTCAAAGTGGAATTGATCAAAATAGAATAATCGAAATGGCCTGGGCGGAATCCTATTCCGTCCAGCCAAATCTTTCATCCAGTTGAGTGAGACGCAGCTCAATAAATTGCTCCATAATAGCCACCTCTTCCCGGTGGCTTTTTTTGTCCCAATACCCTGGCCCGTCATCGGGCCAAAGAGCGACATTGGCTGCCACAGCATCTATGATCGTAAACCTGTTTTCCTCGATTTTTGCAAGCAGGTTTTCCTTCGAGAAAATTCCTTTCTTACGCAATTGCTGATATCGTTGATTCAATCGCTGATTATATCCTTGAGCATCCGTCTCCATTAAACGTCGAAGCAAGACTGATCGCTTACATTTAATTGGTCGTTCCATCATATTATATTCCCCATCCCCGTCTCGCCCAAAAGAGTGATCGTAATCCCAAATAGCAAAACGAAAAGGTGTAGAGGCGTCCAGTTTGTAGAGGTACCAATTCTTCATAATGCCATCTCCATTATTGCTCAGCAAAAGAATCAAATGCCAGTCAATCACATTCCTGAGATCGACCCATTGATCGATGCCCTGCACAAACGATTGATCATCCGTCTGGAACATAAACGCCCGAAACTGGTCGAGATACCAGGCCTTATCCGCCTGCTGAATTTTAGGAAATTTCTGCTGATAATAATTGGTCGAATCCTGCACCTTCGGCAATCGCTCTTCATAAAAAATAGACGGATCTTTAAACAACATAGCCATGCTATCGAGCTTGTTTAGGCCAATCATAGAAGCATCTACCTCCTCCATTAGCACATAAAGGCCCTTGTCTGTCCCATTTTCCCTGAGCAGAAAATAGCTACACTCCGACGCCAGATTTTGTACAGACATTTGCCGGAAGAGATCATAGCTCAGTTTGTGCCTGATGAAAGTCTTGTCAATATAAGAAGCATTCAATATCCAATCATCATCTGCCGGCAATCCCAAGAGCGAAGTCTTGAGATTCAGATCCAAGGCATAAGACTTCTTCGGATAGCCCACAGACATACCTCCGCGATACTTAATTTTGCCCGGCAGCGAATCTCCCCGCCAAATGATGGTACATGGTCCCTTCTGATCCCAGGGAATTTCCCCTTGGGATTTGATTTCCAGGGCCTCCAATGGTGCGGGCCACCTATCACATGAGCTCGCTAAAACAAGCGAGAATAGAAGAGTGCATGCAAAATTTAGTCTGGTCATCGCGCTTCAAAGAAAAGGCTTTTTCTTTTATTTTGGAGCCGAGCAGTAAAGCGACGTGGCGACACCCGTCCCGTGTTCCGCTAATACTCAGCACTCAGCTAGCTGTTCATGCACGGGCGAGTGCGTCTCTCCGCTTTGCTCCGAGCCACCCTCGCTCCGGCATTCACGACGCTATCTGAGCACTTCGTTCCGCTTCACCCGGGGCTA
>JAHDDV010000334.1 GCA_020629205.1 Chitinophagales bacterium | reverse complement strand
AACGCCGATCAGGATGCTCTTGTTGACATGCAATTTGGAGAAATTGGAGATCAATTTTGCCTCGAATATCAGGGTACCGATGATATGGCAGGTTGCAGTGGCTCCGACTGCTATGATCTGCAGTGTCCCGAAATCTCCTTTTCCTACAGCAACGTTGATAACGCGATGATTCTGGAAGTTGCAGAAGGAGATTTCTCAACACCCAACTTCGACTTTCCATTTACAGTATACTACACGGTTACTTATACTGCACCCGGCTCTGACGAAACACTCATCTTAGCCCAGGATGAAGACTTTGTTGCCAGTTTCAACCAACAAGATCAGACATTTAACAGCGCTAGCATCACCTACTACGGACCTGGTGAGTATCATGCATATTACCTATTGGTTAATCCAGCCTTCCTAAATATGCAAGGAAACACTGGCTGCGAACCAGCAGAAGGACTCTTTGTACTGGTAGAGGATTGTGATGAATCGCTGCAATATGATAGTGAGGCCATCTACAACGGTGAAGAAGGAGCAATTCAAATCCTAACAGACCCCATTCTATACCAACCCGTTACTTTGCAGTGGTGGTACGAAGGAGAGCCAATTGATGGAGAATTCACTGAACTTATCTTTCCTACTGACCTCGCAGGTGAATACTGGTATACTATTACCAATGCAGTCAATTGTCTGATATCTGAAGGCACGATTGTCGTACCGGAGTGCGAAGGAGGTTTTGTCTTCAATTGTGAATGTGGCGCACCAATTGAAGTTGATGCCAGCATCTCCAATGCTTGCAATAGCTTGCAAAACAATGGTAGCATCCAGCTTAGCCCATCCTATTATGAGTACACCTGGCTCGCTGATGGATTTACAGGAGCATCAAGAAACAACCTTGCTCCGGGTGAATATCAAGTGCTGGTTACTGATCTGGATACGGATTGTGAAGAGACCTTTACCTACACAGTTGAATACGATCCACTCAACTTATTGCTTCTGAATTCGGTCACCGACGCCTGTGGAGATGCTAGTGGCTCTATTCAGGTGGGCACCAATAGTATGAACTATACCTGGGAATGGTCACAGAACGGGAGCTACATCACCGGATGTTCCGGGACAAATTCCTGCCCACTATCAAATCAGCCAGCAGGCATCTACAATCTAATTGTTTCCAACATTTTCACAGGTTGTCAGCAATCTTTCGAATATGTCATTGGCGGTCCATCTGCAAATCCTGGCCTTTCAGCGGCTGTACCCTCATGCCCAGATCAAAGCACTGGCTCTATAGTGCTAGAGCTTGAATTGAGCGAAGACCTCTTGAATGGGACTACGGAGGCACATTTGATTTGGTCTGACCAACCATTGGTGGAAGTAGCACCCGCATCCTTTCTGGAAAGAAATGAGTTATCGTCAGGTGATTATTGCCTCTCCCTCCATGTACAGGGATGCGCTGCACCCTTGGAGATCGCCTGCTTCACAGTCGAAAGCGCAACAAGTCCTGAATGCGACTGCCTCGATGCTATTGATCTCGAAGCATACGTAATCAACGCTTGCTCTCAGGAATCCAATGAAGGAAGTATCAACCTAATATCTGACCAAAATCTGAACTTCCAGTGGGACAATGGATCACAGGAAAACTACATCAACAACCTTGCTCCTGGAACTTATACCGTTCAGATTTTCAATCTGGAAGAGCCATTTTGTTCAGTTACGCAAAGCTATGAGGTAGGCATATCCTCTCCGCTTACCGTACAATTAGAAGATATCCATGGCAGTTGCCCGCATGAAGAAAACGGTTCCATCACAATTCAGGTGATCGGTGAGGATAGTTACGTGGGGCTATGGAACCTGGGATTTGGAGATCCAAATCTGGAGTTATTTTACGATGAACCTATCGTGACCTTAGAAAATCAGGGTCCTGGTGAATACTGCTTCATGCTATTCAATTCCTGCTCCGCATCTGGCGGGCAAATATCTTGCTATACGATTCCCTCACTGGGTACGGAATTCGAAATCAACGCTCTCGAATTCAATGAATGCTCAGCGGGCTCGGCAGACGGACGTATTTCTATCACTACTTCTGTCCCTACTACTGTAGAGTGGAGTAATGGAGAAACCACCAATGTCATCACTGGGTTAACAGCAGGAGATTACACTGTAGTTGCTACGGATGCTGATGGATGTACAAGAACGGAGACTTTCACAGTCGGAGTCAATGCTGGCTTTGAAATAAATCTTGTCGAGTCTACACCAACCTGCGAGAACTTTAGCAATGGCGCATTGAGCATCTCCATCGAAGGTGAACCTGGCTATATAGGCTTCTGGGATATCGGATGGCTGGATCCCGAGTTTGACTTTGAAGAAGACGCCACCACCTCTAGTTTGTCAAACAGACCTCCCGGCGAGTATTGCTACACCATTCTCGACTTTTGTGGAGCCTTCGGAGACATACAAGAATGCTTTACTGTAGAGGCCATTGATTGTACTTGTCTCGAATTTGAAGGAACAGTCAACAATGATATGTCTGGTGATGGCAGCCCTTCAGGATCCATAGACATTGAAATCACCGATGGAAACGGACCATTCACCTACGCATGGTCTAATGGATCCGTAAACCAGGATATCGACGGCTTGGAAGCGGGTTCTTATACCGTTACCGTGTCCAACAGTGAGTGCGGATCAAATACCGCAACCTATACCATAGGTGATTGTCCCGATATTCAAGCAGTCTTTGCAACCGGAGACTACTGTGATGCTACGCACCGTGGATACATCGTAAGTAATGTAATCTCCGGAACTGCCAGTGGCTTCGAATGGACCGGACCAAATGGCTTTACTTCCAGCTCTTCCGATCTACAAAACCTCAGCCAGGGCGCCTACACACTCAAGCTCTACAGTGAGGAGAACTGCTACAAAGAGTATGTTGTACACATTGGACATGTGGCCAATGAGGTCCTGATTATTGACACGGACTACATTCCATTCTGCCATTCAGGAGATGGACCTCCTGGCGGCTCAATCACCCTGGATGTAGGCTCTCTAAACGTTCTTTCCTACAGCTGGACTGGACCCGACAACTATACAGCGAACACAAAAGACGCCACTGACATTTCAAGTCCAGGATATTACACCGTGGAAATCGCTCTATCCAATGGCTGCGTAATTACCCGAGACAAGTACATTTGCTGCTGTAGCGCTCTTGACATTGATTTCGAAACCTGCTGGGGAAACAATGGCAACATCATTAATATCGAGCCAACACTCACCGGATTGACCTCTGCCAGTGCAAACAACGGAGCGATTCAAATCCATGTGAGCCCAAATGGCATCGGCTACTACCAAACAACCTGGACAGATCCTGCTGGTAATGTGATCGGCCCGGGAGATGACCGCTATGCAAACATCTACAAGATCCAAAATCTCAGTGCGGGCGTTTATAAAGTACTTGTCGACAACGGTTGTACCACCAAGAGTCAAAGCTTCGAGATCATTGATTGTAGCAGCGTAGCAGATGTTGTCTTGACAGACCAGACTACCAACACCTGTACTGGAACAAATTCAGGAGCCATTGACATCAGTATTAGCGGAGGCACACCGCCGATAAGCTACCAATGGAGCAACGGAGCTACTACTCAGGACATATCCAATCTAGATGCCGGAGAGTATACTGTTTTCGCTTTTGACAAGTTTGGCTGCGGCGGTCAACTTACAGTAGAAGTAGAAAATCTTGGGGAACCGCAGGAGGTCGAAGTTGATGGCACCTGTGTTTTGCAAACCTACTGCGATGGGGACTTGGTCTCAGAGACCCCCTATACAGTAGAGCAGGAATGGCTGGGCTGCACGACCTTGCAATCCACTTGCACACTAACAGGGAACCCAACAACTACCGAATACGAGCTATATGGATTCATCCCTAACTTCAATAATTGTACTTTATCAGCCCCTTGCCTTGACGGAAGCGGCACGATAGTAACAACAGATGTTGGATTCTCTGCCACCCAAGGTACACTCTTTGTCAATCCTTGCCCCGAAGATGAAATTTTCTGTGGCGTATGTCACCTATGGTCCGGTTGCGAGTTCAATCAAAATGGTTTCACAACTTTCTACCCAGACCCATCTAGCTTCGTCGAGACAATGCCTACCGTCTCCGCAAACCCCACTGGCTTCTGTCCGGAAGGAGAAACAGCCTACATCGCTACATGTGGAGATGATACCTATGAGTTTTGTCATGGCGGTGGTCCACCACTATTGCCTTCAGGTGATTGTAGCTATACAGTACAACAATTCTTCGCCATGCAACAACAGAACGGGATTATCTCTGCTGATGCAGTATTGGCATTACCAGCAGGAGCGACAGGCGATATGAGCATGGAGGACTTTGCCACATTTGGTTCAAGTACAGAGGACTATGACTGGGAAAACGGACAACAATACGCTCTGGCTGAGATAGATCTCGCTCCCCGATGCCCATTGGATTGTGCTGCGGAATTGGTACCGGAAATAACAGTGACCGGACCTAAATCGGCAGAATTTGATTGGGAAGATGTTGCCAATACTGAAGGATACGTACTGGCAGGAAGACAAGAGTCTCAAGCGGAATTCTTCGAAATTCCTCTCGCAGAGAGCTTCTTTGCCACGGATGAACTCACTCCCGAGACAAAGTATTTTGTAAAGGTCAAAGCCAATTGCGGCGACTGGTCTAAAGTATACAGCTTTAGCACCCCTGCGGTACCCGAACCAACAATCAACTGCGATCAAGCCATCATACCAGTGATCACGATGCTCAGCGACACTGAAGTCGAGATCGATTGGCCGGATGTGGATGGGGCTGAGCATTACATCATTTGGGGTCGTCAAATTACAGACACAGACTGGACCGAAATAGTGGTTACAGAAAGTTACTTCTATAGCAATCAGGTGAACGCAGGCATTGACTATGAGATGCAAGTGAGAGCAAATTGCGGTGATTGGTCTGAGATCTATCCATTCGGGATTGCTGAAGTAGAAGAGCCATCGACTGAAGGTGAATCATCAGAAATCGCCGGTTCAGGAAGTATTGCAGGTGTAGGACCGGTAGGCACTACCAATGCTCCAACAGCCGGAGGCATTGCCAGTCCTGGGGATGTGACTACAGTACAGCCTATCAAAGGAGTAGCTGGTAAAGCGCCGAATCAAACAAGCCTGGAAGAAGGGTTTGAGGTAAAGGTTTATCCCCTACCCTTCCAGCAATTTCTGAATATTGAAATTCAAGATGAGCAATCCAGAGACTGTCAGCTAAGGTTGATCGCCTCAAATGGTCAGGTCGTCTTGGAGCGATCAATCAAAACAGTTGAAGGGAAAACCAGCCTTCGTCTTGATTTGGAAGCTTCCCTTCATTTGGGCCTCTACTATCTTGAGCTTTCGAGCGGAGAGCAATCCTTGCACCAAAGTACGGTGATCAAGATGGCTAGATAGTTCAGCTACCAGTAGACATATCGTTTCAATTGTTTTGTATCAGACCCTGTCAGGCAGCTAGTGCTGTGAACTTCGTTTGCGTAGCACTAGTGGCCTGGCAGGGTCTTCTTTTTTTTGGAGCCCAACAGATACGCTCCTTGCAGCACCCGTCGCGCTGTCCGTTCCAATGCAAGCACTGCCCAGGGGCTTCGTATATCCACTAGCGCCATCTCTCCTATCGTCGAGCTACCGCTAGCGGCATACTCAGTCCCCTGTGCAGCACTTGCATTTCCTCTTCCATCGCGGCTAGATAGCACCGTCTGGTGTTCTTGGGGAGGAGGTCGATTTGTGTGGTGATGCTTTAAATCTCAGGGCTATTGTATCGAACGCTATACATTCATCAATTTCGGAGGGAGGACCTGCTTGGTAGGACTACCTGTTTTGGCCCAAGATTGATATGTCGCCGAACGTTGAGCGTAGTGATGCTTATTGATAAATGAGCTTCGTTTAATCGAAGAATGTAGCGATACATTTTGGAAAACTCTTGAATAAAACGGTCGGCATCTCTGGGATTCTTGTAGACCAACATGCTGAGCACATTCATGCTATTGAACAGGAAGTACGGTTTGATCTGGTGCATGAGCGCCTGATGACTGATGACTGATGACTGATGACTGATGACTTACAAAGATTTTAACTTCAAGCCTACAAACCACACCCTAGGCATCGCTGGTCCATAAACAAAAT
>JAHDDV010000333.1 GCA_020629205.1 Chitinophagales bacterium | reverse complement strand
GGGAATTGACGATGGTTTTCAATTCTTCATCGGAGACATGATTGTCGGCAGCAACCGACAGCATCGTATCTGGCTCAATCAAGTATACGGTCTTGCTGACATGGCCAGCCATACCTTGCTTCAGGTACATGTAAGCACTGAAACCTTCATGCCCTTCCTTCACTTCATGCTCCAAGGTGAAGTCCATGCCTGGAATATTAGCATAAGCTGCTCCTTGCTGCTCGTACAGAGACAATAGTCCCTTTACCTGCTCCATTGGCGGGGAGGATTGCAGTGCTTTTGTCACAGAGATTCCAAGCGTGGCTTCCTCATCGTCATCAAGTGCTTTCGTCCAAGCCACTCTTGCTTGTTCCACCGTATCCACATACTCGAATTGCTCACCTACCTTGGTTCTAGCGGCCGTACTTTCTACATTTCCATTCAAGTAGAATTTCTCAGGCAGCTGGAATTCTACCCCGAAGTTCGTATTCTTATAGCGAGCAGCCTTGCCGTGATAAGCCTGAACAATTGCTTCTTGCTTTTCACGAAAATCCGCAGGTACCAGCTCATTGTACAAGGACTCTACCATCGATTGCTTCTTGACCATACGAAGTTTATACTTCCAGTCTTTTTGCTTGTAATAGACTCTGCCACTTTTGATCTTGCGGGTCAACATCTCTAAAAACTCCTTAAGGCTATTGGCAAGCACGAAGCTCTTGTTGGATCGAAAGCCGACATGGTTTGTAGTAGGGTAGCTATTGATGATTTGGCCCACCTTTCCATTTGGCCCAGGATCCATATCTATGGCAAGAAACTCACAACTATGATCTTTCGCTTCTGCTACAGCAAAGGGAATCCACTTGTGGTGATTTCGCTTCGGCTTGATGGCACCTACCGGAAAAGACTGGTAGAAGTCAGGCTCTTCGGCCAGCACATCTTCTTCCTGCTTGAGGATAAAGTCCTTTATTTCCTTGGCTGGCATCAGTCGGAAGTCAAAGAGAATTAGATCGGGAGTCAATCCCTGACCATTGTTTTCTTTGTATAGTGCTTTCAACTGCTCCGGCAGTTTCAATTTTAGCTCATGCTCAGCGTCCTCCAGCTTTTCATCTTTGATCGGCTTTTTCAATTCCATAGGAAAATCAGGGTTGAGGCTTTTTAGAGCCTCCAGATAATTACTCCAAACTTCTTTCATTCTGCTTCGTTTTTTGGGTTCTAAATCTCTTTATCTCTTCTGCTTAATTAGTCGGAAACCGAATCTGTCTGCAATTCTTTAAGGTGACGATACAATTTGTTGTTGTTCAATTCCTTCGACCACATCAAGAGCGACTTGCCCGTCATATCGCGTTTAGTAACATCGGCACCCGCTTCCATCAACATGCGACTGTATTTGAAGGGCGCACTGGCAGATTTCCAGAGGAGCGTGTAGCCAAACATATCCGCTTGTTCTAGTTGGTCTGGATAAGTTTCCAGCAGCTTTGCGAAGACCGACTTTTTGCATTCGTAGTTCATAGCATTGGCAATATGCGGAGCAAAGTCCACCCCTTCTGCCAACATTTCCTCTATGCGTTCGACTTTGACTTTTTCCCAAAAGCCCCAGTCCTCAACGCCTTTCTTTTTCTTAGACATTTTCTTCGATTTTATCCAGCTCGATGCGCATTACTTTTTCTCCTTCGTTGAAGCGGCCTGCTCGCTTTTGCATAGTCACTGTACGTCCATCTTCTCCATATTGAAGTGTATTCTTCTTCTTGAAGCGGATCATTCGACTCAAACAATAGCTGGCTGTATCCTGCAAGAAAGCCTGAATATGATCAGCAGACTCCTTAGAGCCCATGATCTCCATGTCCCGTAGTCCAAACTGACGCAAGCCCGTAGTGTACCCCCAATTACCTTGCTCATCACTGCCTGATTCCACCTTTACCAGTAATGGCATGGGTAGAAATCCTGGATCGGCCAGATTGGGCAAAGCAATTGATTTGAACTTCTCCGGTGAGAAAGCAAGCTTGGTGTTGTCTTGCAGGATTAGCACTGCACTCTCCGCACATTCGGTATAAGCAATGGCCAAGAGAATAAAGAGCTTGTGCGAAGCAATCAGGTCGAGTTCGGGAGTGACGGACACAAAAGCCTGCGACTTGTGTTGTTCTATAAGGGCTTTCACCTCGGGATCATCCTGATGACATTGGTCAAAATCCTCCAGCATCATCGGGGCTGGAATGTGGTTGCAGTTCATCTGGGCTTCTTGCAGTCGAAACATGGCCATATTGCCAAACTGCGTTCCGACCACTGGCTCAAATCCAGCATTCTCTTTCAGCCAAGTGCTAATCTGCTCGAAGCTCGGACCTTCGGCTGTCTTCAAAAGTATTCTCATAGTTGCCGGATTCACATCATCATGGATGACGGTTTTGTCCATATCAACTTTTAGATTTTCTAGGTTATACATTACATTCTGATTTTATTCCAATCACTAGTGCACCGGGCACTAGTGCTACGCAAACTAAGTTCGCAGCACCAGGATCGGTTGTTTTTAATCCTCTTTTGAGCCACCTCTTTTATCCGAACTTGCCAACTGATCAAACAAACTCCATTTCACAGAGCGTACGAATCTCGCGACCCAGACTTCCGGTGCTACTGATCTTCGGTACTTCTTGCAATTGGTCCTTTACCATTTTTGCCTTATCACCGCTTAAGCAGGGCATTATGTTTGCCAGGGCTTTTACCCCAAGTGCTCTAGAAGGTTCATGCAAATCGGTATTATGCAGCAGGTCTATCCAGCCTTGGGCCACGATCATTTGGATGCTTCTTTCGCTCGACACGAAGTCCTTCCAACCTTCTTCAAAGGGCTTCCAAAAGGTGCGAAACTGCCACATCAGCCTTTGGGAGTCATCCTTCCCCAGGCCACGAAGCATCTCAGCAAAACCTCTGGCAAAGTCCGCCGGGCTATCGAAGTATCTATGGAGATGTGCCGTATCGATGTGCAGCTTATCCACCTGACCATTTAACGGATCGATATAAATCTGTCGCGGATCATCCTTCCACATGAAACGAATGCCTTCATACATTTGCTGGGGATGCTGTAAGAAGAGTCCATTCATCACCGACCTGGTCATATAGTAAGCCCCCTCGTCTTCTCTTTGCAATTGCTTTTGAATAATCGGTGCGGTCAAGTGGCGATGATCATCCAAATTGTATTGATCGCTAAGTCTAAAATCAATCACCTTCTGAATCATATCCTGACCGAAGTTGACCTTATCGCTTTTGAAGCAGAGCACTTTCAATATCTCTACGTTCAAGTCATGCCGCAGCAATTCCTTGATAATGGCCTGACTGGTTTCTTCGTCACCTGAGCCATGTAGGGCAGAGACCAGAATATCCGGGCTACCACTTTTCTCTACAACTTGTTGCAGAATGCGTATTACATCCTGCTTAAAGCCGGGCACTTGAGATATCATGTACAAGGCCTCGTGCTGAAATTCTTGTTTGGAATCTTCAAGCAAGTACTGCACGGCGGATTCTGCAATCTTCGGATCAACATGAGTGACCCGAAATACATTGTTTTGGCTTTCGTACAAGATGGTAAAAGCCAGTTTTTGAAGACCTGCATGCGCTATGCGGAGTAGCTTGGCGCATTCATTGGGAAACTGCGATTCACAAATAATTCTGGCTGCCAGTTCGGCATTTTCAGCGTCCGGATCTTTCTCAATAATGGTATAGAGTTCCTTGCCATTCTGATTCGCCACGAATGCTGAAAACTGAACTTCTTCATCCTGGTTATTGGTGGCTTGAGCCAAGCTGGTTTTGATCGAATGCTGGAGCTTCGGGTCCAGCTGCTCCAGGTCCTTGAGTCGAACAACAAATGGAGCGATTCGCAAGCGGGCTTGTTGGCCTAAGCCATGCCAATGTTGATCCAGAAACTGTTTGGTACGATCGGCAAAACGTCCCTTTAGAAATGGAAACTGCTTTTCTTTCATCAAGATCCGCACCATGGAACCGCTGGCAAAGGCTGCCATGCACTCCACCAGGAGATCAGGATTAGAAGAGCGTGTAAAAAGAGAGGTAATCTCCCGCTCCCGTCTCGCAATGAAGTCGCCGTCCCAGTTGACTTCATTGGCAAAGACGCTTGCTAAAAGACCAAGAGTTTTGGTCTCCGCAATTGGACTGCGCTCGATTACCTCTATTAATTTTTCTTCTCTACCTTGAAAAGGCCCTTCTGCACCGGACTTGAGATGAGCCATCGTAGCTTCATCAAAGGGTATCTGTGCGAGATAGCTATCCCGAAGCCTTCGAGAATAATGTTTGTAAATCAAGAACTGCTCACACAGCCGCAATTCCTCAATTCTATTGTCCAGTACAGCCAGATGGCGATTATAGAGCGACTTATAATGCGCTACATGATCTGGCTCAAGGTCTCTAACACGCGAGGCCAAGGATAGCTTATCGATCCCACTATCCTTCAGCATTCGGGCCACACCAAATAACTGTGGCTCCACCATTTCGAAACCGCAGTCGCGACAAAATTTCTGATTGGGCACAGCATGTGTACACCATGCGCAGCTTACATCTTCACGCACCACGTCGCCACAGTTGTTGCAATGATCTCCGGCTTTCCAGTCCACAGGCTGTGGACTGTGACAGCTATGACAAGTTTGTATCTTATTCAATTCTCAGGGTTCTTATTGAGTTAAAGGCACAATGGGTATTCTAGTAGCGACCAGATCTCAACTGCGTCAAACGGGTTTCTTTCTCTGAGTCCAACATCGCAGCCAATTCTCTGGCTATTTCTCGTTTCGATACGCCTTCACGCTTGAGCAAAACTGCTATCTCATAGTCGAGGTTTTTGACATATTCGGCTCCACAACTTCTACAAAATTTGCCGCTTCCCACATTGTAACACCAATAGCAATTGGTCATTGGTTCGGCTTGCTTTCCACAATTGGGGCAGAGATCTCCAGAAGTATAATCATGAGGCTGTTTGTGGTCACAGTGTGTACACTTGATCACGCTGGAGTCCTCCACGACGATCTTCTGTCCATCGGTACTCAACACTGTTCCACCAGGTCCTGTTGTAACATTTGCACCGGCAGTTGGAGCGGCTGATTGCACTCCTGCCCATTCCATTATTGCGCTGGCATTCTCCGGGCTTAATCCGGTGATATCTGACAGGGTCTTGGCATCGCCCACCACTGAGAAACTCTCTTTCGAGGTGATTCCAAGTTCTGTAAACTTCACTAGCATCTCGTCGGTTACCCCTTTACTTTTGAGGATGACCTTTTCGAGCGCCGTCAACGAATTTTCCATAATTTTAATTGATCGTTTGTATTAATAAGAGTGGTACAATGGGAGAAGATTGGTCCTTTCCTCTCCCGATTTGCTACCAAATTTAGTCGCTGTGAAGAGGCTACTTGTGTGCAATTCAGATTCGTTCGTGTCCACTTAAAATTCGTTGTAATTTGGGCTTCAGAAAGATCGCAAAACATGAAGCATATCCTCCTCTTGATCCTAACAATGCAATTGCTGGCTTGTCATAGCAATACCAATACGCAAGTGCCTGTCGATGCCGGCCCGATTATCTTCAGCACGGGCACGCTAGAAGAAGCTGTAGAGGCGTCGCGAGCAGAGAACAAACCTATCTTTCTGGCTTTTCACGCGACTTGGTGTCCGCCCTGCAAAGTGATGGACGCAGAAGTGTACACTGATCCAACAGTGGCTTCTTTCTTCAACTCAAAATTTATCAACTACAAGATTGACGCGAAGGCCCCTGGGGCGCGAATTGCGATCCGCAAATTTGGGATTACCAACTACCCTACGCTCGTCTTTGCAGACTCGGATGGTGATAATCTCCTGACTAGCGCTGGCATGATTGGGGCGGATCAGTTGTTGGATTTTGGGAAGGAGGCTTTGGGGGATTTTTAGGGGATTGTCTTGGTGGATTGTTGATTGTTGAGTTCAAGGAGCAATGATCAAGGAGCAAGGTGTTTCGGCAGCGGTTTTTAGAACGTTATGATCGGGGTAACTGTCTGGTCCCGTAGCTTTGCGATATTCGGAGATGTCGCTGAACGAGTGGCTTTGCTGGTGGATTGTTGATTGTTGAGTTCAAGGAGTAATGATCAAGGAGCATGGTGTTTCGGCAACGGTGTTATAGCGCGCTATTACTTTGAATGATGGCAATTGTCATGTCCCGTAGCCTTGCGACATTCGGAGATGTCGCTGAACGATTTTTGTATAGCTTGGCTCCGTACTGCTGCTTG
>JAHDDV010000576.1 GCA_020629205.1 Chitinophagales bacterium | reverse complement strand
TTCTTGCTCAGGATACCTTTGAGAAACTACTGAATTTAACCCAAACAAGCAGTGGTGCCACTGCAGTCGAAGTGCTACCTGATGGTTCCTATGCGGTTTTTGGTCCATACATTCAAAATTATTACTCAGATAGTACTTTGGTCGGTCAACAGAATAGCCTAATGATGATCAATCTGTCTTCAAGTGGTGAAGTCAACTGGAATAGTACAGTTACTGATCCAGACAAAGAGTATTTTCCCAACAATCGAGAGAGTTTCCGTTTGACTTCTGATGATCATCTGATCTGCAGTTGTTCAGTGGCCGACAATGGCAATAATAATGGAGGAGACTTCTTCCTCACTAAGTTTGATTTATCAGGCTCAGTAGTTTGGAGTCATCGTTTGGAAACGGATGATTTTGAATCAGCCGATTCTTGTGTTGAAACAAGTGATGGAAACTATGCATTCATTGGTGTAAAGGGTTTAGTCAATAGCTTCAAGAGAGATGCATATATTGTTAAATTGGATGCAGAAGGAGCACTATTATGGGGTCGGACAGGAGGATTGGCGGGCTCTAATGAAGAAGGGCGTACACTATTTGCCTTGCCTAACGATCATCTTCTGGCTAGCACGCAAGTAGTATATGAAGGGACAGAAGGAGCAAGATACCTATTGGTGGAGAAACGAGGGAAGTCCGGATATGTGTATGAGACGCATACTCATCATGAAGAAAATGGTTACGCTGGAGGCTCTATGCGTCAAACTTTTGATGGCAATTTTGTATATAGTTACCAAAAGGACACGGTACCACCAACGAGTTCGCCCTACGGTCATTCCTTTCTGTTCAAGCGAGATCCGGCTGGTGTGCTGCTTTGGGAATTGGGTTTCTACAGTCCAGCCAACAAGTTCATAGCCAATTGGAAAGAGCTTTCGGACAGCACTTATGTCGTAGTAGGGGTGCACTACAATACTCCCGGATCCGTAGCCTATGGCTGGATAGCTCAGGTGAGCCAGGATGGGCAGCTTCTTTGGGAGAAAGATGATT
>JAHDDV010000332.1 GCA_020629205.1 Chitinophagales bacterium | reverse complement strand
CTAGCTAAAGTAGATCCGAAATCGGTCTTCTGAATTCCTCGATCCGAAATCAAACAACTTTTGTCCTATCTTAGCCCTAGTGCCCGGGGCACTAGTATTTCTAGCAAAGCTATTGAGGGCTTGAAGGACTGTCGATATTTGTTTTAAATGATTGCACAGAGTACAGGATTTGATATTGGAAGATTTGGCATTCCTCCCTTTGAGTTAAATCAAGGCGAGCTACTAGGTATTTGCCTTTACGGCGGCCAACATTTCTTTGATCTGCGGATGAACTTAGTAGCTCTCTTTACTGGTCGCAAAACGAATCCTCAGCTAGTGATGCATCAAAAGCTCCATTTTGTCGAGCACTTCAAAGAAAGTAACTTTCGAAGTTTGTTCTTTCCAACAACGGTAAAGCGGTATTTGGCCTCAAATGGAAATCTGAATGAGGATGTATTGAAGAGGCTTTATGAACTTGACAAGAGGGTTCGTCCTGCGACAAAAGTAAAATCCCTCGGGGGGAACCCTAGGAAGTGGTTGTCGCTATTTGCTACACTATCCCTTTCAGACAAGATCATCTTTGACTTGTCGGGGCAAGATCCTCCAGGAGCAGAACAGACCTTAGAGATTGTAAAGCAATATGTTGATAGAGGAGGCGCAGCTGTCCTGTTAGAAAATTGCGAAGATTCTGAGGATAGTTGTAACAAGTTTATACGAGTTCAGGTCAATCCGGGGCAGGGATAAAGGATGGAAACTTATGAAAACGGATCTGGAATTACTTATTGAACACTTGGAAGCAGAACTTGCCAATCTTAGCGAATCAATCTATCATTGTATTGAGGAATGGGACTTCGAAGGAGCAAAGGCCTTTAGGGAACCGCTGTTCTATACTCGTAGAAAACTAAATGTGCTCAAGTGCCTGAAAAACCCACATTACAAGAACATGGCAAGTCTAAGCAATCGGGTTTCCTATATGGAAAAGAACATTGGCGACTTGGGATTCGGATTTTTCGGGCTTGAAGGGCCGGCGAAGAAAAAGATGGTACAGTACTTCGCTAAGAGCAACAGGAGAAGATTGAAGCAGGTGCGCAAGCAACTTGCAGAATTGGAAGCCATTGTTCCAAAGCCTCACATTGATGATCACAAAATCATGGATCTATTGGAATCGCTTCAAGCCAATGGGCTAAGTCAGCTTGAATTTGAAGTGAAGAAGGATAAAGTTTACCTATTGCTAAAAGTTTCTGAAGGAGTAGGTGTGCTGTCTATCGAAGTAAGGGAAAACAGAAGTGTAGATCGTTTTATAAACCAGCAAGTGAAGAGCCTGATACGGAGACTTGGTTTTGAAGGGCCTGGATACCGCAAACGCTATCCAGCTTTTGAAGGGCTAGACAAGCTGAAACTGCTGGAAGATCTGGCTATTATCTACTTCGAGGTTTTTGGGATCTTTGGAGAGGAAAGGGAGATTAGGATCGAGTAGTGTTGTTGATAGTTGATAGTTGATAGTTGATTGTGCATGGTGCACTCCTTTTAACTGAGATGCTTCAATCACCTGTATTCGGTAGAAAGTTCCTGAACTTCTCTCCGCATAGACGAGGAGAAGGCTCAGTGCTGAAAGAAGAGCTAGTAGGTCAATGGTGAAATGGTGAACTTAGCATAGTTGGATTTATAGAGATTGAAATCAGCTACAGTAACGAAACCATCCAGATTCACATCTTGTCGAATATATTGGAGCACCTCCGATGGGTTGTTAAGGTATTTATTGTAGTCGCCAAAGCTATGGATTCCATTAGAGTCAAAGTCGCCTGCGGCCATAGCGTAGAAGCCATTCGACATCTCTTTCATGACAATATTGCCACCAGTCACTTGCCCTGATGTAAAATCATAGTGAAGGCCATCGCTAGAGAGTGAGATCCTATCGGCCGACTGCACATCCAGGTGATTTCTTGAGCGTATCACAAGGAAGGTTGACTCAATGGGTGCAAGGCAAAACAAGTCGAGGCCATTTTCGATTGCATCTGTATCTGTCACGCTACCATTTTCAAGCAATAGCCCCGCTTTGCGGACCAGCATACCAGATTCATCCCAAAGTTCAACCAATACCCAGTCAATTACTGCTGATAGATCGGTGGCAGCAGCGGAAATTTGTTCGTTACCCGTGTAGTTCCAGGGGGCGATGGCAAAAGGTTGCTGCATCGGCAGAAGTCCCTCACTTACTAAAGAAGCGGACATCAGTCCACTACTGATGTCATAGGGCCCTTCTAGCAATAGCTTGGTATGTAGCGGGCGAGAATCTGGGATCAGGCTCTCTCCATCGAAGCCATACTGATCGAGAATCGGTATACACAGGTGGGTCAAAAGGGTAGGCGATACATCCATCAATCTAGGTGTATTCGTGTAGTCATAGATGGTCGTCGTCTGAGGATCGTTCCAGCTGGCACCAACTATGCTGCCATCATTTGCTGAGGGAGAATGGTCGATTGCTTGTGTCGTGTTAGCTCCTTCATCCAGCTTCCAATGGCCAATCAGGTCTGCATAGCTGCTGTGGCTGGCATCCACTTTGGTGCAGAACCACTGCTGTATCTCTTGTGGGGATATTACTTTGTTCCAGACACGTACCTCGGCTATGGCTCCACTGTAATGATAGCTGTTATTGATATCGGAGCCGAAGACCAAACCTGCATCGGTGTCTATGTCTCCTACGATGCTTATGCTGGTATCGTCCAGAAAGACCCCATCTTGATACATGCTCATCTGTCCATCTCGGTCAAAGGTTACACTTAGTGTGTGCCACTCTCCATCTGCAATGGCTCCACCGGAATTTAAGTCAATCCGAAAGAGTTGATCGCCTATATTGACTTTCCAGGCTGGCCCCGAGGGGTACTCAAAGGAGATCACAAAACCTTTATTGAAGCCACTGTCCCAATCTTTGTTACCGATGATCGCCACATCTGCTGCTGTGCTTGTACGTACTCTGCATTCAATGCTAAAGTCCTGATCTGATCCAAAATTGTACAAAGGATCATTTGGGATGATCACCCGATCATCTATTCCGTCAAAGGACAGCTCTTCTGCATCGGCCAGACAATTCTCTATCGGATTGGTGACAATGCTGGATTCTGCTTCGATCAAAGCTTGGGGAATGCTCTTTCCGGACGCGATCATAAAGATATGCTGTTCGTTGAAGCTATCACCTCCATGTGAGGTTCCCTGTCCACCATGATCTGTCGTCACGATGGTCAGCCAATTTTCCGTGGCATAATTGGGCCGCTGACTTAGAGCCTGCATCACTTGTCCGATATGTGCATCTGTCGCTTCAATAGCTTCAAGGTAGCTGGGCACAGCTGGAGAGAAGCCCTGGCTATGTCCGGCTCCATCTATATCATCAAAATGAAGGAATAGTACATCTGTATCATTATTACTGAGCTCATTGATCGCCTCCGTCTCCACAGCCAAATCACTATCTACATTCAAGCTGAAGTCTGCATCGGTTTGAACAATCAAATTGTTGATGGGATTCCAATGGCAGATAGAGGCGGTACGAAGGCTGGGATCATAATCTTCTACATGGCGGAAGAAAGACGGGTATGTCCCATAATTCGCCCCAATAAAAGTGTTGTCCACCACTCCATGCTTGTCGGAAAGCACTCCACAGAGTATATTGGACCATCCGGGGCCGCTATAGGTAATATCTTGATTCAAAGCATCTGGACTGAAGACGCCATTTGCAATTAGTGCATCGATATTGGGTGTGTCGGCAGCAAGGAGAGCATCAGATCTACAACCATCCATTCCAATGACAAGGACTTTCGCCTTGTTTTGAGCAGTCAAAGAAGCTGTTATGAAAAACAGCAGACAAAAATGATAAATGGCAATTTGGATGATGTTTCTCATGGCGCGGCTATTTTGGAATTGAACTCATTAGCAAGATAAATAAACCTTCCCTGAGTTGGAGCCTTGCGCTTCAAAGTAGAGCATAGAAACCGCAGGAGCATCCTCCATTTGACATTATTCCTTTCTCAGCCAGTATTGAGTTCTTCCAAAAATGGCAAAGCCGAGGTAGCCCCTAACTTTTAGTCTGTTCTCCTCCATCAGCTCAAGATAGCAACTATAGGTTTCTCCATTTTCTGGATCGAGAATAGTTCCACCGCTATATTCATCACCGTCTTTCATGATGTCTTCAATGATGACCAGGCCGATGATTGGCTGACCTTTGTTTTTTCCTTTGCAGGTTTGGCAGGTGGCATTTTCTTGGCCAACGAAACTTTCTGCTATTCGAGCAAAATAGAGTTGCTGCTCTTCATAGATTTCAATTACTGCCTTCTTTTCTTTAGTTATATCATCGTATGTTTCCCAGAGCCCGGTAATGGACTGTGCTTCAATTGAACTGCTGGCAGTTAGCATGCCGAAAATTAGGACAAAGAGGATCTGCAAGTAACGCATAGAATTTCGTTTGTAGGTTAAATAAATAGTAATGTTAGTGCTCGTTGTTTGTGATGACTAGCAGGCTCATGATCAAGGAAATTAAGGCCAGCATTTCCAGCGTCACCCTAAACCAGTGCCAGTATCCCCAGACCGTCAACTCTGTAGCAAGTTGAGCAGGGCTAAGTCCGGCTTCAAAAAAGTGCTGGTTAGCTTCTTTAAAGTAGAAGTAAAATGTGCCGACGAAAAGGAAGGTAAAGAGCAGAGAGCAAAGTGAGCTTGCTAGAGCCGCTTGCTTTCTTGTCAAACTGTAGATGGTAACACCTAGTGGTATCAAGGCAGCGATTATAGTTAGGATGGTGTAGAATTTTCCTATTCTTGCTCCAAAGAGCCCATAGTATTCAAAGAAATCAGTAGCTGCTAGTGATTTCCAATACGGTAAAAGCAAGCAGCCTTCCGTAATTTGAGTTCCAAGAAATAGGGAGAAAAATGCTACCAGAACGAATGCCAAAGCACGACTCATATTTTCAAAGTTTCACTGATGAATATTGTGATGAAATTCGGAACTAGGTCTTCCAATTTCTTCTATGCACAAATTTCAGTGAATTCTTGATTCGGAGCATTTACATAGGTAAAGAAGTTTAGGATTCTTTCATCTTTCTTCTAATTCTGCTTAGCTGAGTTGCGGAAATCCCAAGGTAGGAGGCTATATGGTATTGAGGCAGCTCCAATTCAATGGTCGGAAACTTGGCTCTCATGATCTCATAGCGTTGTTCCGCATCAAGCAGCGCCATTTCTATTTCTTTCTGCTCCTTTTCCAGAAAATAGAACTCTGCAATCTTTCTTCCTAACCTTTCCAGATCATGAAACTGATCGAAGAGCTTTTCTACGTCGCGGAAGTCTGCAATAAGCAACTCGCAATCCGTTAAAGCTTGCTGAGCAATTTTGTTGGGCTGTTTTGTAAGAAGTGAGCTATAGGCTCCAACAATGGATGGAGCGACAAAAAACTGCTTATTGTATTGCTTGCCTTCCTGATTAAGGAAAAATGCTCTGGCCACCCCCTCGGTTAGGAAGCCTATTTGAGTTGCATACTCACCTTCTCGCACAATAAAGTCATTCTTTGCTATGCTTGCAGGCTGAAAACAAGACTGTAGTTCCTCGAAAGCGTCTTGACTAACTACGCTTATATTGTTTATGTATGCTTGCAGTTTGTTCATGCACCGAAGAATAGGTTGAGATGGGGAGAGCGAAGCTCAAGTAATATTGGTAAATGTATAGAAATCTGTTCTTGTGAACAATAGCTGGAGGGATATCACTAAATTTGAACAATGAGCAGTATAGCGGTAGCAAGGCACGGTACGAAACCGAGACAGGCACTCAGGAACTTGAAGTATATATTCATCACCTTACGGACTATTCGGAATCTGCTTTGAGCAATGGATTTGAACTGTTGGAGATTAAAGAGTGGTTTGATGAGGTCCAAGCGGGGGAATTGCCTCGGTTGATTTCATTTGTGTTTCGGAAATTGGTATTCGGGGTTTCCTGATATAAGTGCGAACGAAGTTCCTCCTTGTGCATGTTAATCTGCAATCCAGAAGTTGTTTAGAGAATTAATAAAGAAATATACGCTGGAGGAGATAGAATCCCATCAAATTAAGAGCCTAGTGCTGCGTAAACAAAGTTGGTGACACCTTTTAGGAGCTTATCTTTTTGTCAGCCGAGACGCGAGGAGGAAGCATAGCCATAGCTACGCGACCGACGAGCAACGAAGGATGACAGAAATAGAAGCCCTTAAAGGTGTTGCGGACTTCGTTTGCGTTGCACTAGTGCTGCGTAAACAAAGTTCGTGACACCTTTTAGGAGCTTATCTTTTTGT
>JAHDDV010000331.1 GCA_020629205.1 Chitinophagales bacterium | reverse complement strand
AGCAAGACCAAAGGAATGTAATTGCATACGAGATAGCACCTAGAACAATCTGACTGACACTAGACACCAAAAAAAACTAGAGGCAAGAAATGAATACAGTCGAACAATTGAATAGCATTCTACACGAGCTGAAGCAAACATTTGTAGGCAAGGACGACATCATCGACCTAATGGGCATTTGTCTTGCGGCCAGAGAAAACATCTTTCTCTTTGGCCCTCCCGGCACTGCCAAAAGCGCGCTGGTAAACCAACTGGCCAGCCGCATAGATGGCAATAGCTTTGAATACCTGCTAACCCGATTTACCGAGCCGAATGAGCTATTTGGTCCCTTTGATATTCGTGAGCTACGTAAAGGAGAGTTGCTGACGAATACTGAGGGAATGCTGCCCGAAGCCTCCATCATCTTTCTGGATGAGCTACTAAATGCCAATAGCGCCATTCTCAATAGTCTTCTAATGGTGCTCAATGAGCGCATATTCAAACGCGGCAGAGAAAAAAGAGAATTGCCCGCGCTGATGATAGCTGGAGCCAGTAACTACCTACCAGAGGATCAGGCTTTGCAAGCGCTCTTCGACCGCTTTCTTGTACGGGTAAAATGTGACAATGTAGATCCAGCGCAGTTGAAGGAGGTGCTGAATGCTGGTTGGAATCTGGAGAACGAGGGCTCGACTGAGTACAGCCGCATATCAGCGGATGCTGTGCAGGCCCTTCAAAAAGAAGTGAGTCAAGTTGCCTTGAAAGAGATACAGCCTGCCTATATCGACCTTGTGCAAAAACTCCGAAATGCCGGTGTGCAGGTTTCTGATCGTCGAGCTGTGAAATTACAGCGATTGATAGCAGCGAGTGCCTTGCTCTGCGCTCGCAAGACAGCACAGGTTTCTGATTTATGGGTTATGCGCTATATCTGGGACAATGAGGAGCAAATCGAGATCATATCCGGGATCGTGCAATCACAAATCAAAGAAGCTGAAAGCGAAGAGGGAGCACACCCCAGAGCAAGACAAAGTAGTGCCCCGGTTGCCGAAGAAATCTTCAAGGAAGTAAAAGGATTGCAGGCCAAATGGTTGGATGCTGAAACCACTGGTTCACAGCGCTCGCAGATCAAGGATCGACTTCGATATCTGACGGGAAGAACAGAATGGATTAGCAATGAAGAAGAACGTCAGTTTGTAAAAGGCCCTATCGAAGAGCTCTGGAAAGAGATCAGTCAAAATTAATCATGAATACCTGGATAGTAAAACTTCGACCTGAAGATCTGGATTGCCTCGGCCCATTACGAACACTGCCAGAAATCTGGTTGGCCAGTTCTGCAGAAGCCCTTTGGCTGAAATGTCATGCTGAGAAAAAGCCTGCTTTCGCAATTCGCAAATTGCCGGCTGTGCGGAGCTGGCGTCTCCTTGGGGAATTGCTATTTGAGGAAGGACGAGAAACGCCGAGTGCTAGACTTCCACAACTGGATTGGAAGCCTATTGCCAGCCAGATCAAGATTCAAATGCCTACTGCTGCCATGCCTGCTCACTTAGACAGAGAGCAACAGAAGTTTGACTTTGCACTACTGAGAAGCCAGAAGGAACAGCCCTTGGCCGCAGTGCTATGTGATTTAAATACTTGGGAAAAGCATCGAGCCGAGAGCAGCACAGCAAGGCTTGCTCGCTTGCAAGTTGCTATATCTTCAAGGTCGGAGGCATTGCTGATTGGTACACCTCTGCCGAGTATAGAAGGCATGACTTACTGGCAGCAAGGAAATTTGCTTTTTCCTGCTGGATTCGAGTTGGAGATACCCGCAATGGGCGAGTTGATAGCAAGAAAGTTTGATCCGCTATCAGATCACTTTTTATTGTTTGCAGAAGATGGGCATTTCGAAAAAGTAAACAAGCGGGATTTCATACCTGCACAGCTGCTACCAATTAGTAGAGAGTTTAAGCACTAGCATGGATTCATTTGATCAAAATTTTCAGCAATACTTTTGCCCCAGTAAGGAACACCCATACTGGCAATGGGTGGAGAAGGTCTCGATCATTGAAGCTGCCGGTCAGACGGTTTGCTTTCGCGAAGACCTTCTGCAGTTGCTGGATGGCTGGACTGCCGGGTTACCGCATTTTGCCAACGTACTTTGCCTGATGGGTCTGTGCAAGATGGCCGAGGAAGAGGGACGCTCGCTGCCCGCTGTCGCATCCAAGCCAGCGCATCTGCAAGCAGCGAGACTTATTTTAGACCTGCCAAAGGAACTGAGGACTGGTCTCGCTCGAAGACATTTGTTAGAAACACTTTGCGAGGACTTTGAGCTGGTTGTTTCCTCCAAGCAGGCACCCTTATTGATCGGCCACTTACAGTCAGGGCAGGGTGATCTACTACTGGAGCAGCCTTCTCAAAATCGGGAAGATGCCTTAAGCCATGTTGAAAAGGCTGTAAAGAGCTTGAACAAGCGCTTTGCCAATGCTGGAGAATTACAACGACTCCTGAAAACAGGCATTTCTGAAGAAATCAAGGAGCAGGACTTCGATTTGCCAGAAGAAGAGCCAAGCTTATATGACCTACTCTTGCAAGATCCAAAAACAGAGGCCATCGCCCGATTGAGCAAAAGAGTCTTGGCGTCTCTTCATATTCCTATCGATACAAGCGGGCTGAGTGAGCAGTCAATGGGAGGTGTTTCGGACATTAGCAACCGAGGCAAGCTGGATCAGATGCTCCTAACAGAGCTAGCCAACGAAGAAGATATCCTCATGGCCAGACTGGCAAACAATGAAGCTTTGTATCTAAAACGAGAGGCCATTCCTCAAGACAATGATGTCAAACGCAGTATCCTAATCGACAGCAGCATCAAGATGTGGGGCAATACCCGAACATTTGCCATTGCAACAGCTATTGGCTGCCTGCAAAAACTTGAAGAAGCAAATCGTGGAAACGTATACTCTTTGGGAGGTGAAGTCGTTAAAGAGCTTGATTTCGCTTCTGTTGATGGGGTGAATACGGCAGTGCATACTTTAGACCCCTATCTCGATTGCAGCGCAGCCTTGCAGCTTTGGGCAGTTCAGCAAAAGGGTTCGGGAAGTGCATTCTTGATTACTAGTGCGGAGGCACTTCAAAGTACAAAGCTACAGTCGGTGCTTCGGGACAATGCAGATCGAATCAGCTTCATAATAGCTGTAAACAGGGAAGGTGAAATGAACTGCTACAGCTACGGCAAAGCGGGTCGAAGACTACTAAGCAGCAGTCAATTTGAATTGGATCAACTCTGGGAAAAGAGAAGGACTGGCAGTGCGCCTGAAGAGCCTGCATCGAATGCAGAACTGAGAATTGTCGACACACCTGCATTCATGCAAGAAGAACAGCTTCCTTTGTTGCTTCCGACACATCGGGTACAAATTTCCCCAAAATATCTGCGAGAGCTGGGTTCCAAAGGCGTCATCGGTGTTTCGGAGAATGGCTTGATGCTCTATTGGCCTGAGCGGTACAGAGGAGCCTATGAGCTTGCTCGACTGCCCAAAGGCTTCAAATGTTGTTGGGCTTATGATGACGGTGAGGAAGCGGTGCTAGCCCTATATCGAATTGATGAAAGGCCTGAGATTCGCATTTACAAAGTGGATCTTGAGAACCTTGCACTAACACACCATAGTATCAAAACGGAGTTATCGGAGCCAATTTTACAGATTACCTATGCTGATCGGCTTTTTCGAATACGAACAAAGAGTCGAATAGAACACTACGAACCTTTTTTAGGGTATCATGAGCTTAGTGGACAAGGCCAAAAACATGAGCCCTATGTATTCAAGAACAGAGGCCAGATCAAAAAGCACTTGAACACGGGCTATAGCATTGTGCATCGAGCAGATAAATTGTTTATACAGTCAGGAAGGCTTGTCATTGATAAATGGGTCCTTACAAAGTTTCACCACAGCTTCCAAATCCAACGCATGATCTCTGAGCATTTGCCGGCTGACTTTTTCAATTCTCAAAGGATGTTGTCTCGCGGTGCGCAAGAAGTTAGATATTCAGGTATGCCTGAAAACTATCGACTATTTGAATATCAGTGGCCGGAAGGAAGCCTGTGTTATCTCGACCATCGAGGGCTGATGCATTTCCAAAGCAGCGATCCGGAGCTTGCAGCGTTCAGTATTGTACTGAACATAAACCACTCTTCGGCAGGATGGGCCGCCGATGGGTTTCTGCAGGGCTATAATTACTATATCCCTCCAAATGCAAAAACGGCAAGCAGTAGGGAGCTATTCTATGATGAATATCTGGATCCCTTCATCCAAAACATTGAGCGCTTATGCAAGTAAGTTTACAATACACCGATATAAGAGCCAAAAGTTGCCATGCATTCTTTGTACGGACTGAGCAGCTAGTCGATTGCATCAACGAAATCGATCGCTTGGGGCAGTCTGTGCTGGCTTGCAGCATCTATGCGATGCCAAATAGCCTATACAAAGGTAATTTGAGCGGTTTCTTTGTCGTACTGCCATCTACGCTGTCGCTAAGAGAAATGGCCCTTGACTGCCCTTATAAGGAAGAGGCCGAGGGGTTTTATATACCTTGCGAAGCTGTGCTTCAGCCTGCTCTTTTCCCCCACGAACTAGCCCAGGTTCTGGTCTATCATTGTCAAGTGTTCCATCCTTCTATTGGATTGGTTGGCTTTGAAGCGGCAAATCAGGTAGAAGTATTAGACTTCCTGGCAGATATGGCAGCCAATGACAAAAATTGGAGTAGTGCAGTGCGAGGGCCATTGATCAATAAGCGTGTAGCTCATATTGAATTGATGAAAAATGCCGATGACAAAGATGACGTTCGCAGTCTGCTCGAGCAAGGTGGATCAAATTCCCTAACATATCTAAAGCCAAAGAACCGAAGGCTGAGCTATATCGAGTATCTCTTCTACAGCATTCTAAAGCCGATCTTGAAGTTCTTAGCCAAGTACTTGGCTGGCCGACAGTCAAAGGACCCAGTCAAGAAAGAGGTCGGGACAGGAGAAAAAGCCCTGCAAAGCCTTCAGGAATGGAGTGAGCAAAAATTGGAGCAACTGAAGCAAAGAAGAGAAACGCAAGTAGATAGATTGATCAACTTGTTTGAAGAGGATGAAGATGAAGCCCTGCGATATGCCTTACCAATCAACAACAAATATGCAGGAAGAGGCATTTCTAAACCTTCTGGTCGATTGGGTCGAAGACTCATCAATTTTGATCTATCTAAATTGGGTGGCGGATATGCGGTGGACACCTGGGACATAGGAGACAGACTTGGACCTCTTAGGGAGAAATACCAGCGTGCCGCTCAGAAGGCGATGAAAGAAGGAAAGTACAAGAGAGCAGCCTACATCTACGCTCATCTTCTCGGAGATTTCCACTCAGCTGCCAATGCACTCGTACAAGGAAAGCACTTTTACGAAGCCGCCAAATTGTATGAAAAACACCTTAAGATACCCTCTAGAGCTGCTGACTGCTTTGAGCAAGCGGGCTTCTATACAGAGGCCATTCAGTTGTACTTGAAACTAGACGAGTTGGAAAAGGCAGCGGACTTGTATGTGAACATCAACACACCTGAAAAGGCAATGCCATTGTATCAAACCTTGATTGATAAGGCTTTGGTGGTCCATCAGTATGAGAAAGCCGGTGAAATAGCTTTCAAAAAAATGGGTGATCAGGCAGCTGGTAGAGAGATTTGGTTGCGCGGCTGGGAGAAAAGTGCTTCTGGAGCCATGTGTCTCAAACGCTATTTGTTTGAGGGAAAAAGCGATGAAGAAAGCCTGGCTTCCATCGAATCGGTTTATCAAAAACTGGAGGGAAAAAGAAAGAAGAAGAGTGTATTACTTCGAATGATCAGTGAATTAGGATCTGAGCAACAGGCCATTGTTGAAAGCTGTAGGTCTATGGCCTATGAAATTATCAGTGAGCAGTTGGTTCGAAAAGAGCAGAACAACGATCTAGCAGTCTTACAACAATTTGAAAGGAAGGATCAGCTGCTGCAAAGAGACATAAGAAGATACAGGAATCTGGAACGACAGGAACAATCGCAAAATGCAATTGCAAAGGCCAAAGAAGTAGATGGCATTCAATTGGACAAGAATGCCGTCTGGTTTGAGTGCATCCAATATTTCGATCAGATACTTGCCCTTGGCTACAGGAACCAGAAGCTGATTCTAGCCCGAGCCAATTGGAGCGGACATATGGAATACAGTGTTTGGCCAAAGACTTTTCAGCAACAGCAAGTCTTGTACTTGACCACCTCAAAGGACTCCAACAATCAGCTACTGATACATAATGCTCAAGCGCCGAATATTGG
>JAHDDV010000330.1 GCA_020629205.1 Chitinophagales bacterium | reverse complement strand
CGCGATCGAAGGGCGGTGATAAATAGCCTCGGGCGCAGCGGAACGAAGTGCCTGGATAGCGTCGCGAGTGCCAGCCTGTGGTGGCTCGACGATAGGAGAGACGCAACAGGCTGTGCAAGGAGCAGCTAGCCAGGTGCTGAGTATTAGCGTAGCACGAGACGGGTGCTGCGACGGGACTATCTGCTGGGCTCCAAAAAAGAGAAGTGGCAATAATTGCGAATCTTAGAATGAAACAAATACTAATTTAAGATTGGCGATATACCGCTTTAATATGACAGCGAAACAGATATGCATAAAAATATAAATAGTTCAAAAAAGGGGAGGTAGCTTGGATTCGGATTCGTATGTTTGGCCTCCAAAGCAGGGAAGAGGGGGAAGGTATACCTTTGCGGAAAGCAGTCACCGCGAGGATTAAGGTATTGGGCCTCCCCCCTATAACAAATCTAAAACCTTATCCTCCAAGCGGAGGATCGTTTCGTAACGTTCCATGAGCAAGAACTGTGTCCCCAGTGTCCTTGCTCGTTCAACAATAGCGAAAGAAATAGTGTGTATAGTGTCTTGTCTCAGTCTCTTGGGAAGCCAAGGTTTTAGCCTCAAATTCCGTCCAGCCGCCATTGATAGCACTAATATACAGCCGGAAGGTGGCTGCCGACAAAGAAATCCACGCAGTCCGATCAGATAGATACTGATCGACACAAACAACCTACATTGTTGATAATCAATGAATTGAGCCCTGATCGATGGAAAAATAATCAGGTTAATCTACTCTCTAGCCAGCTATCGAATCGTATGATTTCGTAGCCAACTGGGTCCCAATGGTAGGCACCTTGCCCGGTTTTGAGCAAATCGACGAGATCTCCGTGTTTGCTTTGCAACTTCTTGAAGTCATTGTTATACTTACGCAAGAGCGTTAACAACTTCAATATCAGTCTAATACGTTCAATATCAGAATCTTTCTGCCTTTGCAGCAGCTTGACGAAGTTCTCTATATAGTAATCGGCCTGATCGCCTTCTTCCTCATCGAGACTTATCAGAATTTGCAGCAGTCGATAGCCCATTTGCCATCCAGTCTTGTCTTCCATGAGTTGATTGCAATAGTGCAGCCCATAGAAGGCCTTCTCATGGTTGTTCATTTGGTAGTGACAGGCCACCTTGAAGAAGTGCCAGATCGACTTGGAAATGGCTCGGGTGCCTATGCTGGGATGTTTGAGCGCCTTGTTACAAAGTTCCAATGCGGGTGCATATTCTTCTTGTCTGAACAGGCAATAGAACTGCACCATCATGGCATTCAGCTGATTAAGCTTGCCGGAGGCAAAGCCTTTGATGGCCTTTGCAATGTAGGGTTCTGCCTCTTTGAATTTACTCAGGTTGAGACTAATGGTAGCCAGCTGCATGTTGGTACCTGGGATGCTTGCCCCCGTATCTACGGAGGGGTTTTCTGCAAGAAAATCCAGAAATTGCAAAGCGACTTCCTTGGCTTCGGCGTACTCGCGTTTGTGAAAATGGTCGTGTACTTTGGTGTTGTAGTATAAGTAGCCGATCTCTGGCGCCCCACCATTTTGATAGGCTTCTTCGATTTTATTTAGTGCATGTGCGGAAACTTCCTGCTGAGTCTTATCTTTGTTTACATGGAAAACAAATGGAATGACGAGTTCCTGCTGTTTGTTGACCAGATCTGTATTGACTCGATACTCTTCGAGCTTTGCTAAATGCAGATTTTTCATTTTTGCGAAGCCTGGTAATCCGTATCTAAACCCATCATAGATACGCAGTCTTTCGTAGCATTGTATCTGATCCCATATTAGGTTGTATTCTTCTGCCTTTTTAAGCGCCCTATTGATATAGGTTTTGGCTTGTTTACCCAGCCCTTTTGCATAGAGCAATTCGGCAAACAAGTAATCTCTTTTCACCGTATAAGCAGCCGCCCTCTTGGGGGATTGATATTTCGACTTTGCTGGTTGAATAAGCAGAAGGGACATCAGCTCTTCGCGCACCTCTGTTTTGAGTTGCCGAAAAGAATGTACCCGCTTCTTGTTGCCGTAGAGATGTAGCAACATTTCTTCCTCTGTCCAATCATTCCCATTTATCAGGAGTGCAAGCAACTGGTACTTCTTAGACTTGTGCGTGCGAAGTTTGGCATGGCAATAATTTGATATAATGCCTCTCTCACCGCGATTTAGCCTAAGTACTATGTCTCTGATTTTTTTCATGGATTATAGGAAAGAGCTGCCTCAAAATCAGCTTTTTGCAAGTTAGCAAGATACGGAAAACTCTCTGATTTTCAAGAAGTTTCTTCTTTGCGATCACTTAGAAGATGACTGAAATTTGCTTCATAACAAAACACTCCAATAATGGCTTACTTAATTTGGGTACTATGTATGTTGGGTATCATTTCCGAAGACAAGGTTAATGATTATAACACTCAACAAATTCACGAGATCACTTACGAACACAAAGCAGTAATAGAGCAATCCGAATACCAAATCGGGATGGCTTGGGATGAAAACGACGATTAGTAAAGTATTGTGCATACACGTTGTTAAAGCAGTTGAGGTGAAGTCTTTAGCAGTTCGCTAAGCTTCTTTCTCAGGGTATTAGGTTTTCGCGAAGAGCACCATTGAATCGCAGCCTATACATTAACAAAGGCCTCATGGCACTACTGAAAAGCAGCAGTAGTTGCATTCTTTGCAGAATGCCGAAATGAGCTTGTATCTTGTCGATCAAAATCAGACAAGATGGAAGACTACAAACACTTTCTAATAGACATTGATCAAGGAGTTGCAAAAGTCAGCTTCAACCGTCCTGAAAAGGCAAATGCTTTGCATGAAGCAGCCTGGATAGAGATGGGCAATTTGTTCCGATTTTTGGACGAAAGTCCGGAAGTCAGGGTAGTTGTCCTCAGCGGGGAAGGAAAACATTTTTGCGCCGGTATTGATTTGGAGCTACTCATGGACATTGGGCAGTTCACGCAGATTGATTGTGGCGGAAAAAGAGCCGAGAAGGTGCTGAGCACAGTAAAGATGCTTCAGGAAAAGATCAACGCAATTGAGCAATGTCGAAAACCGGTACTAGCAGCCATTCACCGCGGCTGCATCGGGGGAGGTGTAGATATTATTTCGGCCTGTGACATGAGGTATTGCACAGAAGATGCCTATTTCACCATCAAAGAGGTGGACATGGGATTGGTCGCAGACCTAGGCACTCTACAGCGATTGCCTAAATTGATTTCTCCGGGCCTTGTGTCTGAACTTGCCTATACCGGTCGCAAATTGACCGCGGGTGAAGCAGAGCAAACAGGGCTTTCTAACAAAGTGTATCAGAATAAGGAAGACATGCTCAAAGGGGTGCTCGAAATAGCACAGATCATTGCGCAAAAATCTCCACTGGTTGTTCGAGGCACTAAGCAGACGCTTCTTCACAGTCGCGATCATGCTGTTGGGGAGGGATTGGATCGAATCGCTTTATGGAATGCCGCTATGCTCTTGTCAAATGACCTCCAAGAGGCCTTTATGGCAAGCATGCAAAAGCGCGTCGGGGTTTTTGAAGATTGATACTCCGATAAAAGTCTCGTGGGCGATATCAGGCATCTATACAAATCAACCTTTCGTAATATTTAGGGCAAATCCGTGACGGATTTGGGTAATATGGTTATCTTAAGGAGTGGACGCACCGATAAATCAGCCAGCACCAGAAAGAAACCAATTACTAAACCGATGGAAGCCCGGAATGCTAGTCGCTGCCGCATGCCTGATCGCGGGTATAGTAGCAAACAGCCTTTCCTATGAGATGCGAGACTTTGCCGCGCTGATCCCACCTGTCATCTTTGTGTTTGGCAACGCCTACTTCATCAGTTCCTTTGCCAAAGAGGATAAGCAGAACATCTTCATTACGAGCATCATTTTGTTTGTTTTGGCAATGTTCCTCAGCATACCACTGCTCTTCCTGCTTTCGGGCATAGACTGGTACTTCGACACGCTATGGCTCGCCGCCATTCCCTTCACTGCCGTCATGGCTGCGATTGGTTATGGCATCACTGCCTGGTGGTATGAAATCGACCGACCGATCTACGCCTATCTTGGCCAATGTCTAGGCATCTGCCTTTGCTATGTCCTACCTACCCTCGTTATGGACGGTCCTACAATGCATGATTATGGGCTACCTGTTTTTCTCGCTATTTACACTTTTGTCACGACCGGATTTTGGTCTTGGTTGCTTATTGGTCGAAAATAGTTTTTGGTGTAGATGCTCGTATGGTCGTTGCTTGTCCGTAGAGAAAGTTCACGAACTTTCTACCTAATGCCCAAGGTCATCTTGCGTCTTGAGTTTTGAGTCTAACATCTAAGCTAATGCTTTGGAGCCCAAGGCCGCTGCTCCGTAGCACCGACCGTCTCGCTCTCCACTCATATGAGCATCCCCGCTGCCTGCTGCAGCTTCAGCTCTATCGTCTCTCCTATCGTCGAGCCACTATAGCTGAGCTTTCGCCACGGCATCGAGGCTCCTCATATCCGTTGCGATCGAGGCTATTGATTGCTTGTCTTCCTTCGGTGCACCAGAGTCCATATCCCTCTTTTCGTCTGACATCAATTGTCCGGCCATAGTCGACCAACTAATCCAACAGGTCAGCCATACCTGCCTGCACCAAAGCCGGCCCCAGACTTCCACGTTCATCAGCTTCTACCTTTGCTTTGAGGTCCAAGCCGTATCGAATTAGCAGTTCCAGATATTCCCGATTTAGACGATCCGTATAGATATAAACTGCATTGGGATCGGCCCCATGTTGCAATAGCAGCTCAGTCATTTCCTTGTCGCCAGCTATATCTTGAAGTGGAGATCGCTTACCCAATGTTTGTATCTGCTCGATCTTTAAACCCTTCGCAAACTGGTTTTTCATTTCTACCACATTTCCCTTTTCGATGTGATAACGATAAGGATCGAAGTAGTTGGAAAGCCCCGCACAGGAGTGTAGAAAATCTTCAAAATTGCTGTCCAAATCCAGCAATACATTATCCGAGTGATAGTGCATCCGATCATTCGCTATGTGGAGCAGCAGCACGCCCTGCTGCTTGTCTATCGCGATGGGCAGCAAATCTCTGGCGAGATATTTACCTTGATGAAATTCACCGTAGCAAGATTGCATGGCATTGAAGTCATAGAAATGATCGAAGGCTCGCCACTCTGTTATTCCGACTCGAAAATGGCTAAGCCCCCAAATCGGGCGCACCATATTCATCCTTTCAATGAACCATTTGTAGGAACTGGGAAGTTCCCGGCCAATCCACTTTTCAAAAGCCTCAAGAGCCCCCTCCTCAATCGGCTCAAAACCGCGTACCGATGCCCCATAATCCCACTCAATCAAGTCTTGGTGAATCAATGGACCATGGAGTGGACGAGCCATTTCATAGTAGCCTTGCATGATCAATTCATCATAAAGTTGTGCTCGTTCTTTTACGGAGTTATAAGACTGAAGATCATCCATGTGTCTAATTTCGAATGCTTTGTCAGTGTACTCCTCCAAGCTGCCACTGCGCTTCACTTCAATGTTATCATAGAGTCCCACTTCATAAAAGTCTTGTTCCTTTTCAAAGTATCGCCACTTACACCTGAAGCGCTCCAGTCGTCTTGCCCTCACTCTTGCCCTAACTTCAAAGGAAGTTAGATCCCGCTCAAAAGGATAATTGATGCGATCCGAATCGCTTGGTTCTGGATGCTGCACTTGTGTTTCCCAGTTGAAGAGATTGAGACTAAATGCACTACCCGAATTGTTTTGCCAGGTACGGGCTGCAATGCCGATATGATGGCCTCCACATTCCATCCAGAGACCCGCCATCCACTCAAACAGCAGATGCTGGCGCTCCCAATCCAGACGACTGTTTCGATGCTCTTCATAGTTGATTTCCAATTCCTCGGGATAGCTAAATTTTATCGGCCCTATGCCGTAGCCATACTCAGGGAACAGTAGCTCCTCCGGCAAAAGATCATTATACTCCTCCTCCATGACTGTCTTGGCGAAGTACTTAAAATCATAGCTTCCGCTGCCATGAAAGAACTCGATTTCCCGGATCATTTTCTCTGCCTCAGGAAGGGAATCCAGCCCCTCAAACGTATACCGTTCGATGATCTTCTTGAACTTGGAACGTAGCAGCTCTGTGTTTTCTTGCAGGTATTGTTTGTAATGTTCCAGTGCGACCTGCTGGTATTTGGAGTATTGGTTTTTGAGGTGTTTGGTCATGGGCTCTTTTGATGACTGATGACTGATGACTGGTGACTGGTTTCTAGTGTCTGGTTTCTAGTGTCTAGTTGCTAGTTTCTAGCAC
>JAHDDV010000329.1 GCA_020629205.1 Chitinophagales bacterium | reverse complement strand
TGGTGTCTGATGTAGAAACACATTGTATGCGTCTGGCTGCTATTGGCAAGCATAGCAAACAAGTTTGGATTTTGTGGGTTAAAAAGCTGATCTTTGTGCACATTTTGATAACCACACGCTTTACCCTAGATTATGAAGTTAATCCACCTAACACAAATCACCCGAATATACGCAATTTGCCTCGCCGTATTGCTCAGCTTTCTGCTCGGACTGACTGCAGAAGCTCAGAATGCTCAGATCAATGGCTCCCTGCGCGATGACCTGAATGAAGCTGTTATATATGCCAGTGTTGCTTTGCATAGCAGTGCCGATAGCAGTCTTGTTAAGGTAGCGATAACGAATGAGGATGGGGCTTTCAAAATCACAGATTTAGCCCAAGGGAATTATTTTGTCAAGGCTTCTTATGTTGGTTTGGCAGATTTGGAATTGCGAGATATCCTGCTAGCTGAAGGAGAGAATAAGGAATTGGGTGTGCTGCAATTTGAGAGTGGGGCTACTGAGCTTAGTGAGGTGACCGTAACCACTTCCCGTGCCTTAGTAGAAGTGAAACCGGACCGGACAGTATTCAATGTGCAGGGCACAATAAACAGTGCAGGTGAAGATGCCCTGGCCTTAATGAAGAAGGCACCAAGCGTGACAGTGGACAATAACGATAATATAAGTGTGCTCGGTCGAACCGGTGTCCGGATTTTTGTTGATGGTAAGGTCTTGCCCTTATCTGGCAATGATCTATCCGCCTATTTGCAAAACTTGCCGGCAGAACAGATAGACCGGATCGACATCATTACCAATCCAGGGGCAAAGTATGAAGCCCAAGGCAATGCAGGGATTATAGATATCCGCCTGAAACGGGATGAAAGCCACGGAACCAATGGCTCCCTCAGTGCTAGTGTTTCGCAAGGGAGAGAAAGTCGTTACAACTTATCCGGGACGATGAACTATCGAAACAAAGCCATGAACGTGTTTGGAAGCCTGGGTTATGGGGACCGAGGAGGATTCAATGATATGCTCTTTGAAAGCTATCAATATACCTTCTTCCTCGACGAGATCAACAACAGTACTTTCAATTCAACCAATCTCAATTACAGAGTGGGTACAGATTTCTTTATTGACAAAAAACAGACGATTGGTTTCTTGCTCGGAGGATCAATCGACACCAGAGACAATGACTCTGAAAACATCATTGAGATTTCGGATGAGCCAGATTTCACTGCTATTGACTCTGTTTTGTTTGCGAGCAATACGGCCAATCACGATGGGGGCAATTACACGATCAATGTCAACTATCGATATGACATTGCCAAAGACAAAAGCTTCAATTTGGATCTGGATTATGGTGCATACAATAACTCCTCTAATCGAGTATCTCCAAACCGATACTACCGCACCAGCAATGAAGAAGAACTCTTGAGTGAGCGGATCAACGTCATTGATCCGGAAACGGACATAGACATTTACACTGCCAAAGCAGATTATGAGCAACCGCTGGCTGGAGGTAAAGTGGGCATTGGTGCCAAACTAAGTCGAGTGATATCTGATAATACCTTCTTATTTTACAATCAAATCGAAGGGGTCAATATCCGTGATGACGGACGCTCTAACAATTTCAAATACAATGAGTCGGTCTATGCGGCTTATTTGAGCTTCAGTCGGCCAATCAATCGCCACTGGAGTTTTTCTTCTGGTGTCAGATTGGAACAAACCGATGCTGAAGGAACCTTGACGCCCTTTGATCCAAGTCTGACGGAACCACCAGTGATTCAGAACTACCTAAGTGTATTCCCCAATCTTGGACTTACCTGGACACCCAAGCCCATCCACAGTTTCAATCTAGCCATCGGCAGAAGAATCAATCGTCCTGACTATAGCGTGCTCAATCCATTCGAAAACAGATTGAGCGAGCTTTCTTACGAAAAGGGGAATCCGAGATTACAGGCAGAGATTGTCAACAATATTGAATTGGGCTGGACCTACCAATATCGCTACAATTTCAAGCTAGGCTATAGTAGAACAGAAGATCAAATCACCCGCTTGATCGCGCCGGATGGTGATGGATCGAAAGCAGGATTTATCACCTGGGCTAACCTGGCCGATCAAACAGTGATCTCAGGAAACATCTCTGCTCCCATGCAGTTTGGTCGACATTGGAATGCTTTCTTCAACTTTAGCAGCTCTTACATCGACAATCAAGCAGATTATGGCAATGGACAAGTGGTTGATGTGCAGGCCTTCACCTACTCGATCTACAGCCAGCATACTTTTCCCTTAGCCTGGCAGGTCAGAGGTGAAGTTTCGGGATACTACTCCGGCCCCGGCGTCTGGGGAGGTGTCTTTGAATATGAAAGTTCCTGGTCCTTGAACCTTGGTTTGCAGCGCAAGTTCTTGAATGATCAAGCGAATGTGAAACTTGCAGTCAATGATATTTTCTATGAATCCTATTGGGAAGGATTTTCTAACTTTGCCGGGTTAGAGTCCTATGGCTCTGGCAGAAACGATACTCGACGAGTGAGCTTGAGCGCGAGCTACAATTTCGGAAATCAGAAAGTAAAAAGCCGTAAGCGGAAGACGGGGCTTGAGGAAGAGAGTAAGCGGGTTGGGAAGTAACTGCCTAATCCGGATTCACAATCAAACCCGAATTTGTCTGCATCAAGTCAATTATCTGACGCTGCTTCAGCTTGTTCTTCTTACAATGCAATGTTTCCAGCTTCTTCAAACCAGCAACTGCTTCCAGGCTGCTCACCTTATTCTGATTGAAATACAACTTCCGCAATTGCCGGAAGGACGCAAGTACTTCAATCTCGCTGATCTGATTGTTGCTGAAGTCAAGGATTTGAACATGCTTATAGTCTTGGATCGGCAATAGGGATTTGAATTCGTTGCCACTCAAATACAGGATTCTCAGATGTTTGTGCTCCTTTAAGGGATCAAGACTTTCGATGCTGTTATTTGAGCAATTCAAGCCCCGTAATTTCTTCAAGCCCATCAGCGCATCTAGCTGGTTTAATTGATTGTCAGAGCAAAACAATTGCTTCATCTGCTTTAAGCTACTGATGGGATCAAGACTTGCAATTTGATTCTTGCTGCAGGACAAATAGCTCAGCTTGTCCAGGCTTGACAGGGCTTCCAGATCGGTCAGCCGATTGTAAGAACATTCCAAATGATGTAGCTTAGCAAGATTTTCAATCCCCTCTAAACTGGGAAGTAAATTGGAACTGCAATCCAGTTCCTGAAGCTGGCTAAAACCCTGAATGGGTAGCAGACTTGTCAGTTCATACTCCTGACAGTCGAGCGATTGCAGGCTCCAGATTTGCTTTAGTTCGGCAGTGCTAGGCTGTCGGCCATGCTTGCCCTTCCCAATCGCTTCATTAAAGACTTGCTTCCATTCTTCGGACAATCCTTGCCACCACTGTGAATGATCATCTAGACGCAATGCCTTCTCCTTAAGAATCTTATTGGTTATGCCCAGGATGCTGCCTACACGAGACAGTTGATTGCCCTTTTGCACAGCAGGCAATTGCTTTTCTTCTTTCCTCTTAGCCATCGATTGAAATTTTTCAGACTTCGGAAACCTCCGCTTTTAGGTCCGCCAATTCTTCTTTCAATAATTCCTTCGTTCGCTGAAAGTAATCATCCCAATCATCAATCTCCTGTAGAAGCATATAAGTCTCACTGTGTTGAATCGCGAAAATTTCTCTCAAAAGCGCTGATATCTGCTCTTCCAGATACCTCTTTGCTTCTTCCAGTGCCACACGCTTAGACAGTTCTTTCATATCAGACGACATCAAAGGTCGATTCTGTAGATCAGCCAAAAGCTCTTGCACCGTTTTGAGATCATTAGCATCATAAGCTGCCTTGAGCTTGAAAAATACTTGCCTTGCTATTTCTTGAAGTGCTTCACTCACTTTATCCGGATGACACAAATGGCTTGCTTTTCTAAAGCTGCTTTTCAGGTCTTGCTTTTCCCCTTCACTCAAGTCAAACAGCTTCTTTTTTAATTCGGTAGCCACCTCTTGTCTATAGGCCTCTTCATCTGCTTCTGCCTCTCGGTAGCTCTTTGGATCGTCCCGAAACTTCTCCTTTCGCCAATGCAAAATATCAATCAGCAAATCTCCAAGTTCTAAAGAATGACGATGCTGGAAATCGTGCAACAACTTATCCAGCTCAATCTTCTCCAACTCATAGGCACGCAAGTAATGCTCCAGTATTCTCTTTTCAAGTTGCAAGGGACCGACTGCAGGATCATTCCAAATACTTAATTGAGCCCCCTCAGAAGACCGCTCCTCCACTTCCGCAGGGCTTACAAGCTCCTCTCCTTTTAGCAAGTTCAGACAAGTAGCATGAAGCAATCGTATCAATGCTTCATCTTCTTGAATAAACACAACATTAGCATCATAGTGCGGCTCCTTGGTCTGCCAATCGTAGTTCCCAGATATTAAAACAGAATCATCAATCAGACAAAAACCGTGATTGGCAAAATGGCCTGCTTCCAGTGAATGAAAATAGCACTGACCTTCAAACTTCTTCAATTGATTCAGCACAGCAGACGGCACTCTATTCACAACTCCTGTACATATCAAGCAGACAGAACAGCCCGCTTTGGCCTTCTCCAGCATGACCTTATAATACAAAGGCTGTCTAATTTCTTGGCAAAGAATTAATATAGAAGCAGAAGCCGCCTTCATGGCCTGCAATATACTTTCTTCAATACCACTAAATACCGCTTCTGATCTCATCTGTCCAGATACTGCTTTGTTTGCTCGAAACTAAGAAACTACTTCTGAACGAACAAGCAGACAATATAAAATTCGAATCATATTCGACAAACCATTGCACTGTCGCATGCATACCCTGGGACCTACAGAAAAAGTGCTACATTTATGGTGCAGAAAGTTAAGTCCGGCACTATTTGCCTCAGACCTCCACAATCTCATCATCCCTATGAGTACCCAGTCGCTCTGACATCGTCTTACACAAAGCCTTATTTGTGTTTCGAAGATCATCTCTTTCTCCCAAACCATACACCAGATCAGGAAAGTTTAGGCTTTGCTGAATTTCCCAGATCTCTTTGTGGTCTTTAGGAGCAAACATCCTGACCGGATTTCCAAGGGCGATCCATCCGATCGGCAGTACTTCGCCCTCAGGAAAATGAGTCTTTAGGTGAACAATCGCATTAATCCTGATCTCAGCCCCGCTTCCTACCCTGGCACCATGAAATATAGAGGCCCCTGTAGCCACGAAAACTTCATCTGCAATCTCACAACTGGCTAGGTGAGCATTTGGTCCGATCAAACAGTTATTTCCTATAGTCAATTTTCCCGCTCCCGCTGCCCTGATCACTGCATTCTCCAATACTATGCAATTCTCTCCGATACTGATGGGATTCGATTCCGCGATGATCTGCGCTCCAAACATTATCCTACTTCCTTTGCCAATGCTCACATCTCCGCAGATCGTAGCGTTTGGTGCAATATAGGCCGTCCCATCTATCTTTGGCTCTTTACCTTCATGTCGTATGATCATAATTTCTGCTTTAGTGCTCTTTTCTTGATCGCTAATCTGGGCGTATCCCTACGCTCATTACGCATCCGCTCTGCTCCTGCTCCATTCACTCCGGGCCGGGCTCTACACTAATACTCACCTTGGTGCTAGCGGTTCGGCTATGTGCCGGCTGTGGTCTGCTCCTTCGTCACAGCCCCCATCCGTCACGCCTCACACGCTATCCCCGGCGGCTCGTTCCGTTGCGATCCCTTACGCATGCTACTTCTCTACCCGGAATTTAGCTTGTTTTCTGTTGGGTTGGTTAATCATTCTGGCTTCTCATTCCTCATAAAGTCATATGCACCCTTGCGAAGTTGCACCCCATACTCGAGATAAGCCTTCATCGAAGCAAGAAAATTGGCCCAGCCACCAGCGTTACTAATAAGCCAATCAATGTTTTGCTCATTGTTTTCTTTGCCGCCTTCTGTCACAATCAACACAGTGCTATTGTCAGCTTGAGATTGCAATTCGATATTGACTACAGTTTCAGGATCCCAGACCCAGGAAACGGATTGATTGGGCACAATCTTTACCTCTGTGATCGGAAATCTGGCTTCAAATTCCGGGAAAGCCCAGATCAGGTCTTTTCCGGATTCCATTCGACCACTGCTTTCTGAAATAAAGTACTTAGTCATCATTTCCGGGTTAACGATTCCTTCAAACACTTCTTCTATTGGCTTTTGAATCTGGAGGCTGGCTTTGGATGTGAGTTTCATTGTTTCGTGTATTGTGTATTGTGTATTGTGTATTGTGTATTGTGTATTGTTGTCTTACACTGAATTTGGTTGACCTTTTTGGTTAACAAATATATTGGTCGAA
>JAHDDV010000015.1:20095-35720 GCA_020629205.1 Chitinophagales bacterium | reverse complement strand
AAGCGATATTGGTGGTCTCATTGCACCACATCCTTGATTATCCATCCTTGCACATTGAACTTTGACCCTTGATCCTTGAACCTCGCACCTTGAACCTTGAACCTTGAACCTTGATCTTTGCACCTTGCACCTTGCTCCTTGAACCTTGATCCTTGCACCTTGATCCTTGCACCTTGCTCCTTGAACCTTGAACCTTGATCCTTGCACCTTGATCCTAAATCTACCTTGAGCCAACAGGCCCAGCTTTGCCGTACTCTGCAAATACATAAGCCAAAGAAGCCACCGTACCTGCGCCCAATTCCAACTCACGTTGGTTTACTTTGTCGAAGGTGTCATTGGGAGCGTGATGATAGTCGAAATAACGCTGAGGATCGGGGAAGAAGCCGAGGCAAATGGTGCCCTGATCTTTGAGGTGCTTGATATCTACACCGCTAAAACCCTGCTCTACATCATACACGCCGTACTCTTTGAAATCCGGGAGCCATTCCTCGATGAAATCAATGTTGGCGGCAATGGCGGCTTTGTCTTCTGCATCCACCTTCCAGCCACGGGGAGCGAATCCCCCTCTGTCAGACTCGATGGCAGCCACGTGATTTTCTCCTTTTGCCTTAGCCTCAGCAGCATACTTCCTGGCACCACGTTGGCCGTTCTCCTCATTCATAAATAGCACACATCTCACGGTACGTTTGGGCTTGATGTTCATATCCTTAAACAAGCGAAGGGTCTCTATGGCATGCACGGTTCCTGCACCATCATCGTGCGCACCATCAGCCAGATCCCAGGAGTCCAAATGACCACCAACCAAGACAATCTCTTCTGGCTTTTCTGTACCTCGAATCTCGCCGATCACATTGTAGGAGAGCGCATCAGGATGCTGCTGGCAAGTCATGCGGAGATGTAAACGCGTATCGGAATCATGCTTGAGCAATGCGCTTAGATATTCTGCTCCTGCAGTACTTAAGGCTGCCGCAGGAATCTTTTTTATTCCATCCTGATAACCCATGCTACCGGTGTGCGGATAATCATTTAGTCCACTGGCCAGGGATCTGATCACGATACCTACGGCCCCCATTTTGGCAGCTTCTGGAGCACCATTGTATCGACCGGCAGTGCACTCACCATAAGCGTGAAAGGTATCGTAATGAGCCTGATCCATGGGATGATTTAGAAAGACAATCTTGCCTTTCACAGCCGCAGGGCTCAGCTTGGCAATGTCCTCATAGTGTGCGACCTCAATCAACCCTGCGGTGATGCCCATGTCACCAGTACCGACTGATCCACCCAAGGCACAAACCTGCACGTCTTCCTGTCCGATCCAATCGGAAAGGATTCTTGCCTTCTCTTTTTCTCCCCGCTCCCAATGGGGCACCATGCATTCCTGAAGGTAGACCGTATCTATATCGAGCGATTCCAGCGTTTGCTTGGCCCATTCCACTGCGGCGGCGGCTTGTGGTGAGCCACTTAGTCGACCGCCAATTGAGTTACTGAGATAATCCAGCATCTCATAACTCTGCCCGTCCGTTAGGGCTTCGTGGAAAATATTTTTCACTTGTTCGTGATGTGGTGCTTTAGAGCCACCTGAGAAAAGAATGGCGAAGAAAGCCAAGAGGCTGAGCGATATTGCCGTAAGTTTCATGACCTAAGGTGTTTGATATCTGCCTAAGGTACAAAATTGATTGCTGCCTCTTGCTGGAACACCAAACTGTCTTACGACAAAAGCAGCTTGACAGACTACTGCTACTCCCAGGATGGAAGTGTCTTCGCCACCTTCGGTTTCTTGCGACGCTCATGTACAAAATCCATAATAGCAGCTAAAGGCTTGGATACTACGCCACGCATAACAATACCGGTCCCCATGGGCTTGCCCTCATCATTGAGTGGGGGAGGAGGTATAATACTGGGTAGAGCCTCAATGGCCACCGGCATGGTATCCATGACAGTAGGAACTTCATTTCGCAGAAAGTAATGTCGAAAGGTATTTTTGTCGAATGGATAGACCACAGTCTCCCGTAGCATGATGGTATCGCGATCCATGAAGATCAAAAGATACATACGGTCATCTTCCTGATCCGGCGCTGCGAACAACTTCTTTTGATAACCAATCGCGGAGAAGGAAAGCGTGTCTCCCGGTTTTGCCAGGACTGAGAAGAAGCCGTCCAGACTAGCTACTGTTCCTTGACGCTTAGTCTTGTTGATGACATGTGCATAAGGTACTGTTTCTGTGCTATCCTGAGCATAAACAAATCCACTGATTTGAATGATTGGACCATCCTCTTGGGCTTGCAAGCTGAGGCTTAGGGAACAAAGGAAGAGGAACAGTAAAAAACGCAGCAACATCAATGGTTGGTCTTATTCACATTTAAACGCACAATTTAGCAATAAGGTCTTTGGCATTAGCTAAAACTGCCAGACCTTGGAGCAATATGACACAAAACTAAGCTGAGTTGCTATGTCCGATCGGCTAGTGGCTCAGCCATAAATTTCGTAGATCACCTGACTTTTCTCGTAACCTAGTGCCTCAAGTCGCTCTCTGGCTTCATCTATCATATCTGTCCATCCACAAAGATAGAAAAGAGTATCTCTACCGTCTTCATACAATTGTTCATAGATAGGATGCACATAGCCGTGATACGTACCCGGTTTGTCTTCCCTTGAAAGTGCAATATGATAGTCCCAGTTATCCACAGATGTGCATAAGTCTGTTAATTGTTTGCGGTACAAGAGGTCTTGCTCAGTTCTAGAGCCAAAAATGAGGTTAACCTTCGGCTGTGGACCTGCTTGCTTCTTCAAGTGCAAAAGCATAGATCGGAATGGGGCAACGCCGGTGCCAGTACAAATGAAGCACAACTCTCGCTCCGGGCCTAATGCTCTCGGCAAGGTAAATACCCCCTGAGGGTCACGAATCTTCAACTCATCGCCCACAGCTAGCTTCTCAAAGAGATATGTTGTCCCAAGTCCATGTGGTAAACGTACAATCGCAAACTCCAGTAAATTTGTATTAGGCGCAGAAGCGATGCTGTAACTGCGCCATCGTTTTAGTCGCTTTTCGTGTATCGGTAAATCGAAAGTCACGAACTGACCTGGCTGAAAATCAACGCGTTCTACTTCAGGTATACGAATCAAAAACCGGCGAACGCTTGGGGATTCCTGTTGGATGTCCTCTACTTTTCCTACACGCCATTTGCCTAACATAAATATCTTACTATTGGTGATTTAGAGTATCTTTAGATACTTTCTCTACATTGCCCGAATGTAGCCTTTTCTCACAAGGCACAATCATCCGAAACTTAAATTCTTTTACAATGAGTCAAAGCGAAACCCCTCGTACTGACATTTCCAGCTTGGGAGAGTTTGGCCTTATCAAGCACTTAACCTCCAATTTCTTACCGCAAAACAGTAGCACAGTGTTTGGCATTGGAGACGATGCAGCCGTAATTGACTGCCCTGGTGAGCATTACCAGCTTGTGTCTACAGATCTACTATTAGAGGGAATACACTTTGACTTGATGTACTGTCCATTAAAACACTTAGGATACAAATCGGTTGTGGTAAACCTCTCTGACATTTATGCCATGAACGGTACGCCTGAGCAAATTCTGTTTTCTTTCGGTGTTTCAAATCGTTTTTCTGTTGAGGCATTGGAAGAAATTTACAAAGGAGTGGAGCTGGCTTGCAAGACCTATGAAGTGGATTTGATTGGAGGCGATACTAGTTCTTCAAAGCAAGGCTTGATGCTAAGCGTCACCGCCATCGGCAAAGTAATCAAAGAGCGAATCGTATATCGGCATACGGCTAGAGAGGGCGATCTGGTTTGTGTATCCGGTGATCTTGGAGCTGCTTATTGTGGCTTACAGTTTCTGGAAAGAGAAAAACAAATCTACCTTGAAAGTCCAAAAGTACAACCGGAGCTGGAGGACCATGCCTATGTTCTAGGCCGACAATTAAAGCCTGAAGCCAGACGTGACATCGTGAAGCATCTAGACAATTACAATATTCTACCGACCTCAATGATTGATGTTTCAGATGGCCTGTCATCCGATATTATGCATATCTGCAATCGCTCTAAAACAGGTGTACAATTGTATGAAGAAAATATTCCGGTTTCTCGCGAAGCTTATGAAGCGGCACTCACTTTCAATCTTGATCCAATGACCTGCGCCCTGAATGGAGGTGAGGATTATGAACTGCTGTTTACTATCAGCAAAGACGATCGTTCCAAACTGGATCAGATCATGAGTGATCTATCCGTCATTGGCACTATCGGTGCTGCCGCCGATGGCATGAAACTTTATACCAAGAGCGGCAACTCCTACGATCTGCTTGCCCAAGGTTGGCAGCATATGGAAAACAAGTAATCCTGCCACCGTCCTGGACACTAATGGCTATTCCGATTATTTGATCCTACGGCAACTTTTAGGCTGGTACGTACAATCTCTCCCATGGTCGTACAAAGGTGAAATGCCTTTGTTTTATAGTGCTCTGACAATTCCATTTTCAATTGATCCACTTTCTCATCAGTGGAGATTCGATCCTTTGCTATGATATCCATTAGATCTTTTAGACGATAACGGGAGACCATAACGCGGCTAGCTATTTTTGCTCGTTCTTCACTCTTGTATTGTTCGACCGTTTCTGGAGTCATGTACTTCATACAGAGTTCCACATAAGGGAAGTTTTCTTTAAAGTACTGAGGTAAGTAGATTCGGCGATGGCCTTCGTAACATTGCTGATCAAAATCGATAGCTCTTATTCGATACTGCATATCATCAAAGTCAGGAGTCATATCAATCACAAAATTGTAAGCACGCATGTCTCCTAATAGATGGACAAAACAACGCTCATTGAATTTGACAAACTCCTTTGCAATCCTGGTTGGATTGCACTCTTCTTGCTCCAGATGCCGCTTCAAAAATACATCGCCCGGAATACCTGCAATATGTTCTTCAATCAAAGAGTCTTTGTATTCCAGATAATTGATCCGGTTGGGGGAGAGAATATGCTCCAGCTCTAGCCCATAGAGTCGAGAAGCGTCTGCTGTCTTTACATAGAAGTAGTCGTAATTGTCGTTGAAGTTGTTGATAATTCTTACTCGGAAAGGCCGCGAATTTCCAAAAGTGCAATAATCAACGCGGTCAACACGAAGGTGCTCCATCACCTTGATGTTTCCCTCAGCTTTAAGCAGGGCATAGACCATTGTGAGACTTGGATAGAGCTCCTTCATGTCTTGCTGAGAATAGTAGACTGTTTCCCAAAGTGTGTCTACACCGTTCTTGTCCAACAGTGGGACCGAAGAACTGTAGTAGGTCAAATCATCATATTGTACCGGGATTTCCACTTCACGGGCATACTTGCGCAAGTAGCCCCTGAAGTCCGGGCTGATCTTGTACAGATTCTTCTTCTTGGAAATAATCGTTTTTCGCTCAAAATTTTCTTCAAACACAGGCGATGCTTTTTGTCCTACATAAGTAACAATATTATTCGAAAATGGAGCGACCTGCAGACAGCTATTGTATCTTCACCCTATGCAGAGGACTGAAAAGGACAAAGCCTTGCACAAAGAATCCGTTTTTGTGAAAATCGATCACCATCGGCTGCACATGCGGCGTTTTTACTGTGATGCAGAGGGAGAAGGTGTACTGCTGGTACACGGAAGCATGGAAGACAGCAAGATCTTCTATTCAAAATCGGACAAGGGTTTGGCTCCGTTCCTGGCTCGATGCGGGTACGATGTCTTTGCGCTGGACTTGCGTGGTAGGGGAGAAAGCCGACCAAAGGTCAGTGCCAAGGATGACTTCGGATTAAACGAGGCTATCACTGAGGATATCCCCTTGGCCGCCAAACAAATCCGGCGGATCAAAGGAGCACTACCCAAGCATTGGATGGCACATAGCTGGGGTGGTGTTTTGCAGTTGGCCAGTGTGCTGCGTTTTCCCGAGCTACGTCCTGAATCGATGGTTTTCTTCAGCAGCAAGCGTAACATCTGGGTAAAAAACTTTGGAAAATTCCTGCAGATCGATCTCTTTTGGCGAATATTCTTCGGTGCATTGGTAAAATGGAAAGGCTATTTGCCTCATCATCCCAGCTTCTTCGGAAGTGCTGATGAAAGTGCAGGCTTTCACAGAGATACGACAATGTGGATCGATGCAAAAGAGTGGCTAGATCCTAAAGATGGATTTGATTATGGAGCAGCTAGCATGCGTGTCGAGAATCCTCCGACCTTGTATATGACAGGTGCTGCTGATAAAGTATTGGGCCATCCTGATGATGTATTGAGATTTATGAAGCAAGCAAATGGGACTCAAGACCAATTTCTCTACCTTTCCCGCGAGAATGGCTTCCTGCACAACTACGACCATATTAACATTATGACCCACAGGGATGCTGAGAAAGACCACTTCCAGCATGTACTAAAGTGGATTAGGGACAAGGCTTTAAGCTGACTTTATTCTATATTGCGATACGGAATAGAGGGATTTAGGAGGATTGAGCATGATTTCTGCCTTGCATTTCTCTTTTTTTCCTTATCTATCTTTGTAATCGTCTCATTAATAATAGAACAATCGAGCTAGCGTGACCCAGACTGAAGACATAGATTTATTGCTACAGGATGCAGGAAGTCTCATTTCCAAGTATGAGCACTTGATCGATAGGGTAATCCAACAGCATATAGACCATGGAATCTTCATGGAATCCGACTACGAGGCGGTCAGAATCGAGATCGAGAACCGACTTCCCAATCAGATGCTATATCTCTATCGTAGGGAGGGAACAGATGTCTTTGTGAAGACTTTACTCGTCAAAGCCACCCAAACAGTCTGCAGCTATTTTGAGGATCGGCTGCTACTGGCCCGAAAGGATCCTGAGATTATTATCAAATATACAGGCAATCTGTCTTATCACATACAGAGATATGTTCACAACAAAGTGCTCAATATCAGCGATGCTGAAGACGTTGCCCAGACCGTAAGGGAAAGATTACTGAATAAATTGCGGCAGGGACAGCTGGAAGGCTTTAAGGGAGACTCCCTTTTCAGCACTTTCATATACCGGGTGATTGACAATTTGATCAAAGATGCTGTCAAATCCCGACATACAGGAAAAGCTAAACTTGACCGAGCGGAGATCAAACACGACAAAGCGGACGGTCATTCCTTATTTTCGACGGTTTCTAACAAACTAGAGCTAGAGAAACTTTGTAAGTTGTATAGAAGGCTTTTGAGATTGCTGAAAGAGAATGACCAGTTGAAACTGGAGCTTTGTATCAAAATTCACTACCATTTACAGCTTGGTCCTGAAGATGTGGCTCCTTTTGGTTTTGAGGAAGAGGTCGAGCTTGAATTGTTAAATTTGTTTGGTCATGCAGATGCTGACCGTAAGGAAAGCGTCACCTGGGAGCTACTGAATGGTTTCATCAATACCTTTGAAAACAAGATCACTTCTTCAGGGAATTTGTGGAAATGGTTTGTTCGACAACGCAATAAGATCGTGGTAAAGCTGCTATTTCTGCATTTTTTGACTGACACCAAGGTCCCTGTGGTCAAAAAAATGACGGAAAAAGAGGAGTTCATACTGGCCAAACTAGCTGATAGACAAGTAAGTAAGATGGCAGATGAATGGCTTAGTATTGTGATGATTGAGTATTATGAAAAAAAATGACAAAAATGTGTCGGAACTAGATCAGCATGATCGTCTTGTTAAGTGACAGTGTCCCAAAAAGTATATTTAACCACTGATTCTTGACCGCATTGCTTGAGGGAATTTGAATTTAAGGCTTATGAAAGTGAATAAGAAAAATCGACTAAACGAGGCTGGGCATCTAAATGCTAGCAGTGTCTCGCTTTACGTGGATGCTATTAAGCTGAACCTAATTGATCGCCTACCAGAAGAGATATACCAACATGCATTAGAGTGCTTGAGCTGCAGCGCAGAGATCTTGCAACTTGAATCATTGTTGGAAGGAGAGGACTACAGTCAAATGAGTGATCATCCCTTCTTCGGTAAGCTGCATAGCCAGGTATTGATATCCGACAATATGGATTCTTTGGATAGCATTCTAGAACAACTAAAAGAAGAGGCTGCCACCATACCGGTATATGAGCGATTGCTAGAAGAGCAAGTAACTTACAGAAATGTGTACACCCCTGTAATCAAGGTGGATTCGCCAGGTGCAGAGAAATTGTACACCAATCAAGTCAATTTTAAGTTTGCAACTGAAAGCGACAAACCGGTTACTCTGATTGTTGAGAATCATCAGGAGCGTGTTCTGAAAACGACTCTGGACCCGAATGATGCCTCCTACAGTTTGCAGTTCAACCCCTATGACAAGTTTCCCAGTGGATTGTACTACTGGAAAGCTGCCCTTAAGGGAGGAAAGCCGATACTGGGAAAATTTTATGTTTACAATCCCAAACCAAGTGCCGAAGCTTAGTGCAGTAAGTACTGGTGGCTGCAGGATCAGCCCATTCAAGTAATCAAGAATCAGGATTTGAAAGCCCTTGGAGTATTCCAAGGGCTTTTCTTGTTTTCAGGCACTTGCATAACGGTTGAATTGACACAAAAAGAAATGGCAGCGCGATAAATTGACGGTGAAAACTAGCCGCGGGCGCAGCGGAACGAAGTGCTATGATAGCGTCGTGGAAGCCAGCCAATAGTGGCTCCGACGATAGGAGGAGACGCTGGTGGCTGTGCTGCAACAGCTAGCAGAGTGCTGAGTATTAGCGGAGCACGTGTAGTGGAGACCGCGTCTGGATCTGCTGCCGCTCCAAATAATAATATGGAAGAGAAAAATATCGGGACTGTGTTTGGGCCGCTAAATCATCACTGTTGAAAAGCGCTGGAATTTTAGCTGCCAATCAAGGCAAAGCCCGCCCAGTCCTGTACACTCATTTCTGGACGTTGGAGGATTTTGAGTTTCGCATGACGAAGGGAGCTGGCATAATCGCTTCCTTCCAAAATTCGCTCAAACAATTGCTGCACTAGCTCACTCGTAGAATTGTCGGGAATATCGAAAAGAGAGAAGATGATATTGGCAGCGCCAGAATAGAGAAAGCCACGATTAATGGCGATCATTCCTTCACCCACTAAGAGTTCACCGATCCCGCTCGAGCAACTACTAAGCACAACCAAATTTGCGTCCAGGGCCAGACGGTAGGCATCTGAGATGTACAGGCGATTATCATCGTGCTCTCTGGTCTTTCCTTTGGCCAGATAAATGCCGGATAGTTTGAGGTCACGCTCGTCACCAAAACCGTGAGTTGCAATGAGAATGTACCTGTAGCGCTTGGCATATTTGATCAAATTGGTTTTGGAAGCAGAACCGTATAGGAATGCTGTGGCATCGAGGTGCTTCTCTTCAAAGAGATCGTAAACACGGCGAACTTCGGCAACGGTATTGGGTAAGGTATTGAGTGTCTGTTCGTCCCTGGCCGCTTCATCGACACGCAGTACTTTGGTCTCATAGCCTGTGAGGGTGGTGCTCTCCATGACTAATTCCTGCTCTTCTTGCTTACCAAAACGCACGGGAGCGATGCCGAGAAAGTTCTTTTCCTGCTTGTTGGATTTGGCTTGCTTGCGTAAGGTATTGAGGTAGAGATGCGCAGAATAGTGATAGGAGACTGTGTATTTCTTGATGAGGTAATCCTGTTCATTGAAAGAGCGAAGATCTTCATCCTTTGTCATCAATAATGCATCGAAAGGAATGAAGTTAATGACATCATCACAGATGAAAATGAGCTTTGTTTTGCCATTGATATCTATCAAGATCGGCTCAATAAGATAGCGATATAGTTGATGCGCACTTTGTCGAAAATCGTCAAGCTCTAAGAGGTCGATAGACTCCCTTAACTTGGCTTGATGCTGTGCCAGATCTGAAGGAAGCGGTATCATTCGGTAGCGCATGAAGGTCTTGGAGACCAAAAAGACAAAGATATTCCTTTGGCCTACGAAGTACTCAATGAGGCAGGTTTGGTGGTCCATCATGCCTTGCAATTCCTGCGTGTTGAGCTCTTCGAGATTGTATTTTAGATCGTAGTATTCTGGAAAATCCCGTTCGAAATCTTTGATCAGTTTGTCGTATGACAATTTCGTTTGAAAGAACTCTTTCTCGTTGCTTTCGAGGGTCTGCAGGTTGGCTTCCTCTCCTTTGGCTTTCTCTTCCTGAATCTTCTTTTCCAGAAAGTGCAGATCGTCGGAAAGTTCTGATTCTTTGTTTAGCAGACTAGTTGGAATGCTGGAAGTAATCTTGGCCTGCGTTTCATTGATCATCAATAGCAAATTCATGGACTTGCCTCGCTCTGCTAGCTTGAAGGTGTCAATGATATGTTCTGATTTGGGCTCTTTCGTATAGATTTCATGGGCAATCTCAAGACATTCCTCATACATTGGGTCTGCAATCTTTGCCAGAAAATATCGGGAGCGAGTCGACTTTTGTCCCTTACGCAGTTGATCGATCAATTGTACGGCAAGCTTGTAGGTTTGAAAAGCTGCATCAAGCCTTTCGGTTTCCCCTGTATCCTGAAAGAGTTCAAACAAGATCTTGCCCTTCAGACGAAGAATCAGTATCAAATCTTGTGGAAATCCAAAGTCACGAATCTTGGGATTTTCATAGTAAGCGGCTCCTTCATAATCAGGAAGGATCTGCGTGATGGCCTGTTGAATTTTGCCAATTGCCTCTTCGTTTCTAGCTTGTTTGTTGAGCAGTTTGCCCCATTGCCAGTAGATTGTAGATGTTACGCTATGTTGTGATTTATTGACTCTTTCCAAGGCATTTCGCAGCAGATTCTCCGCAGCATCGAAATCTTGCAACTCAGTGTGCACTTTTGCCATACCTGCCAGTTTGAAGGCCTGGTCTAGTCGATTGACAGGGTGCAGATTTTCACCGACATGAATAGACTTCTCATAATAAGTTCTGGCGAGTTCAAATTCTGAAAGCTCATAGTATGCCGTGGCTACATTATAGTAGTAGCGGGCAGTGGTGGTATGCATTTCCCCATATACTTCGAGCGCAATTTCAAGAGCAGTGAGAAAGCTCTCCAATGCTTCATCCTCCTTGTCCATACCAAATAAGATGAGTCCGATATTTGTATGTGAGGCGGAAACATCTCTATGCGAATGACCAAACAGGTTTTTGCGCATCGTCAAGGCATGCCTGTGATAGGAGAGTGCTTCATCCAGATCCCCCATGGTTTGCAGACAGAGGCCAACATTACTGTAGTAGAAGGTGACCCAATACTCACTATCGTATGCTGATTTTTCCCAGTTCTCTTTACTTTTATTGTATGACTTGATCGACTCCTGATACTTTCCCAGGTTGTAGTAGTAGATACCGAGGTTGTTGTAGATTCTGGCGATGTCGTGCTCTACGCCCTCAGGCTGTTTTTCGAGAATTCCGAGAGCCTTCGTACAGTAGTGAAACTGCGTAGCAAAATTTCCAGTGATGAGATGATAGCGCCCTAAATGGGTAAGGCTCTTGGCAACTTCCCGGCTCTCCTCTGGGTGTTGATTCTTCCTGATTTCCAGGTTCTTTTCGTAAAGGCTAAGCGACTGCCTGTATTTGCCTTCGAGCAAAAGGATATAGGCTTTGTTGTCGATTACATCCAACGTCTGCTCTTGCTCCTTACCAAAGTTGGCTACAGCAATTTGCATCCCCCTGTCTACCAGTTCGTGAGCGGCTGGAAATCTCGAGAGGAAGATGTTGTGTCGAATCATTCGATTGAGCACAGTAATATATCCTTTGTGGTCTTTACTGGCTTGGTACAATGCCAGCAATTCCTCTGCCTTTAGCAGAGCTTGTTCAAACTTTGATTGTGCTGAGAGCTCAGCTATCTCATTCTCCAGCGTTTGAGTCGATTCAGAGTTCAGATTCAAGGCAAAACTTTTGTCCAAATTAGCGAATAAAAAACGGGTAACACCTGAAAACACTGCTAAATTTCTTCATGCTTTCTTTGGGTTACCCGTTTAAAAGAGCTAGGACATCGCGCTGACTCCCCAACTCTTATATCCACACCTAAAACACTTTTTGTGTTGTTTAGTCAGTATGGACGATACTCGGATAAAGCTTCAGAAAGTTTTGTTGAAATTTTGTTTACTTTTCCAGCCTCTCTGGTAAGGTATTCGCAGCAATTGGGTGTAACTTCCAAAGGAAAGACTCCTGATCAACCACTTACAGATACCAAAAATACATTTTATAAGTATTCGCTCCCTCAATTCCTCTCTGCAAAAATCGTACTGAATGCGATGGTTTTACATTCTTCGTGATACTATTAATGCCTATATAAAGGATGACCTCTTCACTATAGGTGCTGCCTTGGCCTACTATGCGATGTTCTCTATTGCTCCTGGCTTATTTATCGTTTTGTTGATCAGCGGCTATTTTGTTTCTCCCGAAGATACAGGCAACAAGGTGTATCAGGAGTTATTGGATGTTTTCGGTGAGGAGACGGCGACGATGATTAAGGGATGGGTGGACAACATTCACTTTAGTCCCAACAGTCCAGGACGGACAATCGTCACGATCGTGACTTTCATTTTCGGAGCCACTGCAGCCTTCTCGCAATTGCTTTTTGGATTGGACAAGATTTGGGCGATCAAGGCAGTGCCCAGATCTGGTGTCTTAGCCTTCTTCAAGGCTCGTATGTTGAGCCTGGTGATGCTGATCATCATTGGATTTCTATTGGTCGCGTCTGTTGTCTATGACGCCGTTCTCACCATCATGTACAAGCAATTGTCCGAGTTTGGACTTGATATCAACAATACCTACTTCTTAGTAAACAGATTAGGGACCTTCATTATGACAGCAGGGCTATTCACTTGGATATTTAAGTACCTGCCTAATGTGGTGGTAAAGTTTAAATCTGCTCTTTCTGCCGGCATCTTTACTGCCTTTCTCTTTGGGCTGGGAAAGTGGATCATTGGTCAATACCTGGGGCATAGTAATCTAGGTATCTATGGTACCAGTACTAGTCTGATTGGATTATTGTTGTGGATATTCTACACCAGCCAAATCATTTTCATTGGAGGAGAATTTTCTAAGATTGTGCAAGGAGCGTTTTGGGAGGATCCAGACCTATCGAATCTGGGTCTGAAGAGGGGAGAAGTGAAAGAGACAAGCGCAAGAAAGTAATGTGTGTTCCCTAAATCCAATAATTTCTTGAATTCCCTAAATCTAGCGGCAAAGTAAAAATCACTTGTCTCTTTCAAGCTTTTGACGAAATCCACATTTTATGTCACAGTTGATGTTATGTGTTGATATCTCTAATTTTTTCTAAAGAAAAAATCTATCCCTGTGCTATTACTGTTCATCATCAAGACTGTGTAAAAGTGGATAAGCTCTATTGCTATTTTTTTGTCTCCTTTGTCAACATTATGCCCGTTTTATTAACAAGTTTATACCTGCATATATTGTGCCTATTGCGCTTTCAGATATGTTGTCAACATTTTGTAGATAAACTTAGTCCACTTGTGAACAAGTCTTATTAGTATTTGGCCGCTGTGATTGAGTTGGGGATTGACTGGGTCTTATTGTGGATAAGCGCCCCTTTTTCCACAGCCCAGTAGAGACCTGTTTTAATCAACAATGGCCCACAGTGGTTTAACAGGCTTGTCCACATGTTATTCACATTTCTTTTCAACGGTTCTAGGACAGGATTTCGATTGTGATGTGGGTGTGATTTCCTTTCTTGTTTGAATTGTTGATAATCTGTGGATATGTTGATAACTATTGAGTGTATAGTTTTCTGCTTTTAATGGCTTTCACCACGCTTGCTGGGCAGAGAAAGTCGATGCTTTGATTTTTGTCTATTCTGTTTCTGATCATGGTAGATGAGATTCCTAGTAGCGGTACTTCCATCCGAGTGACTTTTGGGTGCTCCTTAAATCTTCTGGTCTTGTACCCTGGCCTTGGGTAGACAAGCAGGTCTGCAATTTGCAGGATGCTCTGGTAGGCCTTCCACTTGTGAAAGTACTTGAGATTATCTTCACCCATGATGATGATGAATTTTCGTCTGCGATACTTTTTTTGTAAGACCTCTAGTGTATCTATGGTATAGGAGGGCTGAGGTAGCATGAATTCTATGTCGCTCGTTTTTAACTTTTGCTTGTGTGCTATACAAAGATCTAGCAGTTCCTTTCTGGTGGATTGGTGGAGTAGCTCCTTTTTCTCTTTGAAGGGATTTTGTGGGCTAATGACAAACCATACTTCTTTGATATCTGGTCGCATAGCCACAGTATCGGCGATGATGAGGTGCCCAATGTGAATGGGGTTAAATGAGCCAAAGAAGAGAGCGGTTTTCATGCTGTATTTTTAATGCAAGATAGTTTGTTTGTGGCTTTGTGCCTCGGCTGCAGGTCAATTTGTTCCTGAGAATCCTTCTTTGGGAGATTGCTGTTTTGAGTTGGATGGTTTCTTTTTTTTGGAGCTGAACAGTATTGCATCGCGCTAACATGGTACCCGTGCTTCGCTAATACTCAGCACCTGGCTAGCTGCTTCAGCACAGCCACTAGCATCTCCTCCTTCGTCGGAGCTACTATTGGCTGGCTTCCGCGACGCTATCCAGGCACTTCGTTCCGCTGCGCCCGCGGCTAGTTTTGTATTGTGTTCGTTCGCGGTTGCCAACTTCTTGGGTTTTGATGTTCCACGTGGAACTCTGCTCGGGATGTTGCAGTTCTCAGCTTGGATTGGAGAATTACACCATGTTCCTTCGACGGACTGAGTAAATGCCCTCTTGACGCCTTGTTTGTGTCTGTCTGTGCATACTGCGTCCTTCATGGGCAGCTCCGGACACTGAGTTGCGTGGTGGTGGGCCTTGGCCCTTTACCCGCAGCACTTTATCCTCACTTTTCTAGAAGTAGTCCTCCGGCTCCGCTCAGGAAATGGAACGTCGATCCAATTCATTCGCTCTTTTAATGAATCGGTAAGGCGATTTAATTCGTACTAAGTCTGGCTGGTGTGTCTATAGGTTGAGCTTGAAACAAGACTTATTAAGATGATGTTGTTGCTATATTTTTGACTTGGTTCTTTGCCCTCTTCATAGTGGTCGTGGTTCTGGTTGTTGTGTCGGGTTTACCATGCGTTTACTCTAGTCTTCTTGGTATTTCTTGTGGTTGTGTGTTTTTAGGTGTTTCACGTGGAACATTGCTTTGGTAGGGGAATAGGGCTTGGTCAGGCAATTGATCGGGGTTTCTCTTAGGGTATGTATTTGGCTTGTCATTGTTGTTGTTATGGTTTACACACCGGTATTGTTCTTCTCTCCCGCAATATTTGTTTTGTGTTTCACGTGGAACATCGTTCTGGTGGGTTAATTGGTTAGACTCAGTGAATGGATGTTTTTTTTCTTGATTTGCGCTCTTTGACTTGTTGGAACATTGCTGAAGAAAGCAACCAAATGTAAAAGCAAACCAAAGTCTTTTTCAATGTTTCACGTGGAACTCTGGGCTGTTGTATTGGGTTTGTTTCAGGAAATTGCCTTTGTATCTTCTGAGAATTGCTGTTGAATTGCGTTTTGTCTGCTTCGAAAGTGGCGAACTGGATATCGGTGCTTTGGTTGTCATGGTTTGTCACAGGCTATTCATGGTTTTGATTGATGTAATTTTGGTCGATGTTTCACGTGGAACTCAGGTTATTTGATTT
>JAHDDV010000015.1:0-19995 GCA_020629205.1 Chitinophagales bacterium | reverse complement strand
TGATGGTATTGATTGGGTGTTTCACGTGAAACATCGGTCTGTTGCTTGGAGGGATTCCTATGTTCAAAGCTTCGATAAGTGGATCTCTTGGTTTGGGTTGTTTGTAAAACTCTTGGGGGTAAAGTTTGTAAACCTGGCCTGTTAGCTCTCTTGTTGGTGTTTGCGGGCTTAATCTGTTCCACGTGAAACATGCTTCGTAAATGCTCGTTATGGTTCTTATGGAGGGGACTGTTATTGGCCAAAAATACCGGTGTTGTGAGCGGCTTAATGAGTATTTGTCACGGCAATTTTAGCTAGCTTTGCATGCATTAAAAGAGGTGAATGATGTTTAAGGAATATGATGTTATTGTGGTAGGGGCTGGGCACGCTGGTTGCGAAGCAGCTGCAGCTGCAGCCAATCTGGGTTCTACCGTGTTGCTCGTGACAATGAATCTACAGACCATTGGTCAAATGTCCTGCAATCCGGCCATGGGAGGAGTGGCCAAAGGACAGATTGTACGTGAGGTGGATGCTATGGGAGGATATTCTGGGATTGTCTCGGATGAAAGTATGATTCAGTTTAGAATGCTGAATCGCTCAAAGGGTCCCGCTATGTGGAGTCCTAGAACGCAGAATGATCGTATGGTTTTCGCATACAAGTGGAGACAGATGCTCGAGCAGACTCCAAATGTACATTTTTGGCAAGAAATGGTGACTGGCCTATATGTCGAAGGAAATGTCGTAAAAGGGGTCACCACAGGTCTTGGAATGACTCTGAGATCGAAAACAGTAGTATTGACAAATGGAACCTTCTTGAATGGACTTATCCATATTGGAGAAAAGCAGTTTGGTGGAGGTAGGGCAGGAGAGAAGGCTGCTACCGGCCTGACAGAACAATTATTGGCCCTTGGCTTTGACTCAGGCCGAATGAAGACCGGTACTCCTCCTAGGGTAGATGGGCGCTCACTTGACTACAATTTGATGGAGGAACAGCCAGGAGATGAACCCAAAGGTCGCTTCTCCTATAAGGATACTAATCTCCCAGAAGATCAACGAGCATGTCACATTACTTACACCAACCCTGAGGTACACGAAATGCTAAAGACCGGCTTTGATCGCTCACCTATGTTTAACGGAAGGATTAGAGGGCTGGGACCAAGGTACTGTCCTTCGATTGAAGACAAAATTGATCGCTTTGCGCAGAGAGATCGACATCAAATATTTGTGGAGCCTGAGGGATGGGATACAGTGGAGATCTATGTAAATGGCTTTTCTACTTCTTTGCCGGAGGAAGTACAGTATCAAGCGATGAAATTGATACCGGGATTTGAGAATGTTCGGATGTTTAGACCGGGCTATGCCATAGAATATGACTACTTTCCTCCAACACAATTGGATTTGAGCTTGGAAACAAAGCTGGTCAAGAACCTCTTCTTTGCCGGGCAAATTAATGGTACCACTGGTTACGAGGAGGCAGCCTGCCAGGGACTAATGGCAGGAATCAATGCGCACCGAAGAGTACAAGATGAGAATGCACTGATCCTATCTCGTTCTGACGCCTATATAGGCGTTCTAATCGACGATCTTATTAACAAGGGGACGGAGGAGCCATATCGTATGTTTACTTCCAGAGCGGAATATAGACTACTGCTGCGGCAAGATAATGCAGACCTCCGTTTGACAAAATTGTCTGGAGCCATGGGATTGGCAGGAGACGATAGAGTCGCCGCGGTGGAAAAACAAGAGGAGGACATAAAATCCATTAGAAAACTGCTAGACAAAGAAAGCATTCTGCCGGAGGAGATCAACAGTACTTTAGCAGAGAAAGGAACACCGGAAATACCGCACAAATTCAAGTTGATCAACCTGCTGCTGCGACCTGAAATGCAAATGAGTGATTTACTCGCTGTGGAGCGCATTGGAAGCATGTTTGAAAGCTTTTCCACTAAGGCTATAGAACAAGCCCAGATCACGGCAAAATACGCTTCCTACTTGGCCAAGGAAAGAGAGAATGCGGAGCAAATGAAGCGCTTGGAGAACATCAAGCTAAACGGCGAATTTGATTATGACAGACTTGTGTCATTGTCTGCTGAGGCAAAGGAGAAGTTGAGAAAGATAAAGCCAAAGACATTGGGACAGGCGAGCCGTATCAGTGGAGTCTCTCCTGCTGACGTATCTGTACTCATGGTACACCTGGGGAGATGATGCAGCGACCAATACACACATATCTTCTGCTATTGTTAAGCATCATGATTTGCATGGCTTGTGCTAAACAGGTGCGACCCACTGGTGGTGATAAAGATGTCACACCTCCAGCTGTTCGCGGATCTGTGCCGCAGGATGGAAGCACAAACTTTCAAGGGAAGGAAATACGAATTGAGTTTGATGAGTATGTACAGCTAAAGGATATCGAGAATGAACTCTTTGTGAGCCCCTTTACCCTCAAAAAGCCGAGCGTACGACTGAAGGGAAAGTCTGTGATTCTGGAGTTTCAAGAAGACCTCAAGGATGACGTGACTTACACCGTAGATTTCGGATCTGGAATAGTAGACGTCAACGAATCTAATCCGGCAGTTGGACTTAAATATGTTTTCTCGACGGGCCCGGAGATAGATTCTCTTAGTGTGATGGGATCAGTTGCTGGAGCAGCAGACGGTATGGCAGTCGAAAACATCTATGTTGGGCTTTATGAAATAGATGGAGAAGAACAGGACTCAATCTTGTATAAAAACACACCCAAATACCTTTCCCGCACTGACAAAGCCGGAAACTTCCGTATGGCTCATATAAAAGCCGGCGCATACAGAGTTTACGCTTTGAAGGATGACAACAATAATTATCTCTTTGATCAAGGAACAGAATCTGTGGCTTTTCTCGATTCGGTGTTGGTGGTCAATGATTCCACAGGTCTGCACGATATCAAGCTACAGCTTTTCAATGAGGGAATGGAGAAGCCAAAGCAGATATCTAAGAGTCATGAAGAATATGGTCATTGTCAGATTATCTACAGTGCTCCTATGCGGGAGCTAAAAACTACCGTCCTGGACACCGTATTGTCTGCTGAAAATCAAATGTTTATTAATTCTGAGAACGGAGATACGATAAACTTGTGGTATAAGGACAGCTATCCATCTCAACTGCAGATACGAGTGGAATCAACAGAGGTAGTAGGAGACACAGTCAAATTCAAGAAGACGATAGATCCTGAAATGAAGAAGTCGATGTCTGTATCCGTAGCTAACTCCAGGAAAGGCTCTGGATTGCACTCAATACCATATCAAGCACCATTGCGACTCAAAGTCAATCACCCGATAGCAAGGCTCGATTTTGAAAAATTCGAGCTCAAAAAAGATAGTACAAACCTAGCTCTAAGTCTGGATTTGCTGGAAGAAGAGCCCATGATATTTTCCCTTGACCATTCATGGATAGCGGATAGTGTATACAGTGTTATACTTTATCCAGGTGCAATTACAGATTATTTAGGGAATGAGAATGATACGCTATCATTTTCGGTAAAAAGTCGATCCCTGGATAGCTATGGCAATCTCATCCTTTTACTTGGTCAATATCCTGATTCAATTCCACAGTTCTATCAGCTCTTTGATGCCAAGGCAAGACTTAAATTCCAGGGAATTCTTGCAGACACAATTCTCCAATTTCCTCGATTGGAGCCCGATACATATGAGTTCAGAGTAGTGCAGGATGATAATGAAAATCAGGAATGGGATACGGGTAATCTACTGCAAGCTAAACAGCCTGAAGGCATTAGGTTCTTTAGGGGCATAGTGGTCAAACCCAACTGGGATACGGAGTATGAAATAAAGCTTGAATAGTTGGTACAATAATGGTTCTGGCTAGCTAACTTGCAGTCAAATTACACGTACCTATGAAATTCACTGTTTCTACTTCTACACTTATTAAACAACTTCAAATCGTAAGCGGGGTTATCAGCAATAACACGGTAATCCCAATTTTGCAGGATTTTCTCTTTGAACTGTCTGGATCGCAATTGACCGTATCCGCTTCAGATCTTGAAACCTCTATTAGCTCTAGCATAGAGGTCAATGCAGAGCGAGAAGGACGAGTGGCTATCCCCTCAAAAATACTCATCGACATAGTCAAGATTCTGGCTGAACAGCCTATCACAGTTGATATCGATGAGAATACGCTGGCCGTAACTATTCAAACCCAAAACGGTGTGTACAAGATGGCTGCTGAAAGCGCAGATGAGTTTCCTACCAGACAAAGCACTGAAGGCTCAGATAGCATCAACCTAAGTCTTGACGTAATGACTACCGCGATAAACAAGACGCTTTTCGCCGCTAGTAATGATGAGCTTAGGCCGCAAATGACAGGGATCTTCTTTGATTTGGAAGAATCCAAAATCACTTTTGTCGCTACTGATGCCCATAAGTTGGTCAAGTATAGTGAGGGAATTAACACTGGACATGCAAACCGTAGCTTTATTGTACCTAAGAAAGCAATGAATTTGCTCAAGAATGCGCTCGCAAATGCACAAAACGGGAGTGAAACCGAGATTAGCATCGGATGGAATGAGAAAAACGTATTCTTTTCCTTCGAAGGCATCAAGTTAGATTCCCGCCTGATTGTCGGCACTTATCCAGATTACAATACAGTGATACCGGCAAACAATCCTCACCTATTGACGGTAGACCAGGAGGACTTTCAAAACGCAATTAAGCGAATCTCCATCTTCTCTAGCAAAAGCACCTATCAGGTGATATTGGATATACAAGGAGACACGCTCAGACTGTCAGCTCAGGATCTTGACTTTTCCAATGAGGCACATGAGACAATGTCATGTGAATATGAAGGCGAGAACATGCAAATAGCATTCAATGCCCGATACCTTCTGGAACTCTTAAACTCTGTAGGGACCACTCAAGTACAACTCAAGCTTTCACATCCAAGCCGGGCATGTCTTGTCGTACCAACTTCGGACGAAAATACAAGCGGAGAATTGGTGATGCTGGTTATGCCTTTGATGATCAATACATAGACTTGGATGGTGACAAGTTCAAGCATCAAAGTTCTACACCCAGGATCATTTGCTCCAAGCGACGCATGAGCTTACGCTTTTTATCCCTTGGCGCGTACACAAATGCCTCTAGAAAAACCACTCGATTTTTTGAAGGTTGGTCAATTACGGTATTGATGTAGGGACCTCCCATGTATTCGTTTGTCATGATCCAAATACCTCGGGAGAGATTTGCTTCCAGCCCACTGATCTTCAAGGGCAGGTTGTTGGGTTCGTAGTGTACAGTATCCTTGCTCATTCTTGAGCCTTCTATATCAGAGCGCACTACGGCCCCAAACTTTTCATGTAGCTGGTCTGAGAGCTTGCTCAAGTCCCTGGTTTCCAGCTTTTCGTAAGGTACTGCACTAATCATCAGATTGGAGATCTTTTCGTTAAGGTCTTCGCGGAACCAATACAAAGTTGCATCTTCCGGTAAGCCAACCTTTCTGAAAGAAGAGGGTATATCGAGCTTAATGTCAAATTTTGCTGTAACCTCGCTACCGTATCCTTCATTGATGCCGCTGACGTAGGCATTGTTTCTGGCTTTTTCATCTTCCAGTTCATAGATTGCGGTTAACAGTTTGTCCCGATGCTTTTTCAATTTAGCTAGAAGGTCTTCCTCGTTTTCCCCATAGAAGTAAATGACGTTTTGTGGTTTGGACCACACGTTTTGTCGAACAAAGAAAGGCAGATCTTGACCGCCTAACCCCGCTTTCGCAATTTCCTTCTTTACTACTGCTGCCGTCCCGCCTTCTTTTTCCAAATTCGCGATATACAGTAGGGTAGAGGCCTGTCTCAATAAGGGCATCAAATCTACGGGAGGAACTTGATGAAGATTAAATCTGGGTTCTGATTGTGGTAGCATCGGAAAATCCTCCAGAATTGAGCTTAGTAGAAACTCACGGATTGGACCCTGCTCAAAATCGGAATCATCCATGACCAACATGATCTCATCGACGTCACTACTCGACATGGGTAGCATGGACGATGACTTGGTGACAGTACCAAAATCACAGGCAACAATGGAGAAGAGTACAATAAACAGAGCAACAAACAAGATGCGCATCTAAGAAGTTATTCGTGGATTAATGGAGACAAAATACTGGTAATTCGAGCGACTGTCAACAGCAAAAAAGTAAGTGCTCCCAATATAGGCATAAGTGTGTGCTTAAAGGAACTCGTCGGGAGTCCGAGCGGTGAAGACTAGCCCTGATAGAAGTGGAAATGCTGGTGCTATACAGCGGCTGAGTCGCTGCGCTGGGGCTGGCTCGTAGCGCAGCCGGAGAGACAGATCCCAGCGGAGCAGCGAAGCCGCTGGATAGTGCCAGCATTGCAACGGATAGCAGGACGACCGCTGAAAGGGCATCATCCGCTGGGCTCCAAAAAATTAATTATTGCTTAGAGATATTGTAATAATGTTCAAAATCGTTCAGCGGCACGAAAACTTTGAGAATTTCTCCTTCGATCACCATTTCGCTCTGCAGTTTGTTCCATCGTTTTATGTCTTCGATTTTGCAGCCAAACTTGTCTGCGATTGCCCCCATTTTCTCCCCATTTCGAACAGTGTAACTAATATCAGTAACCTTATTCTCCGATTTCTTTTTGGGCTTCGGATCGTTGACAACATTTCCTTGTATGGAATCCTTTGAGCGTGCGAAAAGGGCGATTTTGTCGAGAGGTAAGTGAATGGGATAGCCAGAAATCGACTTTGGGATTATGTTGTCCATCACCGCGGGATTGAGATACTGGACCTCGGTCAATGGCATACCCACAAAGCGACTGATTTCGCGGAGATCTGTTTCCTTGCGTACTACGATGGTATCCGTACCATAGTATCCGAAAGGCGGATTGCCGGGCTTTAGATTGTGCTCCGGATAGTAGTGCATAGCATACATGGCCGCAGTAAAGAGTGAAAGGTAATCGCGATTGGGCAGATCTACTGCCAGACGATCAACATCCTTTGGGTCTTCGGCACGTTGCATGGCCTTGATCAGTTCTCCCTGACCTGAACCATAGGCTAATATGACGAGTCGCCAATCATTAAAGCTTTGGTGAAGGAACTTGAGGTATCGAGCCATGGCATCGGTGGATAGGAAGGGATCCATACGTTCATCTATGAAAGAGTTGAGATCAAGACCAAATCGCCGGGCATTTTCGACAGACAGCTGCCAGAGGCCGCTGGTTCCTAAATTGCTTGAGTTCAATCTGGGGTTTAGCCCTGATTCGATGACCGCCAGGTACTTCAACTCGGTTGGGACGCCATGCTTGATAAAAGCACTTTCGATCAGAGGGAAGTAGGCATCTCTTCTGCCGAGAATCTTCTCCAGTTGCTTACGATTGGAATAGACGTATTTGTTGATATAGCGCTTAACATTTTCATCATATCGCAATTCTATGCTTGAGGGGATCATGTCGATTCGTTGCCGGTAGACATCGGCGGGATACATCGGCTTGTCTTCTTTTGAAAATAGCTGTTGCGATTCGTGATCATTGATCAGTTTTTTAGCATTGAATTCCATTTGGAATTGTGGCTCAAAAAGATTCTCCGTCTTGGCCACAGTAGCCGGGGGAGGAGTCGGGCTGCGGTCTGGTTGAGCGATAGGTTCAGAAGGCTTTGCTTCCTCTACTGGCGCTTTAGCATCGAAGACCTCATCCGGGATCATGACCTCGGTGTCTCCAAAATCAAATTTGTTGGCTTTGTTTTCCGGAGCATCATTGGTTTCCTCAAGTCCCTCCTTTGCGGATTCTGGCTTTTTTGCATCATATACTTCATCAGGTACAAGGACCTGTGTTTCTCCATAGTCAAATTTGCTCTGAGGCTGCTTCTCTACTTTGGGAGATTCGATTACAGGATCATCAACAGCAGGCTTTGCGTCATACACCTTATCTGGAACTAATATACTGGTATCACCAAAATCGAATTTGTCGGTCTTTGTTGGCTGATCAACATCTGAATGTTCTTCGGAGAGAGCAGGCCTCGGTACCTCCATCAAGGTTGGCAACTCCTCCAAAGCAGGAGGATCGACAGCAATTACAGGTTTCAATTCCTGCTTGATCTTTTGCGCCTTTTGCTCGATCGTTGGCTGCAATTCCTCTTTTTGCTCCTCTTCCTCGGCTAGCTCGAATGCTGGGTCAATCGAATCAAAGGCTTGACTTTCCACTTCTTCTTCAGCAGGAGGCACTTCAAGTTTGACATCAACAGTCGGGGCTGACGGTTCTACACTTAGTTCTTCTTTCTCGGCTGCTGCATCTACATTCGTAATGGCATTATCAAATTCCTCAGCTACTTCTTCGACCATTGTCTCTTGAACTGTAGCGGATGAGCTTGGCTTTTCTTCTGTGCTCGAAGTACTGTCATCTTCTAACGCTGGCTGTTTTATGGAGGGTGTATGGGTGTCAATGGGTGAGGGATTGGAAGCAGGCTCAGTTGCTTCAGTTGCAGGAGTCTGTGGCGCTTCGCCCAAGAGCTCTTCTATCGTTTCGCCCGGTGCCAGCAGCGAGGTACCCAATACCGCATCTCCTCCAGGCTTATCGTCAGGGATTAATACATCAGTATCGTATTGAAATTTCCTGACCTTCTCATCATTGGCCAATGAAGGAGCTGACACCTTCGTTCTTTGACTCGGCTGTCGTTCCTGATCTGGAAATTTAAGGTATGTGTCTTCAGCGATATCCTGACTTGTAACCGGCGTATTTCTTGGTTCTGGAGCGGGATTGTTTTCATCGGCCACCACAATTGTTTCAAAGCCAAAGATATTGGTCGTCTTTATATAGCGCTTGCCATCACTACTGGGTTTGGGACCTTGCATAAGGGTTGAGTCGACAGCGAGCAGCTTAGCTGAATCTATGACACTTGATTTAGGCTCATTTACTATCGTTTCACCGGGCTTGTCCCTGGCCACTTCATCTGAATTCTGTATGACTTGTTCTGTCTGCTCACTAGACTCAAGGTCTTCTAAGAATTCCAGCTCTTCCGGTTCTTCCTCCTCAATGGGGATCTCCGGCTTTTCTGATTTACCAAAAAGGGTTTTACGCTTTTTGGTTTTCTTTTTCTGGTAGACAGAAGAATCCTCCTCGGGAAAAGCGGGGTCAAATCCGACCTGAGCAAACGCCGCTGACATGCCGAAGGCAGCGAATAAAAGTGTGTACAAGAACTTGGCAGTCCAATTCATATCTTTTGAAGATAAGGAAAATTCGCGTAATCAGGGATCAGTGTCTGAAGGAGTACTTAACTCAAAATTTAATCTAACATAAGCTCCTGACCATAAGTCAGTAACTTCTGCTCGTCAAATTTACCACTCAAAAGCTGAATTCCAAAGGGCATACCATTGGAGTGTTGGAATAGTGGCAGTGAAATCGCAGGTACTCCGGCCAGATTAGCTTGCACGGTATATATGTCGGCTAAATACATGCTGATTGGATCGCGGTACTCGCCGGCGTCAATTGGGAATGCAGTAGTCGGTGTAGTCGGTGTAACAATAAAATCATACTGAGACAATATCTCCAATGTCTTATCAGCAATCAGTCTACGCACTTTCTGAGCCTTGGTAAAATAAGCATCGTAGTGACCGGCACTCAAAACAAAGGTGCCTAGCATGATACGCCTGCGTACTTCTTCACCGATGGCTTCGGTGCGACTTAGTCGATACATTTCTTCTATGGAACTTGCCTGGCTTGAGCGATGTCCGTAATGGGCACCATCGTAGCGGGCCAGATTGCTACTGGCTTCTGCGGTGGTTAGTATATAATAGGTAGGTACCAGATAATCCAGATATGGAAAGTCCACGGGTTCTACGATCGCACCCTTGGATTCTTGTCTACCAAGAAATTCCTCTACTTTTTCCTTGATTTCGGGATCCAGTCCCTGGTGATTCATGACAGCAGGGAAGTAGGCGATTTTTGGCGCTTCGACTTGTTTTGCTGTATTATTCCATTTGTTTTGTATCGTCGTAGAATCGAAATCATCAGGGCCAGCCATTACATCCAGAAGTATTCGGGCATCTTCAATGGTATTGCTTAGGGTACCAATAATATCGAAGGAGCTGGCATATGCGATTAGGCCATGTCTGGATATCCTTCCATAGCTTGGTTTTAGACCTACAACGTTGCAAAAGGAAGCCGGTTGACGAACAGAGCCTCCAGTGTCGGAGCCCAAAGCAGCCAGACACATATCTGCCTGCACAGCCACAGCCGAGCCTCCGGAGGAGCCTCCCGGCACTTTGCTTGGATCATCTGCATTCCTGATTGGACCGAAGGCGGAGTTTTCGCTGGAAGAGCCCATGGCGAATTCATCGCAATTGAGTCTTCCAAGAATGATCGCATCTTCCTGCAGTAGTCGATCTACACAGGTGGCGTTATAAATTGATTCGAAATTTTCGAGGATTCTTGAGGCTGCGGTTACTTTATGGCCTTTGTAGCAAATGACATCTTTGATCCCGATGGTCATTCCGAAAAGGCGGCCCATTTTCTGGCCGGCTTCTAGCTTCTGGTCCAAGGCATCAGCCATCAACATGGCTTCAGTTGCATAAACTTCAAGAAATGCGTTTAATTCCTCGTTGTGGAGCTCGATCTGCTCCAGATAATGGCTGACCACTTCCTTGCAATTGGTCTGGCCAGATCGCAGGGCATCTTGTATTTGATTGAGGGATTGGTACTTTTTCTCCAAGACAGCCGGATCAATAGTGTTGAAATCTAAAAACCGGGCAAATATAGCAATTTAGGGAGGGGATTATTCTTTGGCTTTGTCTTCTTCGCGTATTCCTTGCTCCAGTTCTTCACGCATACTTGCCTTTGCGCTATTGAACTCGCGGATACCTTTTCCGAGACCACGCATTAATTCAGGAATTTTCTTTCCGCCGAAAAGCAGAAGAATGGCAAATAGAATGATGATTAACTCGTAACCGCTGGGTGTTCCTAGTGCTAGAATAGTCATAGTAGCTGTCATTTGTACAAATGTAATTGACTTGGTACCTATCTGAAAGTTTTTACCAAGGGAATGGCAAAAAAGATGCTTTTAGTCTCCCTCCAGCTCGAAATTACTGCTTTTTGATCCAGGAGGCGGGGTTCAGCTTGGCATTTCCTTTCCAAACTTCAATATGAACCTCTGTTTCGCCATCTTTATTGGTATGCACGATGCCCAAGGCTTCGCCGGTGTCAATTTGATCCCCTTTCACCACGAAAACCTCTTCCAATCCGGTGTAAACACTGAAGTAATCCCCATGTTTTACGATCATGGCATTTCGGATGGTAGGACTAAAGAAGATATCTCTGACCTCTCCATTAAAGATGGCTCTGACAGTGGACTTCTGCTTGGTACTGATGTCAATACCATTATTGTTAATGGTAACAGACTTGAGTAGCGGATGGGGGTTTTCTCCAAACCGGCTCACTATGACACCATTGTCTACTGGCCAGGGAAGTTTTCCTTTGTTGGTAGAAAATTCCTTGGATAGTGCAGCCAATTTAGCTGTGGGTGCGGCTTTGATGTTTGGATTGGCTTTTGCCTTTTGCGCTGCTTTGGCTGCAGCGGCAATTTCACGGGCTATAATGCCCTTGATTTCCTTGGCTAGCTTCTTACGGGCCTTCTGCTTAGCTGCGATCTTGGCCCGTATGTCCTTTTCCTGTTTTTTGAGCTTATTGACGACGGCATCTTTCTTTTTCTTCTCGCCAAGTAGTTTGGACTGTTCCGCTTCTTGAGCTGCCAGCAATTCCTTTTTTATCTCCTTTTCCAAAATCATCTCGTCGACCTTATCCAGCATCTCTTCTTTGGTGATGCGGATAGACCGGACCTGATTTTCCCGATGGTCATTATAGTATTGAATGTACTTTAAGCGTTTGTAGCCGTCATTGAAGGACTTAGCTGAAAAGAGAAACAAAAGTCGATTGTAATTGCTTTGCAGTTTGTATGTGTTTCGCACCATTTTAGCGTAGTCCTCCTTCAGTACTTCCAGATCCTCTTCCAGTTGTTTGATATCAGCATTGAGCTTGTCCAACTTCTGCTGAGCTAAAGACAGCTGTTCCTTGATATTCTTAATGACCTTCTTCCTATTATCAATCTTGCTTTGCAAAAGACTCAAGTCAGCCATCGAAGCCTTCTTGTTCTTTTGGTTTTCCGCCAACATGGCCTCAGCCTCCTTCAGCTCTTTGTCGAGTTGCACCTTTTCGGCTTCTAGCGCCTTACGGTCTTGTGAGAATGCTGGTTGAACTAGCCATAAAGCTAGAAAGATGATCAGGCTGAGTCTAAGGACGAATGATTTCATATTTGCTGCTATGGCTGAAGGGCAGGGACAAGGCTTCATTGAGCTCTAGTTTCTCAAATGCAAGTTTGACTTCGTAAATATAGCCAGCATCCAAGAATAAGTGGCGTTTAGTAGAGAATTTACCACTATCGGTATCCCTGTATTCGTAAAAACTACAATCAGCGCTTCTGCCTGCTGTCTTATCGACCATGCTGAATTTGGAAAGACAAAGTGGTTGTTTAGAATAACTAGCAGACTCTTCAAGAGTGCCACTGTTGCTTGTAAATAAGTACTCGCTTTCGTTTTGTGCACTTTCTGCCTGAGTGATTTCCAGACTTGTATTTCCCAGTAGCAGATTCTGTAAATCATCGAAATCGAAAGGGTACTTTGTAAACTGCTGCATATAGTCGATACCGGCAAGATAGACCTGTTTGTTCAGACGATCCAGTACCTTAATGGAATCTCGCGTAATCAGAGCTCTGCCAACCTCCACTTTAACAAAGCCAGGTGTTACGGATATCCAAATGGCACTATCTCGACGCATTCGGATATTGGCTTTGAACTGTGTGCTGCTTCCTTGATCTTTGAAATCAATTTTAGTGGAAGAGGAAAACCAATCTGGCTCAAATCGAAGTCGGGATAAAAGATCGATCGGAATTGGGCTGGGCTCTACTTCTACAGCTGACTCAGCCGGCAGTTGCTGGGCTTTGGATTGCTTTCTGGCAGCTCTTTTCGCCGGATCGCAAGAAGTAGATAGAATCAAAAGCCAGCACAGACCAATAAGTGCGAAAAAGGAAAACCGCATAGCAATGAATTTTGTGACCCTGCTTGGACCCGCAAAGCAGCTATGCGTTCAAAGCAGTAGATCAAGCCAGCAGCACTGCTGCTTCAGACCACTAATCGATCAGCTTTTTTGAGGATATTTTCTGTTGTAGTTCATCGGAGTCACCGCCATACTCTTTGGCTTTGCTCCAATATTCCAAAGCCCGATCTTCATCACCGAGTTTGAAGTAGGTGTCACCCATATGTTCCAAAATCACATCGCTGTTGCTTCCACCACTATCCATGGCCTTTTGCAACCACTCCTTCGCTTCCTTGTACTTACCTTGTTTGAAAAGCACCCAAGCATAAGTATCCTGAAAAGAAGGATTGGAAGGCTCAAGTTTATTGGATAGCGCAGACATCTCAGCAGCCTTATCCAAATCTTTTCCTCGGATGGAAAGGTAGTAGCTGAAATTGTTGAGGGTATAAGCATTCTGCGGGTCGTAATCCAAAGACTTGTCAAAATTGGAATCGGACTTATCAAACTCCTTCAGACTGTGATGTACATCAGCGAGTTGTGCATGGAGGTCTGCCAATAGAGCCTTATTTTCAGAGCCCATCAGAATAGCACGCTTCAAGGATTTTTTGGCCTTTTCATAGTTTTCCAAAGCATTGTTGGCAATGCCATTGAAGTAGTAAGGCATCGGCTGATTTGGGAACAGATCAATCATTTCCTTACTATCGTCCGCTAGTTCTTGATACTGTGACAATTCCGAATGAATGAACATAACCTGTTGCCAGACGGTGAAGACGCTCCCATCTAATTCCAGCCCTCGTTTGTATTGCTTTAGCGCCGCTTCAGCCTGTCCGTCTGTGTAGAGCAAGTCACCATACATGGAACAAGCCTTAGCTTCTGTTGGATGGGCATCCACCAGCTTTTGACCGAGTATAAAAGCTTCTTCTTTTCGATCCGACTTCTGCTGTACGAGATCCAGATAAGGGAAAAGAATTTGGACCTTTGCATCGATTGGAACACTGGAATTGTCAAAAATCTTGGATAGCTCTGAAAAGTATTTCTCATGATCTCCCTGCCTTTTGTATTCCTCGGCCATCGACAGTTGCACCATTGGATTATTAGGATCTACTTCTTTCAGCTTTTGATAGACTTCAAAGGCTTCTTCAGAACGACCATTTGCCTGATATAATTCCGCTAGCAAACTGTAGTAACGCGGTTGATCGGGAGATTCATCAATCAGCTTTTGCACTTCTGCGGCTGCATTGTCTACTTGATTGAGCTGGATGTACAACCTTTGCTTTTGAAGGATGATATCTTCATTTACGCCTATCTTGCCTTCCAACTGGTTGTAGGTGTCGATGGCCTCTTTGAGTTCTCCTGATCTGGTTTGCATATAAGCCAAATCAAAGTAGTACTCCGCATTGTCAGGGTTCTTTTGAATCAACTTCTTGTAAACGGCCGCAGCACCCTCATAGTCTCGGCTTGTTGCGAGCAACTCTGCATGAAGGAACTGATACCATTTGTTGGATGGATCCAGACCTGTTGCTAGTTCGGCATAACGAAGAGACTCATCGAGCTTCTCCTTTTCGTAGTAGTACTTAGCTAATTCGTAGGCGGTGGCAGCGTTGTTAGGATCGAGCGTCAGAATGTCCTTGAATTTTTCAACTGCTTCATCAGTATTGCCAAGAAGCTTGTCCTTGTTGGCAGAAATGAACAGGTTCATCACTCTTGGGTTATCAGAAGACTTGGCTTCCTTGATTTGAGTGTTTTTTTGAGAACCTTTTTTCTTCTTCTTTTTACCCCTTTGGGCATAAATGTCCTCAAAGCACATGAATGTGCAAAAAGCCACTAAAAAGCTAATTCTGATCAGTTTTCCACTCATTTATCCTATGGTTGTATAGTCTCCTAAACTAAGGGATTCGCCTACCCCATTTACAGTAACAGTGTTTCCGATCATTGAGTTTGTTAAGACCTTGTTTTCTAGCCGACTATCTCTTTGGATAATACTGTTGTTGATCACAGATTGCATCACTACACTTCCGCGACCAATTGAAACATGGGGACCTAGAACACAGTTTTCTACCACAGCATTCTCCCCAATAAAACAAGGAGGAATAATGATCGCATTTTCAACCTTCGCGCTGGCCGCGATCATCTGCTTATCCTTATTAAACTCAAGAATCCGCTGGTTGGTATAGACAACGGCATCTTTATTACCACAGTCCAACCATTCTTTTACGGCTCCTGGCTTGAATCGCCAGCCTTTTTGCTTGAGATTCTCCAATGCATTGGTCAGCTGAAACTCTCCCTTTTCTTTAATGTTGTTATCGATCAAGTGCTTGATCTCGTTCTTTAGTTGATTCCCATCCTTCAAGTAGTATATGCCGATAATGGCGAGGTCAGAAACAAATTCTGCTGGTTTTTCCACAAAATTGGTAATAACGCCTTCCTCATCCATTTGAACTACACCAAATGCAGAAGGGTCTTCTACCTTTTGTACCCAAATCACACCGTCAACATCTGAGTCAATACTAAAGTCTGCCTGAAACAAAGTATCAGCAAAAGCGACTACGACTTCGCCATCCAGAATATCAGCAGCACAATAGACCGCATGTGCGGTCCCAAGCGGCTGATCTTGATGGAAGATATGACCTTTAGAGCCTAGCTGATCAGCGATCTTCAAAAGGTCAGCTTCAACTTCTGTGCCGAAGTCTCCGATAATGAAGCCGATATTGTCGAAGGGCTTACCAGCTACTGCTGATATATCTTCCACTAGTCTTTGTACAATTGGTTTGCCAGCTACAGGTATCAGTGGCTTTGGTACGGTCAAGGTATGCGGTCTCAATCTGCTGCCTCTTCCGGCCATTGGTATTATCAAGTTCATCTTCGGTGGGTAAATTTTTCGTTTATTGTCTACTTTTTTCCGGTGCTGCCAAAGCCGCCTTCGCCACGATGAGTCTCACTCAGCTCTTCTGTAGCCTCCCACTCGACACGCTCATGTCGAGCAATCACCATCTGAGCAATGCGATCTCCATGCTGGATCACCTGTGCTTCCTTTGAAAGGTTTATCATCAAAACACCTACATAACCTCGGTAGTCAGAGTCAATGGTCCCCGGAGCATTCACAACTGTCAAGCCCCGCTTAAGAGATAATCCACTTCTTGGTCTTACCTGGGCTTCAACACCCAGAGGCAACTCGATCTTGAGCCCAGTAGGTATCACTGCTCTACTCATTGGTTGTAGCACCACTGGTTCCTCCAGATTGGCCCTCAAATCCATACCAGCCGAGCCTTCTGTTGCATAGCTCGGTAACTCATTTTGCGAATGGTTGATTATCTTCACTTTCATGGGGCAAAAGTACAGAGAATTAAGCTTTTACAAGCCGATCTACAGACAATGATTGTTAAGCTTTGGACGGATCTAAAGGCTATCGGATACTTGGACTTCTGCGGGAAATCAGCTCTTTTGACCCAAAGAAGCCCAAATACATCAACAAATACAGACCTTTAGACAAATACAGCAACAAGGGTGTATCAGCAAACAAGCGACTACTAGTATAGGCATCCAAACCAAAAAGCAACAAGGCCAAAATCACGAACTGAGCAATGTAAAGCAAATCATAGGCAATCGGATAATGTCGCTTCCCCCACAGGTAGGAAACAATCACCATCGAGGCATAACAAACGAGTGTGGCCCAGGCCGAACCAAGATAGCCGATCGATGGGATCAATAGCAGGTTCAACAAGACCGTTAGCAATGCCCCGCCAATCGCAATGGCAGCCCCCTTCATAGTATTGTTAGTCAGCTTATACCAGATGGATAGATTGTAGTAGATGCCCAAACATAGATTTGCCAGAAGCAAGATCGGCACAACTACCAGCCCCTCATGATACGAAGTACCGATAAAATGCTTGAAGAAGTCAAGAAACAATGCGATCAAAAGGAATACGGCTAATCCAATCACACTGAAATACTTTAAAACAATTGCATAAATATCCTTGGCATCTTTGCGATTTGATTGGGCAAAGAAAAAGGGCTCAGCAGCATACCGAAACGCCTGTATAAATAAAGTCATCAAAATCGAAAGCTTGTAGCAAGCACCGTAGATACCGAGCATCGACATATTCGTCTCTGCATCATAGGGGAGGAGGTATTTTAACAGTACCCGATCAAGCATCTCATTCACAATCCCCGCAAAACCGACAATAGCCAGTGGCAAGGCATAAACCAACATCTTGCGAAGCAATTGCAGGTCCATACCGAAGCGAATTCGAAGAATCTCGGGAAGTAGCAAAAGCAGCGTAACCGCACTCGCAACCAGATTGCTAATAAAAATATAACCGACTCCCATGTTAGGGTCATATATCTGTTCTAGCCAAGGCATAGATTCAATCCATCTTGGGCACAATACCAAAAAGAAAAGATTCAATCCAATATTGATTGCTATATTCGTCAGCTTGATGCCTGCAAACTTTATAGCCTCTTCTTTGTATCTTATGTGAGCGAAGGGAATAACAGATAAGGCATCGAAAGTGAGAATAAGCGCAAACCAGGCAATATATTCTGGATGTGATGCATAGTTGATGGCCTCTGCTATGCCCCCAGAAAACAGCACCATTAAAGTGCCAAGTGAGATGCTGGTAAAAGCAAGACTGCTAAGTGCCGTTTTCGCAGCCATGGCTGAAATGTCCTTCTCTTTCACATAGCGAAAGAAGGAGGTCTCCATGCCATAGGTGAAAATGACCATCAAAAAACCCACATATCCGTATAATTCGGTGACAACACCGTATTCAGAAGTCAGGAATATACGGGTGTAGATGGGAACCAGTAAATAGTTTAACAGCCTTCCTACAATACTGCTAAGTCCGTAGACCACAGTCTGACCCGCAAGTTTTTTAAGAAGGCTCAATAGTTTAGGATTTCTATATTTGAGGAGAAATTCCGCCGCAAAATTAGGGAAAATGAAGTTGGATGAAGCAAAAGCACAGTTTATTCAGGCCTGGGGGGCCCTTGGCACCAAATGGGGAATCAATCGAACCATGGCTCAAGTACATGCTTTGCTGCTAATCGCACCCGAAGCACTTTCCGCCGAAGAGATTATGGAACAACTCAACATCTCTCGCGGCAATGCCAACATGAACCTACGAAGCCTCATCGATTGGGGGCTGCTCGAAAAAGAACTGAAGCCAGGAGAACGCAAAGAATTCTTTGTCGCAGAGAAAGACATCTGGAAAGTCGCTGTTCAAATAATGAAAGAACGAAAGAAGCGCGAACTGGAACCACTGGAAAAAGTGCTAAACAGGGTGTCCGAAGTAGAAGATGAAAGCCCCGAAGCTGAAGCCTTTAAGGACATGGTGGGCCAGATTAGCCGTTTTTCAAACTATGCTGACAAATCACTTGATGCCATGATCGATGCCGATGAACATTGGATGGTCAATCAGTTTATGAGTTTTATCAAACGCTAGCTCAGCCCAAAGAAAAATTGCCCTTTTCATAATCCGCAAAGTATGCCAAGGCCAAAGATTTCAACCAGGTCTCGCGCTTATCCAGCTCCATCATCGGTACATCCTTTAGCTTCGAATAATGTGGCCAGCCATCCGCATCCCGTCCATCAAAACGGTAATAATCCTCCCTCATCAGCAAATTGCATAAACCAATATGCATCAGGTCCTGCTTCTCCTCCTTGCTAAAACTATGATGCAAAGCGCCCACCTCCTGCACGCCGATCAAAAACAAGACCGTCTGCAAATTTGGCTTGCGCTTAAAAAATGGCTTCACCCGATACAAAAACCGCTGCCATTCCCGCTCAATCTCTCGACTCTCTTCTTCCCTAAAGTTCATAATCCAATAAAATGAAAAAAGGCAAACCAATAAAGGTCTGCCTTCTCTCCAAATGTTTTCAAAGATTCAAATGACATCTAGATTAGTCCGTAATCTTGATAGACTTGATCACATCATCCTTAGCAATCTTGTTCACCACTGTTTGATCTGCATCAGACTTAATCTTGCCAAATACTGTGTGCTTTCCATCCAACCAAGGCGTCGCCTTATGCGTGATGAAAAACTGAGAACCATTCGTATTTGGACCAGCATTAGCCATGCTCAATACACCAGGACCATCATGCTTCAATTCCTTTACAATCTCATCATCAATGAAATAACCAGGATTTCCAGTTCCTTTTCCATCAGGACAACCACCCTGAATCATAAAATCATTAATCACACGGTGAAACAACAATCCATCGTAATAACCCGAACGAGCCAATAGAATGAAATTTGAAACTGTTTTCGGAGTCTTTGTAGCATAAAGATCAAGGTTGATATCCCCTTTGTTGGTGCTAATAGTAGCCGTCACATCCTTAACATACTTAGAATTGGCAATGCTACTTTTCATTACCTCAACATCAATCTTAGACCGCGGATCATTTTTCTTTACAGCTGCTTTTGGTTTCTCAGCCGCCTTTTTTACCTCTGTTTTTTCAGCTTTTTTCTCTGCCGCCGGAGCTTTCTTGCTCGAATCCTTACATCCAACTAGCAAAAAGCAACAAATAAGAAATAATAGAAAATGCTTCATTGTTCTGTTTTTAATTTTCACAAAGATACGGTTAAATGTAAAATTACAATAGCGGTCCTTGGTCTATTAATGCCCTCTATCATGAAGATGTTTTGGGCGTGTCCCTCCGCCGTCTGTTCAGGTCAGTCCCCTGCTGTAGGGACAAGTTGTCCCCACAGCAGGGGACTGACCTGAACAGCCAGCTCCGGGCCGGGCTATCCGCTCTCACTCACCTTGTCTGTAGGGCTTCGGCTTATGGCCGCTGTGGTCTCTCCACTGCGTTCCGAGCCCCCATCAGCCATGCCTCAGTCCCCACAGCCCGCGGCTCATACCGCTTCTATCCCTCACGCATGGAACATTAAAAAAATCGTAGAGAAAGTTCACGAATTTTGTACCCCAAACCATTGAA
>JAHDDV010000328.1 GCA_020629205.1 Chitinophagales bacterium | reverse complement strand
ATATCATTAGAAACAGTCTGCGCTACTGAGTGGTGACACCTTCAATCTCAACCTGAAGACGCTCCTCGGTACCCATGATGTCCAGCATCATTATCTTCAGCAGTTCCTTCTTGTCTTTGGCTGTTTGGCCACTATTGGCATATACAAAATCCAGAAATTTATCGATCTTCAAGCTAAGATTTCCCTTTTGCTCTTCAATGTTTGCTAAAGCCGAAACTTTATCATAGTCTAACAGGTCCATTCTTGAATTGGAAATAGCCTTCCAGGAATTTGTTTTAATTGTTGGCAGATTGATCCCATTTGTTTTGAGAACGATCTCCAGAATTGATACTTCATCGTCCTCCAAGTAGTGGTTCAGGGAGTCAATAAAGGACTCCTGAGGCGGGAACGAGGTAACAATCTCTTCAGTAGAATCAAGTAGTTCCTTGTTGACTGAAGAGAGCATTTGCTTGATGTACTGCTTATCTTTCCTGTCCTCGTTCCAGTTATTTATCCACATAGCAATCAACACGCCTAAGACAATTAGGACCAGCTCAGCAATGAAGGCTAAGATTTTTTTACTCATCTTTCAGGTGTTTTGTGGTACTAGCTTTAGCGCTCATAAGTGCGATTACAGGCAAGCCACTAGTGCCCCATCTGTCTTTCAAATTTTCCTGACTAAAGCATCTTATATTGCTTATACCGATAGTATTTGGGTCGCGAATCAATTCTCAAATGCAACCAGGACACACCTAATCCTGCGGTGCTGAACCAAACTGGTTTGTCGGAGATTTGCCTGTCATATTCCCTGACAGCCTGTCTCCAAAGTGATGTAATTTGTTGTGAAGTGCCATTCCTCATAAATCTCGCCAAGTGACTATATATGCTTGAGTCAGAAATTGACCGCGGAACAATTAATCTGGCATCTCCGCCTAGGTTTGGGAAACAAACTACTTCGTCTTCGACCTTGAAGTGCTCCGAGAAGGCGCGTTGATCAGCTGTGATACTTCTTAGGCGGAGACTATTAACCAGTACGAATTCGAATTCTTGATTGATAGAAGAATTGCTAGTTGGTTTTGCTTCCCAGAAATATGCTTCAAAGGGACTTGTTTTCAATGCTGAGGTAAATTGGTCAAGAAGCCCATCCGATTCTTGCATAGCGCGCATCCATTCTTTAAAGCTAATTTTCTGCCCCTCAGATATGAACTGGTATCTGATGATATCTTTGCTGATCTGCTCTTTGAAAACTTCCAATGATTTCTGTTTTGGCTGTCCCTCTTAAACCTAGTGCCGGGCAAAGGAGCTAATAGGGTTACAGCGTTTTCAATAGTAGATTCTTTAGTTCCGAGAAGTATATGGCACCTTTTCATATCTCTTTTGTGGACCAGCCTCAAAATTTGCAGTCGACAAGATAAGGAATCAGTTCTGAATCTGCAATTTGTCTGGCCTAGCGGACAGCCCCTCTTCCAAATGGGCTTTTCCATGTTGTAGATAAATAGAAATTCTTGAATTGGCTATATTACTAGTGTTGGCTTAGGGTTGCAAATAGGTTTTTTCCCATCCTTCTTGTACTTTATGGAAGTGTATTCGTTTGTGCAATCTTGTTTTCTTGAACTCCATAAATTCCATTCTTATTGGCTTGACATAAAAGCCAGACCATCGCTGAGGCTTAACAAGCTCCTGACTTTCATATTTTTGTAAACCCTCCTCAAAACGAGTAGTTAACTCATCGAATGATTTAATTTCTTTTCCTTGCTCAAACACTGTTGAAACAACTTTTGATTCCCGACTTCGGTTCGAAAAGTACTCTAATGATTCTACTTCTGAAAGTTCCTTTGCTATTCCTTGTACCCTGACCTGCTTCTTTGTTTCACTCCACCAAAAAGTTAGAGATACTTTGGGCGTGTGTATTACGTCCAGACCTTTTCTTGACTGCAGTGAGCCTGTAATTACAAAGGCTTCACTTTTGATTTCCTTTAAGGATACAAATCTGGAATTTGGATACCCATCTTTTCCAATTGTGGTAAAACAACAAGCACCTGAAAGGCTGGCTTTTGTTACCTTGCGGTGTGTTGAATACCAATCTTCGAATTTTTTAAATGGGTTTTCCATTTATCGTTTATTAGAATTGGCAGCGTGTTGTGCTCTCAGGGTGTTCATGACTCCCACTTCGCAAATGGCTGCTGCATATAAATCTGGCCTTTCAGTTATCGCTCGGCCAATAGTTGAAGACCTTCGATGCTTGTCGCTGATAAAAATCTTCCAAGTGCTTCGTCATCTTATCTCTGCCGGGGATCTTTTCCATGAATGCCTCCGCATATTGCCCTTGTGCCTTGAAATCGTGTAGCGGCAATTTTTGCAGATAGCTACCTCGAAACACCAGCGTCTTTTCATCGTCTAGTGTTTCTTCCACTAAATCGCTTCTTCGCTGTCTAATAATCAATTTTTATGGTTGTGCCATCGAGAAATTCTCCTTTGGATTCGCTGATCTTCAATTTTTGCTCGGCAGACATGCCAATTGTCTCTCCTGCCTTGAGGGTTACATCGTAGGCCAGGACGTAGTGCGTGAGGCTATACATCATCTCGTTCAACTCCTCGGCATCTTTCTTGGATCTTACAATTTCCATCTCCTTTTTGCCGAAATCTGCTAGCCCATAGGTGTATGCTGATTGCTTGCCCTTGTCCTGTATTAGTCCAAAGTAAATCCAGTTATATAAGGGCAAATTTTCTTCTGACATGGACTCGCTGTTGTACAGGTAAAAGTCCTTTTTTAGTACTAGGGTTCTGGCTCCAATATAAATTCCGATGGATTCACTGTTCTTTAAGATCGAAGCTGCCATCTGATTGAATAGGATATTCTCTTTGATTGGATCTTTTCCTGCGTTCATAATTGACAAGATAACATGCCCTTTGTGCTTGGTGGCTTCATTTGCTCCGTCCGGCCACAAGTAATTGAACTCGACTGTCGTCTCCACCTCATCACCGGGAATCGGCGCTGGAACAACTGCAATGGCAATGGTATATCCATTGATGCTTAGTACCGCTGTTTCCTTCTCGGATTCATTCGAATCGATCTTAAGGCCCCAATTCTCTTCCAGATCCGAGGTCATTCCTTTAAAATCCAGTGAATTGGGTTTTTCTAAGAGTATCATTCCCAGGATCATTGGATTTGGTTCCGGGTTATTCCCTTTTAGGTCTTCGGAAAAATTGAATAGGCTCATTGTTGAAATCAATATTACTAGTCCGATTAATCTGTTCATGCTCAGTTATTGTAGGATTCTCATATCTCTTTTGTGGACCAGCCTCAAAATTTGCAGTCGACAAGATAAGGAATCAGTTCTGAATCTGCAATTTGTCTGGCCTAGCGGACAGCCCCTCTTCCAAATGGGCTTTTCCATGTTGTAGATAAATCGAAATTCTTGAATTGGCTATATTGCTAGTATTGGCTTAGTCGTTATTTTTGGGCAATCAAATTCAACGAAGCAATTATCTCTTTCGATACTCGCACTAAACCATCCTCAATTTGCTTGTTTAAAACCGCTAAATCATCAAAATCAGGATCGTCTTGTATCACTGCCTCCAAAATTGCATACTTAGGCATCTTTATTTTGTCTCTATTCCATCTGGAATCCTTCAAAAAATCCCAATAGTGCTTTTGAATAGCTTTAGTATTTCCCAGCAAAGATGTCTGTTCTTTATTGGATGATAAGGCCCCACAATCATTCGTGCTCCTAAGGGAGCCGTTCTTGGAGGCTTCGATGTTGTCCGAAACCTCAAGAGCTCCGCCTGGAGCGCAAATGATTGTGGGGCTGGCCGAGAAGCCCGACCATCCCTAATAAGCCAATATGAAAAAATTAAAACTATGAGCTCGGTGGCGATGGCAGCTCGTGATCCAATTCTAATACAAGGAATAGATGCAATACTCTAAAACCACTGCCTTCAATTGCTTTCACTGAACCAATATTGTCTTTGTCACAACTACAAATCGGCTCATAGTTTCTATCTCGCGCTACCTGTTTAGCTTTGCCCATTAGATATGTGCCATAGCCCTTTCTTCGATGCTGCTCTGAGATCACAATGCCCAAGCTAGCCACTTTCCTCCCGGCAAATTCCTTTTCTAGGTTATGCTCGTGCAGTTGTCCAGTTCTTACTTCGCAGGTTCCTATTATCTCTTCGTCAATCTCCAGAAAAAAGAACTCCCCTCTCTTTATCCACCATTCGATGTAATTGCTCAGCCATTCTCGGTCGGCACCGAGAGCTTGCACTGAAAAATCTGCCAAGCGATCCAGATCCTTGATTTCTGCTTGCCTAAAATCGCCTTGCTTTTCTTCAAGGACAAGCTCTTGTAAATCCTTGAAAATGTAGCCTTCGACTTTTGAGCTCTTTGCAAAGTGCATCGCCAAGGATAAGTAGTACGGATTATTTGTCCCTACCTCTACCCTCTTCAATCCTCTTTCTTTGACGAAAGCAGCAAACACTTCTCTGCCTCTAGCCAAGTATTTCGGCTTGATATAAAACTGTTGTAACGTCTCCTCTTCGGCAATGCATGCGAAAGCAATGACTTCTTCCCTATCTCGTATTACCCAATAATCTGAGCGGCTCAGCTGGTAGTCCCAGAAGTCATCATTGGGAAAGTTTAGACTCATCTCCCATTCTCTTTCTAGTTCTAAAATTGCGTTTCTATCTTCACACTTACTGAAAACTATATTTGCCATCTTAAATTCTTATTTGTATTTGTATTTTAATCTACTTTGAAAGGATTACCACATCTGTTGGTAGTCAGCATGCCAGGTTTCGGCTTAGGAATCCCGCTCCAAAAAATTGGATGTTGATTCTGAAAAGATAAGCCTTGGGCTTTTCTGGATTTCTATATCTGTACTGGCCAAGGCACTAGGGCAAGGCAGGAATAAGAATAGCATAGTGTCAAAGGCACTTGATGCAGACATTGGGGATTGCATTCGATTTTAGGTGCTCATCTTAAAGCTGCGGCTTGTATAGTTAATGAATTCGCTAGAGAAATGTGCTTTTTATAAGTTGACCGGAGGTCACAGGCGGCGATGTTTCAGGTTCAATCTGCAGTTAATAGTCTGTTAACGGTATGATATCCAGAGAGTATTGCCCCGGGCACTCCCATTTGCTGATAAGTGTCATTGATTTCACCGGCAAAATAGACCTTGTCATCCAAAGACTGGTTGAGGACTTTGAGCTGAGCTCTCTTTTCTTCAATGGCTTGTGTCCAGGTGCCCAGGGTAAATTCATGTTGCCCCCAATTTTCAAAAATGTAGTCGCCTGTGTAAGCAGCAGAGGCTTTGCCTGCAAACATCTTGTCCAACTCTTCCAGCAGGCGAGAGATAATCTCCTGCTCAGACCCAAGATCATAGTACTTTTCTGTTTCATCTCCTACACAAAGAAAACCCAATACATTGGCTTCGGCCTTCTTCCCAAATGCAATATCATAAAACACCTCTTCTCCGTTTTCTACCTTACATGAAATCGCATCGGGGTAGAATTTTTCAGAGAATTTCATGACAACTTTGAAGCCAGAGCGAAAAGTAATGGACTCAATGGCCTTTCTCTTTTCCTCATTCATTTCCGGCATGAATTTGATCATCCCGGACTTGAGAACACCCATAGACACGGTAACTAGAACACGATCCGACTCATAGCTTTCTCCGTTTCTAGTTTGTACTATTACCTTGTTGCCAGAGTAGTCTATAGCTGTAACTGCAGATTTGAAGCGAATCTTGTGCTTTACGGTTTGAGCAATATTCTCATTTACGAAGTCATACCAGGTTGATCTTGTGAATTTTGACTCCGGCATGAAACCATACATAAAGTCATTTTGCCAATCTGGATTTATCTGGTATACTTCTCCATCCCAGGTGGCTGTTTCGTTTAGCTCATAAGGAATGAGTTCTTCATCGATTTCCGTACCATGTTTTCCCTTTAATTTGTTCAAGGTAATGGGAGCGCTATGAAGCCATTCCGCTCCAATGTCGATTGGAAAGTCAGCCAGGGTGGTGTCTTTTTTCAGTCTACCTCCATATCGATCACTCGCCTCCAAGATCAAGTAATCGATGTTGTTCTGTTCCAGTACTTTGGCTGCTGCTAATCCTGAAGCACCTGCTCCCACAATGATCACCTTCCCTTTATAATCATAGCTCTTATGTAGGGCTGTTTCCCCTGGAAGTTTATCTTCAGCTCTCGCTGCCCATTTAAAGCAACCGGAAAAGATAAGACTTAGTGAGGTCATAGCTAGAGCTAGCAGTAAATTCCAAAATTTCATACTTCATCATTCTATTGGACCACAAATGTCGCTCAATTTTCGCAGGAATCATTTACAAATGTCACAGACTTGAACAATTTCCCCCTTAATAAGGTCTCCTCCTTTTTTTGGAGCCCATCAGCTTCGGGCGTGGCAGCTGTCTACTCCGGGTAGCGCGGTTCGTTACCTCCCCGCTCCCCCACA
>JAHDDV010000327.1 GCA_020629205.1 Chitinophagales bacterium | reverse complement strand
GTCACCGTTTGACAAACTCCAAGTGAGGCAGACTGTACCGTCAGGTCACCGGCAGAAAGGTGCTGGTTGTATATGAGCGTATCGCCCATAGCGTTGTATACCACATAATGCACATAATAACCACCATATTCAGAGCTAATCGTAATCAGGTCTTCACCTGGTGAGCTTAGTTCAAAGTCCCAATCTGCGATCGGCTCACAGTCGGGAGGACAAAAGAGTTGCACCTGCTCCGCCGGAGGTCCCATGGGCAAATCTTCATTACAAATGTCGAGTAGTTGTACGGTCACTGTTTCGCAGTTTAGCAGATCTTCATCAATCACATTTGTATATAGTGTACTGCTCATATCACCTTCCGCCAACAAATCTCCATCCTGATCGAACACCTGATAGATCGTTGCCTCACTATCGTGATACGATTGTATACTCAAGATGGAACTCTCCGTAGAGATTGGGCTAAAATTCCAGGCTCCCTGAGGTGTGCATACATCGGGGCAATAGATCTGTACGGGGTGAATCCCTGTGGAGATGGGAAAGGCCTCATTGCACATGATGAATACCTCGACATAGTAGATTTCACATTCTTGCAGAAGGTCATCTTCAATGGTTTTACCTCCAGGGTATTGTATCGCCCCTTCGAAGAGTACATTGCCATCCTCATCATACACTTTGTAGCGTACACCGGGACCGTAGCGATTTGCTCTAATGAGCAACTCATTTGGCGCTGAGGAGGAGAGATTCCAGAAGCTCGGAAAGGAACAGTCATTTTCTATCGGCAGACAAAATGTGTCTTGACAGGCATCCTGTGTTTCAATGAGCAAGCAGACCAAGTCATCCTCTACTGCGTCAATGAGCACTGTGTTTTCGTCCTGCGCAATCTGCACATCGTTTTGCAACCAGGTAAGACTAGTGATTGAGGTATCTGCGACTGCAGAGCTGGAAATTTCAAAAGCCGTGGGCCCCACGTGTTCGATAGCAAAATTTGAAAGACAGCCCTCACATGGTGCAGAGACCACCTGCGGAAAGGTCCATGAACTAGAGGAAAAATACCAATTGTAACATTGCAATCTCATGGTCACCAGAAAGTCCTCGCAAATACGGATATCCTCATCGACGATTGTTACTTGATCATCAGGAGCACCGGAAGCACCTGCAACCGGATAACCGTTTGCATCGTAGATATTGATCTCCGGAGCACCATCCTCCTCTAATTCATAATTTAGCGTCAGCTCATTTACGCCGGTTGCAGTGACCGCTGTCAGTGAGGGAAGGGTACAACTGCCTGGATAGTACCCAGGATTGAACGTTTGGCATTTTGCAGCTGTACAGCCATCAGCACCAGTAGCTTCCAAACATAACTGTGTTGCACTATTGGCCGTAAAACTGAAAGAGAGGTTCCAGCCGTCTACAGGAGTTCCATTCAGGTACCATTGATGTGTGATAGGTAGCACCAAGTCATAAGTTGGCGTGACAAAGACATCATAGCTATAGATATCAGCATCCCAAGACAAGGAACATTCTTCGCAATATATGCTTAGCTCAGTGGCCATTGACTCGGCAGAAAAGCTTCCATCGGCACACTGATAATGAGTTGAGACCGTGTATATGCCACAGGGCTCCAATCGCTCATCATAGAGCGTGACGAAACTGCTGTCCATCGGCTGATCGATCAGCACTACTCCCTGTTCATCTCTCACCAAAACCCGTACTCCCAATACCTCTTCTGGAAAATCATGTTGTACATCGATGCTGTAGTAGGCATTAGAGCTAGCCATCAGTTCGGCCGTTGGACTACAGGTAGCTTCTGCTCCCTCAATCACTTCACAGTATTGCGAACTGCAACCGAGTGTATCTGTGACGGTCAAACACACCGTCTCACCAGCCACATCGGCAATATCTGTGTGTAGAAGCATTTCCTGACCAAAGGACTGCCCACCCACTTCCCAAAGGTAGGAAGAAAGTCCTGCCACAGCATTTGTTGTGGATTCCAGAAAGTAGCCTTCTTCATTTCCATAATGGACAAAATTGGCCACGCAACTGGGAAGTAAATTCAGGGCATAATCTTCAGCCTCCCCGAAGTTGTGATAGCCGCAAGGATTCGGAACACCCACACCATCTGGATCGACAATCACACGCATAGTGCTGGCCCCTGCCAAGGCGGATCCAGGCACAGTAAAACTTGTCTTGATATATTGGCCAAATGGATCACTGGAAAGGACCAATTCCTCCATGGAAAACCCTCCATCACCATTTTGATCCAGAAATATATGCATCGTCACAGGCGTATTCCAAATGGCACGACCGACAATGACACGAATATCGGCTTCCTCTCCAATGCGCAGGGTAGTAATCGACTCTTCAAAGGAGGCGTAGCCATTATTATCACCGCTTAAGGTATCCAGATCCTCAAATACGACCTGTTCAATATGGAAGGCAAAGGAAAATTGGCTTTCAAAATCACATTGCGCCTGAAGCAAATTGCACACCAGGCAGAGAAGAAGTAGACAAATCCAACGCATCACAGGTAATTTCAGGGTTGCAGAAGAAAAGTGCATACACAAATTACTGCAAATCCAGCAAATAAACATGAAATTGGCTCATTAGAGGTTCTTAAAGGAGGGGCTGTCGGCAGAGATGCCAAACAATCGACAAAAATTGATTCTGCGCTCTCGTCTTATGTCAATGCTTGATTTGCCAAGGCAGCAGGTCCAGCGAGACAATCTTCCTGGTTCCCATCGGCAAGCTGCAATGCAAGACTTCCCCAGGTAATTCCATTTTTTGAATTTTCTTAAGTGCCTGAAAACTGATCGCGTGAGGGATAGAAGCGGAACGAGCCGCCGGGCATGGCGTGTGAGGCCTGCTGTATGGGGGCTGTGAGGTACGAGCAGACCACAGACAGCATTGGCCGAACCGCTATGCCCAAGGAGAGTATTAGCGGATAGCCCGGCCCGGAGCTGGCTTCATGCTGCTGCTGGGCCAAGGCATGCCTTGGCCCTACCCCATGGCCCAGCAGCAGCATGAAGACGGCGGAGGGACACGCCCAAATAGATTCAAAGCTATTGTTGAAATCTACAGCTTCACACAGTCGCCGAAACAATAACATATCCTGCATCAAGGGAAGATGCATTTAGAATCGATTCATTTCTTTTCTGCCAGCTACCGTCATTAAGATCGGCCTGCAGACGAGCAAGCCCTTTATCCAGTGTTTTCAATTTTGCAAAGGTCGAAATTGACCTTCTTACCTCCGCATCGAGATAGGCTTCGGGGCGCTTCCAATAGGCAGCTAAGAAACCATCCTGACAGTCTTCAGGTATCAGCAATGGACTGACTTCGATTTCTTTAAAGTGCCTTTTCAATTCTTGAAGACTGGGAAAGATCCCCAGATCTGTTTCGTAAATCTCCGGAAAGTAATCACGAGTCAGCCAAAAAGGATCAGCAGCGGGATTCCATGTGAGGGTGACAAATTTTTCTCTCACAACTCTATTGATTTCGGCAAATGCCCTAGGACGATCTGTCCAGTGATGCATGGACAAGATGGAGGAAGCATGCGAAAAACTATCGTCTTCAAATGGCAGTTGCTCCGCCGAAGCCTGCACAACGGGATGCGCCTCCGGACTTCGCTGCTTGATCATCTCCCCAGAAGGCTCGACGGCTACCAATGGAATATCAAGGGGCTCATAGGAACCAGTGCCAGCGCCAATGTTGACAATTCTTTCTGCTCCTTTGAGCTTGGAGAAAATCTGCTTTGCTATTCTTGCGTCTGTTTTGCGCTTTGTGGCGTATTTGATACCGATTTTGTCATATTTGCTTTCCATTACAGTGGGTTTAGTGGCTAAAGAATTCGCTTAGCAGAGACCGGTAGCTCAAGCGACATTTATGGTCTTCGTCCATCGATACTTGATATCCAGTAGATTGAGCTCATTCTCGTAGTTGCGGCCAATTTCAACAAAGCCATGTTTCTCGTAAAACTTTCTGGCAATATCATTTCTCTGAAAAGTAAACAAGTCCAGTTGCGTTTCTGTTTGCTGCTTGGCAATATTTAAGAGTCGGGTTCCGATGCCATAATTCAAATGATTTACATCAACATAGAGTTGAGCAATGCTATCCTTGGTATAGGCCATCATGGCCAAGACCTTATCACTCTCGTCTTGCAGCGCAAGCAAGATTTGATGATCTTTGGATAAGATGTTCTTGATGAAGTGGACATCTTCTTCGAAACTGTGAATGTCTTTCTGGCCAGTCGCCAGTTCTTTGCTGGGCCTCCACATGTTGACCACCTGCTCTGTAAGTGAATCCTCGTACTCAATTAGACGATATTTCATTTCCATTTGAATTGGGGTTTTGGATCAATCGAGCAAGGCTTACAAGATTGCCTTAACAGAAGACAATTGCAGATTCTCAATATAACAATCTAAGCTGAATATACCCCATTCATCGCATCCCGTATACTTTGCCAGAGCGAATTTTCGCCATAAATCCCTTCCAGAGGCAAAAAAGATTTTCATCCTAAAAACGAAAACACTACTTTTAGCGAACAATTCGCTGAAAGAGCAAAATTCGTAGTCTGCGAAATAATCTACGAAGCTGGAAAATCCGGGCTCGATAAGCAGAAATTTATTGAAAAACCAAAACAAGATTATAGTTGATTATGGCAAATTACAAGTCTACACTAGATGTGATCAGGGAGCTAAAAGCAAAGCATGGATCGAAATGGCAGGGAATCAGTGCAGAAAATGCGGCTCGAATGACAAAGCAGAACCGTTTTAAGACTGGATTGGATATTGCTAGATACACCGCATCAATCATGCGAAAAGACATGGCTGACTACGATGCAGACTCTTCCAACTACACACAATCCTTGGGTTGTTGGCATGGATTCGTGGCACAGCAAAAGATGATTGCAGTAAAAAAACAGACAGGGACGACCAGCAAAAAGTACCTATACCTCTCGGGCTGGATGGTAGCAGCGCTGCGCTCAGAGTTTGGGCCGCTACCTGATCAGTCCATGCATGAAAAGACGGCGGTACCAAAGTTGATCGAAGAAATATACACCTTCTTGCGTCAGGCAGATGCGGTGGAACTAAACGATCTTTTCCGTCGATTGGATGCGGGAGAAGATGTACAAGCAGAGATTGACAATTTCGAAACGCACGTTGTTCCAATCATTGCCGATATCGATGCTGGGTTTGGAAATGAAGAAGCCACGTACTTACTGGCCAAGAAGATGATTCAAGCAGGAGCATGTGCGCTGCAAATCGAAAATCAAGTCTCCGATGCCAAGCAATGTGGCCACCAGGATGGCAAAGTAACGGTGCCACATGAAGACTTTATTGCCAAGCTGAATGCACTACGATATGCCTTTTTGGAATTGGGTGTAGATGAAGGGATCATTGTAGCACGTACCGATTCTGAAGGTGCGGGGCTGACACAAAAGCTACCGGTATCAAAAGAAAAGGGAGATTTAGCTTCCAAGTATCTTGCTTTCGTTGATGCCGAGGAAATCAGCATTGAGGATGCGAATGACAACGATGTGTTATTGAAGAGAGATGGCAAGTTGATGCGTCCTATCCGCATGCCGAACGGATTGTACAAATTCAAAGAAGGGTCCAACATCGACCGAGTTGTACTAGACTGCGTAACCAGTCTGGAGAACGGTGCGGATTTGCTTTGGATCGAGACACCTACCCCGCATGTTGGTCAGATTGCACATATGGTAAACCGTGTGAAAGAGCAGATACCAAATGCCAAGCTAGTCTACAACAATTCACCTTCCTTCAACTGGACGATCAATTTCCGTCATCAGGTATTTGATGCTATGCAAGAAGCTGGCGAAGATGTATCTGGCTATGATCGCGCTGCTCTAATGGATGCCAAATATGATGACAGTCCCTTGGCAAAACGGGCAGACGAATTGATCCGTACATTCCAAGTCGACGCATCAAGAGATGCAAGCGTCTTCCATCATTTGATTACGCTTCCTACTTATCATACCACTGCTTTGCAGATGCATGATCTGTCTGAGGGCTACTTTGGTGACATGGGCATGTTGGCTTATGTGGCAGGCGTGCAACGTCAGGAAATTCGCAAAGGGGTTTCTTGCGTGAAGCATCAACGAATGTCTGGTTCAGATCTGGGAGATGATCACAAGACCTTCTTCTCTGGTGACAATGCTTTGAAAGCTGGTGGGGAGAAAAATACAAGTAAGCAGTTTGATACTGTTCTTCAGGAAGCTTAATGCTTAGTGCCCCGGGCACAGAGTACTGATAGAGCTATTGCAATAAGCGTTTGACCTGGGCCATCCTTTTCCAGTGGATGGTTAATGGTTGAAACGCTTATTGCAATAGTCTTTTTTAGTTTGCTCAGGTTACTAATAGAGTCTATACGCGATCTAGTGCTTGGTGCTGCTTAGTGTCTAGTGTCTAGTGAAACGACTACACCCTCAGGTAAAAGTCCTCTCCCAT
>JAHDDV010000326.1:2299-6468 GCA_020629205.1 Chitinophagales bacterium | reverse complement strand
CAATCCTTATCAAGTGAAACTCCCCCATCCGAAGCACTACAGGGAAGCTGAAATTACTGAGGTACAATCGCATGAAGGGTATCTCCGTAAAGTCATTGATTCCACCATATGCCTGATCGTAGTCATCGATAGGTATTTCAAACTTGTACCACTTTGCAGGGACGCCGTCAACGGTGGCTGATTCGCTGTCATCTATCCTGATCTCCGTGATGAAGCTTTGACCCACTTGCATATCGCTTTGTAAGGCGATTCTGTATTCAAAGAAAGCCTCCTGTTCCTGCAAGCTGCCATCCTCATTAATGTCTTCGCAGTCAGGGCGACTATTTCCCCAAACGATAATACTCTGCTCAATTAAAGCTGCGCTGTTGCCTTCAGCCATGGTGTATCTAAGAATTCGATCCAGCCAAGGGCTGTCATTCGACCAGATACTTTGGTCAAAGGGGTCTTTGTAGTTGTCATTTGCCGGGTCCATCAGTATCTGATCATAGATGGCTGGCCGATCATTTTGGATAGCTGTCAAGAAATCCTGATAAAGAGCCGCTTCTCCAGCATCATCGAGGCCATCGAGCCCTAGATCCTGTTGCAGTACATTCTCTTCTGTGCCAAAGGAATAACTACCGATCTCTTCATTAGACACATATGCCCAGGGAGTATTTTCCCCATCCACTGTACTTCCATTTACTGATAGAGAAGTCTCGCAAGAAATGCGTCCATCCTTCAGTACATCCTCTGATACCTTCCCCAGGTTCAGGTATAGTGTACCGGGATTGGCCCCTGATTCTAAAAATGGATCCAACAGCCAAAAGGAAATCAGCTCGATGCCAGTCTCTTCAAAATCGGTATAGTCAAGTGGTCGCTGTACTCCTGCCCAGCTGGCAGAAGGTGTACTAAGCCTTGCTTCATTATCAATGCCCTGCACATTGAAATTGTAAGGTCCTCGCTCCTTCGGGAAGTAGGCCAGATCGAGCGTTGCTAACAATGGGTTTACAAATCCTCCGCCTTCTTGCAATGAGCCTATCTCACTGAAGTAGAGATCGCGGCTGTAATGGCTGTTCGCCCAAGCCTCTCCACCAAACTGTGACTGCGGGAAGGTGGCGGGCCCATAAACAGAGATCTGCGCTCTCTCGTAATTGGTCGCCCAGTTGTTTGTCTCATCAGCAAATTCAAAAGATCCTGTATTGGGTACGCTAGCGAGCGACCATATATTTGGTTGCGCATGCATAAATATGGCCGAGGTATCGGATTCTATTTGCTCTTGCCCTTCTGTATCTCCATCGGGGTTCTCGTCTTCATCTTCACATCCCGTAGCACAGAATAACAATATAAACGCAAATGCTATACAATTTAGTAGGTAGGGTTTGTTCATTTTCCTGGGTTTGTGGCTGGTGGTTCTTGGAATATCACGCAAGGTACACAATTATTATTTGTTTGTGGGGTGTTTGGTTGTGTATTGTTGGTTGTGTATTGTGTATTGTTGATTGAGTAAAAAAAACGATCGACACAGTGGTTCCTGAGTGTAGTTGAAGGACGGTGGATTTCATTGCTGCTTTCCAAGATTGTGGGCTCGAGCACTGTGGATAAGGCATGCCTTCTCGCTACACCGTTTTGATTTCATAAGGCTATAAGCAGGAGCGAATAAAGTGAGGCACACAGCGGTTCCCGAGCGTAGTCGAAGGACGGGTGGACAGGGGTGGAAATTGCACCAGTGTCCTTCTATAGTGCCCCTCGTACATAGAGTTCAGAAACTTTCTGGACGACGTCATTGCCTCAAAAACTAACTATACCAGAATCAGTTCAGTCAGCTCTTTGCCAATCTCGTGCAGTCCATCGATAATTCGTTCGACTTGTTTCTTAGAAGGACGCTTTTTGCCATTTACATACTGCGAAAGCAGTGTCTCATTCATACCGATACGAACGGCCAAATGCTTTGCATTGATCACTTTGTAATAATCAAAAAACTGCTTCAAGTCTATCTCAAACTCAACTTCATTATAAACTGATCCTTCAGCATTTGATTCCTCCTCATACAAAGAGATGGCTTCAAGCGCATTTGCTCGTAACTCGTGAATAGTGCTGCCTGCGGTGAATATAGGCAGTCGATTCTCATAGGCAGAAAATCCCGTACTGGTTCTTTCGACAACAAAACTGTATTTCATTTTTTGGTTTTTAATTGAGCATCTTTTCTCAACTTTCGTTCCAGCCCCTTTGCGAGTTCACTGCTGCCGTGATTTGGAAAAATAATGAAGCCTCCCTTTAGGGGATGCCTCATCTTCAAGTGGGAGCCTTTGATACTGACAACATACCACCCGTCTCTCTTCAACAACCTTAGGAACTCGGAACACTTCACAAAGCAAAGGTAAACTATTATTTACCTATGTGCAAATCAAGGCGGATAAGGCATGCCTTATCCCTACACCTTTTTGATTGCTTAAAAACTTTAGCCAAATTCAATTGTGCCATCCTTTCGAATTTGGTTCAACAAGCCCAATTCAATCTGCCCAGGACCCACGATCGGTGCCCAATAGCCTCGATCGCAGAGGAAATGCAAGTGCTCTGCGGGGGACTGAGCGCCCGGCGAGCGGGGCTGCATTAGCAAGACCCGCTCGCTGGTGCGGCGAAGCCCCCGGAGAGTGCTTGCATTGGAACGGAGAGCGAGACGGTCGGTGGAAGGACTGGATCTGTTGGGCTCCAAAAAAATTACATTTTATTGATTCAAATACTCTTTGCATTGCGATCAATAATCCAATGCTCCATTCCAAACTTCGAAGCTCCTCCCCTTCCGTTCGGTGCCCTGATAGAACACGACGTAACTCATTACGGCAAAATTTACGAAGCGCTTATTGTCGTCACTCTTGGTAATATGATGCACGGGCTTCCAGGTCCCTGAATTGATGTATAACTGTTCGTTGGTGCCATCTTTATCGGAGTAGAAGGTGCTCAAGGGCACTACTTCAAAGCCATGTGTATGTCCGTACACAACAAACTTTGCTTCATTGGAATGGTAGCGATCCTCTTTCAAAGCGAATCGGCTGTAGCCATCCCCGGAGGCCAGATTTGGTTTAAATTTGTAAGCACCCTGGATTAGGTATTGTAGTTTCTCAAAGGACAATATTTGTGATATCATCAACCCAAAGCCTAATAGCTCCGTGAGGTCGAGCTCAAAACTCTTGTCAAGGCTTTTGACATAAGGCATATCGAGAAAATCACGCACCATTGCATTCCAGACCTGCTTCACATCTCTTCGCAAGGGTCTACTGCTGATTGATTTCTCCATCAATCCATTTAACCAAAAGGGCACCGCTACAATCGGTCTTACATTATCGATCTCTTTGAGTCCTCGGACAAAGTCAGCAGGCAGGCGACCATTCATTTCTCCAGAAAGTCGTTTTGGGAATCGACTTATAAGCTCGATCACAATCGCATCTCCAATCGAAGAAAGCTCTCGGTCTCCTGTGAAATTGTAGGGATCATACTTATCCCCGTGACAAGCATATACTTTATGCTTTCGCATGCAAACGTCAATAGCATCATCATCCTGAGGTTCCCATGCAAAAGGTCGATTACTCGGATTGCTCAGGCCCATGGCTTCTACCACAGTACGTCTAACCTTGTCAAACCTCGGATCACTTACATGATAGAACCAATCGTGGTTGCCGACCATATAGTGAATGTTCACATTCACCTTCTGCCAATTCTCCCTCCCGTTTTGGGGTGTAAGACCAATAGCAATCTGGTCTATCTCTGCTTGATCCAGGCAGTCAGCACATGGAGCGTAAATCGAATATTTTGTTTCCTCATCCGAGGCCATTCCCTTCAAGACATCCAGCGATTCTTTGTTTTCTTCAATGATCGCTTCGGTTATCTTTTCAATCACTTTGACATATTCGTTATTGTCTTTAATCTCTGTCCAGGGTCGCACATATTCATCCTGAAACCAAGATTCGGATCTAATCATGTCAAATACATCCCCTAATAATACGATATCCAGCGACTCAATTGGTTCAAACTTATCTTCGTTGTTATCGTCATTTCCGTCCGGGGTTTTTCTAATCGAGGCCTTGTATACCGACTCTTGAATTCGGTTTCTAAACAACTTAAAGGCATTGCTACTGATGGTTGTCCCTGTAGAACCATCTGTCAAATGCAAATCGCTAATGATTACTAGCATA
>JAHDDV010000326.1:0-2199 GCA_020629205.1 Chitinophagales bacterium | reverse complement strand
CTACGTCATTTTGAGTACCCTGCATCCAAAAAATATGTGTACTATTGCAGTAGCAAAGTAATACTGAGAAATGCCCCATACTGTCTTTACTTGCAACTCGTGTTCTATCCATCACCCAGCCCTCATCATTCCACATCCTGCACCTTCATTGAAGGACATAACCACAATAGAGATGAATCCAGGATTCAAAGAATATTTGCTTCAAATCACCAAGTCCTCCGACTGTAAAGAGCTGGAAGTGATTCAATCCTTGTGGAGTGGTTATGGTAGAATATCTCGGTATGAATTGTTTGGCGCTACTGTAAAGACAGTGGTGGTGAAGTACATCGCCTTGAACCAATCTACCGAACATCTGCGAGGCTGGAAGACACATTTTGGGCACCTTCGCAAGGTGAAGTCTTATCAAGTGGAAACAGCTTGGTATAAAGACTGGAGTCAGCATTGCACGGAGGAGTGTCGCATTCCTGCGTTTATCGGATCTTATGCTGAAGATCAGGATCAGTGGATTGTGATGGAAGATCTCAATTCAGATTTCCCAAGACGGAAAAGTGAATTGGAAATGAAGGAAGTGCGGGCTTGTTTGAATTGGTTAGCTAATTTTCATGCCACGTTTATGGGCAAAGAGCCGGTGGGTTTGTGGGAGATCGGCACCTATTGGCATTTGCGAACAAGGCCGGATGAGTGGGATAGACTGGAACATGCAGAGCTGAAGGCCAAGGCCGAAGCGATTGATCAAGCCCTCAATGACTGTCGATACAAAACCATTGTTCATGGCGATGCCAAGCTGGCCAACTTTTGCTTTTCCGAGTGCGGGGACCGAGTTGCTGCGGTAGATTTTCAGTATGTCGGTGGTGGATGCGGCATGAAGGATGTGGCCTACTTTCTAGGAAGTTGTCTGAGCAGTCAGGACTACGAGAAACATCAGGAAGCCTTATTAGCATTCTACTTTTCGGCCTTGAAGTCTGCTTTGACTTCTTCAAATATCAAGTTCGAGGAATTGGAACTTGAGTGGCGCCGCATGTACCCGTTTGCACATACCGACTTTACTCGATTTCTGCTTGGCTGGATGCCTTCACACCGAAAGATCAATGGCTATGGATTGCGGATGATGAATTCGGTTTTGGCTGTTTTGGAGTGAGGGGGATATGACGAGCCTAATACCTACGGATTTTTGATTGGATCTTGTCCTTTGAGAATCTCAAGGAACGTGCTCATTATTCTTTTTTGATAATTAGGAGCCCAACATATCCACACGTGGCAATGACCGTCTCGCTCTCCGTTCCAATGCAAGCGCTCTCCGCGGGCTTCGCTGCTCCGGCGAGCGGGTCTTGCTAATGCAGCCCCGCTCGCCGGGCGCTCAGTCCCGCGTAGAGCGCTTGCATTTCCTCTGCGATCGAGGCTATTGGGGACAGGCCTTGGGGCGTGGGGAGGAGGGGATTCTGGATAGTTTGGAAAATGTGCGATTCCTTCCCCCATATATAGAGAAAGTTCACCAACTTTCTGGTTGGTGCTTTTGCTAGGGACGATAGGTTCGGACTCGCATGTATTTCATTTTATATTTCCTATGTTCTCGGTTACTGCTGCTTGTTTGCAGAGTTCCTACACGCCTGCTTTTTATCGCATGCACCTGACCAGAGGTCACGCGAGGCCTCACTGGGGGTGAACTGTACTGGCCGACTGGTGAACCTTACAATGGTTGCCGCTCCAAAGCCAGCTTTCTTGAACAAGTCAGTAGCATGGTGAACAACAAGAGCTCCGCTAGGAGCGGCAATGATTGTGGGGCTGGCCAAAAGGCCAGACCATCCCAAACAAGCCAATATGAAAATAGCAAAACAATGAGCTCATTTCAAGCCTTACAATTGAGCTGCCAAGGACCTGTATGGAGCATATCGAAAGCATCATCAACAACAAGAGCTCCGCTAGGACCGGCAATGATTGTGGGGCTGGCCGACAGGACAGACCATCCCAGGCTAGCCAATATGAAAATAGCAAAACAATGAGCTCATTTCAAGCCTTGCAATTGAGCTGCCAAGGACCTGTATGGAGCATATCGAAAGCATCATCAACAACAAGAGCTCCGCTAGGACCGGCAATGATTGTGGGGCTGAATTGCCAAACAGGCAGAGACAAAATCCTACTCCCCACCGCGATGCTCCTGCCGAAACTGGCTTGGAGATACACCAGCGTACTTCATGAAGT
>JAHDDV010000325.1:2242-6474 GCA_020629205.1 Chitinophagales bacterium | reverse complement strand
ATCCTCGCGTCTCGATTGGCAAAAAGATAAGCTCATCTAACCTATCCATTAATTAAGTCCCAAGGCACTAGTGGAGCGAGCCAAGGTCGGTGATGCCTAGCCCCGATTGAAGAGGAAATGGCGGTGCCAGATGTGGGTCTGAATGTGCCGCTAGTGCTGGCTCGCAGCCAAGGCGGAGAGACAGCAATAGCGGATACATGAAGCCCGCAGCTGGTGCCGACATTGGAACGGAAAGCGGGTAGACAATTGCCACGTGTTTATCTGCTGTGCTCCAAATGAGCACCAAATCCATGCTCCTAAACGCGAGAATGGAATTCCTGATCGAGTTGCTGGATTATTATGTCACTTTCCGGGAATCACTGCAATTCATATGCACCGATATCCGGTTGTCCATCGCGAACATTTCCGAAAAGATCGATGGTGCCTGCGCTAAAAGGGTCGCCGCTATCGACGGCCGGAGACAGCGCATTCAGCCGAAGATCGCCCTCCGAGTAATCCATAAACATCGTGTCCGCGGGCAGAGGATTGAAGAGGCAATTCTCAAAAAACTGTGAAGTATCGGCATACTCTTCGCTCGACCTTACAATGCAATGATTAAAAGCATAATTAAAATCGCTCTCAAAGCTTCCGTCGGTATAGTTATCGAGACTGATTTCTTCCTGCTCACTACCAAGGATGATGCAATTGGTGAAACTCGCGGAGGTATAATTCGCCACATTCGTGACCGTCTGTCCCACCGCCAGATAATTCGTAACCCGGAGGATCGGATCTTTATGAGAGATGTAGAAACCGCCGTAATTAGCCATGGTGCAATGTTCAAAATTGTACAGCCCACCCAGCTCCAGCAAGGTGTTGTTTAGTCCGCAATCGAAGATATTAAGGTTGCGACCTTCGATCACCGCCGAGCGCCCCCAGATACCGTAGGCCTGCATATTTTCCATGATCACATTTTCTATGACCAGTCCGGGTGTAGGAGGATTTTCTGGAAGCGAATCCACCCTCACGCCCCAAAGCGCATTTTTGATGATAGCTCCGGAGATCCGATTATTGGTACTGCCGCGGAGGATGTGTATGCCCTCCCATTGTCCGGGCACTTCTTCATAATCCTCCTCCAGTCGATCGCCCTGAAAGATGACCATATCGGTGGTATCCTGACCGCCATTTACCTCCAGGGTCCCTTGTACATAGAGACGGCTCCCGACATGACTATAGATCCGTGTGCCTGGCTCAATCGTCAAATTGCAATCGGGCGGAACCAGAATAATATCGTAGAGCACATAGGGCAATTCATTGGTCCAAACCTCGTCGCAGATTTCCACATTACCATAGAAATTGGCATTCTGTCCATAGGCCAGCAAGCGCACCGTTTGTATATTGCCGTTGGTCTCCAGCATGATCGAATCTGAGATCAGATAGGGCAGGGTCTCCTCATTGGGGTCCACCGTCACCTCTACAAAAAAGTAGAGACTGTCATTTGCCTCGATCACAATATCCTCGGCAGAGACGCGCGATTCGCCATCGATATTGAGTCGAAATTGCGAGTCTTCACCCCCTGCGAGAAAGGCGGCACTTACCTCTATGGGCTGATTATTGCGATTGAATACCTTCATGAATTTGGTCGTCGATCCAACCGTTGTAAAAACGGTGTCGAAGGTCAGGGTGTCGGTTCCCAGCTCCAGCTTAGCACTTGGGTCGTCGAGGATGGTGTCTTTCTTGCAAGAAAGCGCGATCGTGAATAAAGCGATCAGCAGAAGGAGGAAATGCTGTTTATAGGTCAAATTGTCAATTTGGATTGTTCTGTAAGTAGACGCGAAGATACAGCAAAAAGTTGCAGCAGAAAATTCATAGCAGCCGTTGTGCACAAGCCAGCGAAGCGATGTGCAGCTCAAGTCCCTCAATGGCCAAAAGTGTCTGCGCACAACCCTCTAAAGTGGCTCCCGTTGTAATCACATCATCTACCAAAAGCACCTTTTTGCCTTTTAGGTCATGTGCCGATTTTAGCTGATAGATATGCTCCACATTCCTCCAACGCTCAATTCGCGATTTGCTTGTCTGCGACTCATTATTCATTCCCTTTATCAGGTAATCCGCAGACCAGGGGACATTCAATGCCTTTGACAATCCCTCCGCAATCAGATCACTTTGATTGTAGCCCCGCTTGCGAATCTTGCGCGGATGCAAAGGCACCGGAATGATGTAATCAAACCCCTCATGTGTGCCATCCCGAAGCAGTTTCTGCCCAAACCAATGCCCCAGATAGATGCCCAGTTCCTTTTGCCGATTATACTTCAATTGATGAATTAATCGCTGCACCCTTCCTCCTTTACTAAAACCCAGAAATGCAGTAGCCGTACAAATTTTCACCCGACCCCAAAAATGTTTAGCCACCGGATTATCGGCCTGCATATGAAAATTGGTCTGCGGCAACGAAAACTGACAGGACAGGCAAATCGAGGATTCCTGCTTCTTCAGTCGATCTCCACAAGCCAGGCAAAGATTTGGATACACCTGATGAAACACATCTCTCAGCAACTCTTTTGCAATGGTCATGATTGGTTTTTGACCTATAGATGCATGAGTATCGGGAATTCCACATTTTCAATGAATTTTTTTTGTAGCCGAAGGGCATTCGCTCTGGCACTGATCGTCCTGCTCTACGCTATTATGAGGGCACCGGATGTGGGCTTCATGTATCCGCTAGCGATGTCTCTCCGCCTGTGCTTCGAGCCACCGCTAGCGGCACATTCAGTCCCACCTCCGGCGCCCTCATAGCCGCTGCGATCAGGGCTAGTGATCACCGACCTTTCTTCGTAGGGGCGGTGGCTAATTCGTTCTGTTTGATCCAAGTCAAAGTCCATTACTCCGAGCCTCAGACGTACCATTCGTTAATCCCAAGGACAAACCCGGCAGAAAAGTCGAATCCATGACCGGCCTGAGATAGTTTTGCGTTTAGAAATTGGGAAGCAAGGCGCGTTGAGAAACAACCACTATTTACTAATAACCAACTTCTTCACAAATCGAAAACCATCACTTTCAATTTCCAAAAAGTAGATCCCAGAATCAACATCCAAAATGTCAGGAAGAACCTGACCCTCCCAAACCCTTTTTCCCGCAGCATCCATCAGTAGCATATACTCAATTGGCAGATCTGACTGCAGCTGAACATGGCCTGCACTTGGATTTGGAAAGACCTGAAGGCTAGCATCGATCAAGTCTACATTCGATACACAGTTTTCGATTTGGATGTCCAGAGTTGCTGTAGCGCAGAGAGTAGATCCGCTTACACAAATTTCATATTGAATCTGGTCATTACCTACCCAGCCGTCGCCAGGAAAGTAGATGATGCTTTCGCTGTCATTGCCAAGCTCGGCGGTTCCATGATCCGGACCGCTCAGAATGCTGAGTGTGATGTCTTCTCCGAAGTATTCGTCATTTTCGGCAACTAATATTTCAGCTGGCGTATCGTGACAGCCAGTATAAGCATCATCACTTAGTTCTGGGATGGAGTTGCAGAGCGGTAAGCTTAGGCCATAGCTAAAGCTTCCGTCTATGCAGTTGAGCCCGCTAACTTCGATGTCTATAAGATAAGTTTGGTCTAGTTCCAGGCCATCCGTTTGGAAGGTGGCAATAGTTGAATTTGGATCATCAAAGTCGACCGAGCTTTCATCAAAAGTGATCATACTTCCATCTGGAATGGTGGCCACAATGGTGCAGGGAAATCCATAGCAGCAATCATCGTCAAAATCCACAGATTGTGCTGCAAATAGATTTACCGTCACCGTCTCTGTTACACTTTCACCGCTTTGATTATTGGTGACGATGTATTCGAATAGATCAACGCCACTGAAGTTTGGATCATTTGGCGTGTAGATCACTGTTGTAGCGATGCCATCATTTTCGAAACTGACCGTTCCATAGCTGGGAGAAGTGCCCGCGCTCACACTGATATCCTGTCCGAAGACGGTATCATTGTCCATGATAGGAATGCCGATTGGGTAGCCATCACAGTTGTCTGCTTCGTCGGGCATGGTAACAGGCAGACCATCGCAGGTAGAGACAATCACTTGTTGCAAAAGGCTGCTGCTGGTCTCGCAGACCTGCCCATAAATTTGGAGCTCTATTGTAACAACGCCGGGCGTATCCAGGGCATCGCCTGTGACTCCTGTAGTAGCTGCAAAGATATTGTCGATGTCGACCTCCTGGGATATCCACTGATTACTAAATCCGGGTGG
>JAHDDV010000325.1:0-2142 GCA_020629205.1 Chitinophagales bacterium | reverse complement strand
TCGGAACCTAGTTCATTAGATAGGATGTAGGTGAAGCAGTCTTCTCCTAGAAAAGTCGGATCAGGTGCATAAGTCATGAGCATGAATTGTTCATTCCAGGTGGCCGTTCCATGCTGCGGCTCGTCGACGATGGCGACTTCCGTGCCTTCTTCGTCATTCAGCAGCACATCGATATTGATCAGGCTTTCCCCAAACTGCACCAGATTGTCATCGTTGGCAGTTGGAATGTCTGAACTGCAAGCCTCTTCATTGTATTGGAATTGCACAAAGAGCGAGGAGACCGCATCGCCTACCTGATACTGAAAACTAAAGTATTGATCGCTTCCAGCGGGTTCAAAGGAGTTGATCGCGTTGGAAAGTATCGTTGTGCCTGCCTGATTGTTGCAGTAAGAACCTCCGCCGCTTGGATTCAGCAGATAAGTCAATTCGTCGTAGCACTCTACTAGCACATAGTTCAGGGAGGTCTCGTCTTCGTTGTTTGTATTTGAGGAAACGACATTCAGAACCGCCCATGTTGACTGGCACTCAAAATTACCACCAAAACAAACTTCATACTGAAAAGAGTCGAGTCCGGCATAGTTGTAATCAGCCAGATAGTTTAGGTCGTTGTCTATGCTGCCATGGTACGGCCCCTCGACCACAGAAATACTGTAATCGTCCGGCAGTACATCATTGGAGGTGGCCATCACGTGACTTGATTCAGAGTCACTGATTGGAATTTGGTTGTCATAGTTTACGATTGGCTCTCCGACATTGATATCCACTGAGGTAACTTCGGAACAGTAGTTGTCATTGTAGTTGCAGACCCGATAGGTGAAGCTATCATTGCCTATGAAATCAGGGTCGGGAGTATAGTAGAATCCAAGATCGCGATAAATTTGCAGGCTTCCATTATTGGTTGGGCTGATGATTTCCAGTACACCTGCTGCAGCGGTTCTTTCAAAGACGGTGCTACCACAGTCGAAGCAGTTGGTGACAAAATTGCCTTGCTGGTAGGAATCTGGGTTTTCGAAATCGGCATATGTGAATCCACTGGTAAATAGTCCCTCCAGCAATGGAAGATCAGCAGGTAGATTTTCTACATCCAGTGAAAAGAATCCTCGGTTATTGAAGTTTGCTGTGCCGTAGCTGCGGTAGATTCTACCTGTATGAGCAAGTGCGTCGTTCTTGTAGTATCGATAGAATTCATCGTCGATTTCTAACTCATGGCGGCCATTTCGGAAGAAGCAGAAAGGCTGGTTTCCTCCTTGATCCGCTTCATCTCTTTTGAATTTCCACTTCCCATTAAAAGTGTCCCACAGCATGGGATTAGAGCACTGATCATTTTCAAGACAGGGCAACCAGTTGTTGGTCGAGGAGCTAACGATAGAAAATTCATCAGCCTGTGCTTCTGGAGAAGCAATGGGAGCAGCCGTGGTATAGATGGCTACATTGACGGTTTGTGTTTCCGTATTGGTTCCATTGACATAGTTTAGAACGACATAATCCCATCCGAGGAAGCCCTGCTCGGTGGTGTAGGTAATAGAGGTACCGGTGTTATTGCTTAGGGAGCCGGCATAAGGTCCTGAGGAGATCAACACCGTCCAATCCGGACCGAATTGTTTGAGCAAAGCGATTTCTGAGCTGCTATCGACCTCGTGAAGGACCTTAAAGTCAAATTCGCTGCGCTGGGCCATCGGCACAAAGATGATTTCCTCGGTGAGGCATCCTGGGTTGTAGCCATTGATTTGTACATAGTCCAACTGGGGGCTATCCGATTGGTATTGAGGTGTATCAGTACCTGTAATCTGTCCGGATGTTGGCGCTTGCACGATGGACTCAAAAGGGTCCAGTCGGACCGGCTCATTTCCATAAACTGGCACGATGTAGCTACAGTTTTGAGCGAAAGTCAAGCTGCTCAGCAGCAATAATGCTAGTAGGGGGAGAAGTTGTTTCATGATTAAAAGTTTTGGCCCTGAGGGGGATTTAGGGATTGGGAATCAATAACTGTCTGATTTTGACGCCGCTAGAAATGATTTAGACAAGGCATTTTTTGACAGCATCCTTGTTGGCTGGTGGAGAAAAATAACGATGGATAAATCATTTCTAGCAAGTCAAAATGGACAGTTTATTGATTCTCTATCCCTTAGCTTGCAATATATA
>JAHDDV010000324.1 GCA_020629205.1 Chitinophagales bacterium | reverse complement strand
TGCAGCTGCGCTCCCCAAAAATTAGACGTAAGACTTCATCATTTCCTCCAAAGTATGCTTGAGCGAACCATCTTGCCACTTCTTGTCGATGTTTTCGATGGCCAGTACTTTGTCGAAAAAGGCATCTTGCTTTTTGCTTTCTGCGAGGGCGGTGGAGTAGCGGATGTCGGAGCTGAAAGTGACCATTGAATAGACCGGCATGAACTTGTCCGGGTAGGTTTTGAGCAGGTACTTTTCGATCTGCTTGCGTAGGATGAAGATGGGCTCGGCCACCCAGTCGCGCATCTCGATGAAATTTTTGAGGGCTAGATCTGAGATCGCATCTGCATCAGGTTTGCGGAGATCTTGAAACTCGTCGAGCATCTTGGGCCAATTGATATCACCTTGTTTTTCATGCTGATCCATGAGCTGGGCCAATACGCTGCAATCTTCGAAACCGCTGTTCATGCCCTGACCGTAGAAAGGTACTATGGCATGGGAGGCATCGCCGAGGAGTGTCGCATTTTTGTGGACCCAGGGGAAGCATTTGATCGTGACCAAAGAGGAGGTCGGATTGTTGAAGAAGTCCTTGAGCAGCGTGGGCATTACCGGGACAGCAGAGGCAAATTCACGATCGAAGAAGGTCTTGACAGCATCTCGATCCTTTAGATTTTCGAAAGACTTCTTGCCCTCGAATGACATGAAGAGCGTCACGGTAAAACTGCCGTCGAGATTGGGCAATGCGATCAGCATGAAGTCTTCGCGTGGCCAGATATGCAGGGCATTTTTCTTGATCTGCCAGGAGCCATTGGGGCCCGGAGGAATCGTCAATTCCTTGTAGCCGTGGGCCAGATAAAACTGCTGATAATCGAAGAGCGGCGTTTTTTGCATTTCGTAGCGGAGGCGCGAGAATGCACCGTCTGCACCAAAGACCTGACTTGGAAAGAGGGTGTAGCCGAGACCTGTTTTTAAATCGCTGAAGTGGTATTCATTTTTTCTGAGATTCACCCGTTCGCACTTTTGCTCGTAGTGGAAATGAACATCTGGATTTTCTTCAGTGGCGCTATCGAGCAACATATTGAGTTTGGAGCGGGAGACGCTGTAGATGGCTTGCTGATCAACACCATAAGGCTGATGGACCGAAGAGCCATCGAGGTTGTGAATTTCGCGACCATACATCGGAATGGCGATCTTGCGAATATCGTCTTCGAGGCCTACCTCGGTCAGCGCATTCCAACCGCGGTGACTCATGGCCAGATTGATGGAGCGCCCCCCTTCTGTATTGCCTTTGCGCATGTCGGCGCGACGCTCATAGACATCGACCGCATAGCCGCGCTTGCCCATATAAATGGCGAGTAGAGAACCGACCAATCCTCCGCCGAGGATGGTGATATGCTTCTTAGAGGAGGACGCCGGCTTTTTCAAATTGTTTGCTTTGTTTCTTATCGAATCGGTAGAGATCTTTACGTCTTTGCAACTGTCCAGTCTCATCGACGTAGGCTGTAAAATAGGTAAGGTAAACCGGTACGGGAGAACTCAAATTGACATGTTGTTCTTTTCCTCGGTTCATTGCTTTACTTACCCCGGCCTCACTGTATCCTTTGTCGGCCAGTAGCGCATAGGAAAGTCCCACCGGATCCTCTACACGAATACATCCAGCGCTCTCAGCTCTGGTATTGTTGCCAAAGTCGCCTTTATTGTAGGTGTCGTGCATGTAGACACTGTGGTGATTGGGGAAGATGAACTTGACACGGCCCAGGGCATTCTGATTGGCCGTAGGTTTTTGTTTGAAACGATAGTTGCTCCAGTTGGTTTCTCCTTTCCAGTCGATAGCCAGTGGGTCCATCTTCTTGCCGTTTTTGTAGACTTCTACATCGGAGACCAGGATCACCCTTGGGTTAATTTTTGCGTACTTGATGATCTCGTCTTTTGCGATCGATGGCGGTACGTGCCACACGGGGCTAAAGACGATGTACTTCATATCCTTGAACATCACTGGTGTAGGGGATTTGGGATTTCCGACCACTACATTCATCTCTTCAACCACTTCTTCGCCCTCGTAGTAGCGTAGGTATTGATCGGGGATATTGACATGGATATATCGTTCACCACGGTCTTCGGGCATCCAGCGGAAGCGATTCATATTGAGCAGCACCAGTTTGATATCCTCTTCGATGGGTTGCTTCATTCGCTCCCTGGTCTTCTCATCGATGCGGCCTGTTGCAGCTAGCTTGTTGCGCTTTTGGAAAGACTTGATGGCCTCGATTATCTTATCGTCCACTTTATCTTGCTTGTTGAGTGATTCGTCAAGGTCACCTTCGAGGCTCAGTCGCTTGGCTAACATCGCCACATGGGCGCCAGACTTTCCCTTAGCAAAGCTTCCCTTGTCCAACTTCGGCCAACCACCCGCTTTCTTGATTTCCAAATACTCGGCATATTTGTTCATCATTGCTTTGTAGCCTGGATCGGGTGGCATAGAATTTAGGACAACTGCTTCTATATTGTTTAGGTCCATTGCTTGTGTCAGAGACAGCGACAAGTCATTTTCTCGTTCGTAGACTTCCCAACGTTTAGGAGAGATCTTGCCGTGCATCACATCAGTGAGGAAGGAAAAAAACTGCCCGGTCAACATGGTGTCGAAGGTCAAGAGGGAATCCACCGGTAAGGTATCGACTTTCTCGGCTGCAAAGGTTTGACTTAAGTAAGCGTCCAGTTTCTTTAAACGATCCAATTGATAGTCCTTTGTGTCGAGTCCATGTTTCGGGGCTTCTTCCATTTCGGTCAGCACATCTTCAGCCAGACGATTTCGCTGCTCCGTTTCAATGTCAAACCATTTGCAGGCATTGCCGGCATAGAACTTTTGCAGCAGGGTGTCGATGTCCTTTGCTTTGCGGTTTTTTACAAGCAGCGGTTCCGATCCCTTTGCCACCTTTTCTTTGATACCTTTGGATAGATAGGCCATGGCTAGAGAGTCGATTCCTTCTTCTTCCACTGCTCCGGTGAGGCTTTTGATAGAGAAGTCTTTGCACCCAAAAGCACAAAGCAAGAGAAAGGCCAGCAAGGCGGTGCTATATATCTTATTCATTTGATCAATTCGATTCCATGAGGAGTGGCGGCGGGACGGGAACATATGCTAAATTAACGCCACTCACTAATTGCCGGAAAGTTAATATAAGCAGTTCAATAAAAAAAGCCCGCATCCAAATGGCTTGCGGGCTTGTATTGATGGTGTTGTTTGTCGCTGCTCCAGGGCCAGACTGTCGAGCTAGACAACATCTTCGGCGACCACTTCCTGCACTTCTGGTACCATTCGCTTCAAGAGATTCTCGATACCGGACTTCAAGGTCACGGTTGATGAAGGACAACCGGCGCAGGATCCCTGCATACCTAAGGTTACGATTCCTTTATCAAAGGATTTGAAGGCGATATGTCCACCATCCATTTCTACGGCAGGCTGTACATATTTATTGAGTAATTCAATGATCTTGGCCTCGATCGCTCCATGATCCGAAGGGTCGGCATTCATGATCTTTTCCTTGTGCTCTTTGATCACTTCGGCATGCAATACTGGCTTTTCTTCCTGCACATATGCTTTGATGTACTCGCGCACCTCGGAGATGATTTCAATCCATTCTACACTTGGCTCCTTAGTAATGGTAACGAAGTTGTTGGCAATAAATACACCTCTTACAAAGTCAAACTGCTCAAAGAGTGCAACAGCAAGCGGAGAAAATTTCTCTGCAGCCTCTTTGTCGGGCATATCAATGCGATCCCGATCAAAAAGCATCACATTGACCACAAATTTCATGGTCTCTGGATTCGGTGTCGCTTCTGCATATAGACTGATGATTCTTTTATTCACTTCACTCATTACTATGGATTTATGATTAGGCTCCAGAAATTTTGCAAATTTTTCGAGCAGCTTCTGGCGAAAAACAAGCAAGTGGGGCCTATGTTTGCTGTTTTTGCTAAACACAATGCTCCCAAGTTCCGTTTAGTCAAAGATACTAAATAGCCTATCTTTGGCCAGTGCTTTGAGACAAATTCTGTCGACTGCCAGCAATACCCCGATGAGATACATACCCCTGGACAAGAGACCCCAAGATCAAATGGAAGCATTGGATCGACTCGAAAGGCTTTGCGCCTATAGAGACCGCTGCGAGCAGGAGCTTCGGCAACGACTAAAAGAGTGGGCGATCCAGGGGGAGGAGGCCGATCAAATCATTGAAAGTTTGGCCGACAATGACTTCCTTAGTGAGAAGCGTTTTGCCCAGTCGTATTGTCGGGGTAAGTTTCGTTACAAGCGATGGGGGCGCAATAAGATCCTACGCGAATTGAAGTCCAGAAACCTCTCTCAGCGCAACATTGATCTGGGCATGGCTGAGATCGTTGAGGAAGAATATCTGGCTAACCTGGAACACCTGCTCTTCAAAAAGTGGGCCCGTACTAAGGCAAAGGATTTATTCGCAAAGCAGAGCAAGGTAGGCCGTTTTTTGATTAATAAAGGCTATGAGTCTGATTTAGTATGGAAACGAGTTCGGGACTATGATTTGGAGATGAAAAAGGCGTAGCTTCGCTTCCCCAAATCCACTGTCTTGAAGAATCTAAAAGCCATCATCCTTCTTTTTATAGCCAACAGCATTTCCTCTTTTGCGACTGGTATAAGCATGTTGGCGATTCCCTGGTATTTTGCCAATGAGGTAAATCAGAAGCCCTTGTTTGGAGTCATTTATGCGATTGTAACCTTGGTGTCTTTGTTTTGGGGCTTGTTTGCTGGCACACTGGTAGACAAGCACGATCGACAGAAGCTATTTCTTTGGGAGACGGGCACTGGATCGGCGGTACTGTTGAGTATTGCTGCTATTGGTTATGCGATTGGCTATGTGCCTTTGATGTTGGTGGCTACGGCCTTTGGGACTACGTTTTGGTTGTACAATATCCATTATCCGGCTTTGTATGCTTTTGCTCAGGAGATTACCCCGAGGAAGTATTATTCCCGAATTACCTCCTGGTTGGAAATTCAGGGACAGGTTACTTCAGTGCTGGCCGGAGGCATTGGTGCGATGCTCATCAGCGGATTGGAGGCGGGTACTTATCCATTGATGGGTAGGGACTGGACCATACCCTTTAGCATACCCAAATGGCCGATGCAGCAAATTTTTCTAATGGATGGAATGACCTATTTGGTATCATTCTGCATCATCAATTTTGTGACCTACGAGTCGCTGGTGGAGCGAAAGCCAACGGATCAACCGATCAGGGAACAACTCAAGATCGGGATTGACTTTTTACGCAAGAATCCCTTGATTTTCATCTTTGGTAATGCGGCCTACTTCATTTTTGTCACGACCTTAGTCTCTTCCTTTATCATGGTTCCTGCTTTCATCGAAAATGATTTGAAATCGGGAGCAGGAGTCTTTGGTCTCTACGAAATGTGTTTTGCCTTTGGCGCAGTTTTAAGTGGCATGTTTATGGGCAAGCTCTTTTCGAAATGGAATCCTGTTTTAGGCTGTATCATCACCTGCATCATCGGCACTGCGGTATTCCTGAGCTATAGTCTTACAGGGATGGTGTTGGTCTTTTTGATCGCTGCCATTTTCCAGGGCTTAGCCAATTCAGGAGCACGAATTATGCGCGTGACCTATATGTTTACCTATATTCCCAACGCCGTGATTGGTCGTACTTCCAGTGTCTTTCAGGTGATCAATGTGCTGTTTCGGATCTTCTTCAGCATCCTGTTTTCGATACCATTTTTTGTCGACAAGATCTCTTTGAATTACTTCATCTTTGCCATTGGTATCGCGATTTCGGGTATGGTGCTGGTAGCCTATTATGATCGGCTGGTGAATATTGAGGTGGTGGAGTGATGGCTGTCTTTTAGCTTGCCCGTTTCTTTACATGCTTTTGCATTGCGTTTTGCGTCTTGCGTCAAATTCGGGCGTGTCCTTCCGTTCCTTTCACCCTTCGCTTCGCTCGTGTTCCAGTCACTTCAGGCCGGGCTATCCGCTAATACTCCCCTTGTCCACAGCGCTTCGGCTTATGCGCTCTGCGGTCTCCTCCTTCGTCAGAGCCCCCATAGCGCATGCCTCAGTCGCTGTGGCCGGCGGCTCGTTCCGCTTCTATCCCTCACGCGGGGGATGGGTACGTGATATTGTCGAAGCTAGTTGATTCTCTATCCCAGAAATTGTTCATACAAATGCAGAGATGGACGGATCGACCAAAAACGAAGCGCCGCAGGCATCGCCCATATGACAATAAAAACCTAACTAAATCCCTGCTAGACCAAAGCTTCTAACAAAAACAGCTATCTTGAAAGCAAATCAAGCCACTGCCAAAATAAAATGACCGAACAAACCCAGAACCTGCAAACCCAACTCTGGAACATCGCCAATACCCTCAGAGGAAAAATGGATGCCGATGACTTTAGAGATTATATACTGGGCTTCATCTTTTACAAATATCTAAGCAAAAAGATGGAACTCTATGCCAATCAAATCCTGGC
>JAHDDV010000323.1 GCA_020629205.1 Chitinophagales bacterium | reverse complement strand
CGGAGAGCAGGACGGGTATCGCCACGTGACTATGCTGCTGGGCTCCTGATAAAACAATGCTATTTGGCCAGCGGGCTTGATACTAATTGGGGCAATTTGCCTTGACAACAATGGTGGTGGGTATTTGAAACGGCCCAACAGTCCCGATATAGAACTGCTGGGCCCATGAATGCTCCGAGTAGGTTCCCTAAAAGTTAAACCCAATCATCAATCCCCCTTTTGGTACAATGCCTGTGTATTCTCGCTCGAATACTCCGTAGTTTTCATAGTACTGATCGTCGATATCGGCATCATCATAGCTATCCCGAACATCGGCCCATTTGAATCCTCCACCCACAAAGAGGTCTACCACAAATCGAGCAGTAACATCTATCTGCAAGCCCATCAAAAGCCCTCCTGCAATACTACTCACCACTTTTTCAAATTCCTGCCTTTCGTACTCACCGGAGTGCTGTAACCAATAACTTCGATAATAATCTTCTTCGAAGTAGAGTCCATGAAGGTATGGGGCGGTATAGAATCCCAATGCAGCAAAACCCAGGCTGGAGTCATCGTTACGTATCCCTCGGGACAGGTAGATGCGGTATTGGGTCTCCAATGTTGCCCCTCTCAGAAAGATGTCCTGATTCTTTTTGAGAATCACTCCCGGACTAATAACCAGGCTTGATCTTTTCTCGTAGAGGTATTGCTCCAAGGTCATGAGGAAGGTTGAATTTATGTAGTGCGCTGGGCTTATCTTCAGCACCTTTTTGTAGTACTTGTCATCATGTACGGGACCTGATTGACCCATGGCATCCTTTATAGAAGCCAGAAGTACAAGAATGAGAATAACAAAAGCGATGAGTATCTTTCTGATGGTCATGTGTGACAATTTGATGGTTTGGAATGCAAACAAATATTGGGTTTGGCGTCTAGGAGCGACGAGCGTCCCGCTTCCGGTAATGTATCTCTTTGTACTTTTCTATCTGTCTTCGAATCTTATGTAAGGCATCCTGATAGGCAGATGATTCAATCTTGTTTTGCCCTGTAGCAAACATGACTGCTCCATTGCTTGGCAGCATGGAGATGGAAACCTTGGCTTCCTCTTTTTCGGTGACAACTTTTAGCTCAACGGACTGAACAAATTTGTACTGTCCAAACCTCTTCTTAAGATCCTCTGTATAGTATAGAGCCAATCCTTCTTGCTTTTCATGTGTTGGGGCTGTGATGTGAATATCCATTGTGTATGTGTTTATTGATTCGAAATTTCTTCTTGCTGGCAACATAAAGGTAGATGCGGCAATAGTAGAAAAGGGTGATCTAGATCGCAAAAGGGAATGATCTACTGCATCATTAGCAATGATTGAGTGCATTGTGCAAGGACCCAAAGGCCTCTATATTTGAGCATTATCGATCTCAAATAGTATTGAACTAAAAACATAAGGAGTCATGAAGAAATTACTCGTACCTGTAGACTTTAGGGCTAAATCTGAAAACGCCTTGGACTGGGCCTTGAAGTTCGGAAAAATCATCAATGCCAAAATTGAATTAGTACATTTCTATCTGGATCCGGAGGAGGCACAGTCCGGTGCTCAGAATAACTTGACAATCACTAACGCCACAGCCTTCGAAGAGGCAAAAGACCGATTGCAAGCGCTATTGTCGCGTCACAGCAGCCTTGATATGGACTGCTTTTTACTTTTGGGTTATCCTGATCGACAAATTGTTGAAGTTGCCAAGGAATTGGATGCTGATATGATTGTGATGAGCAGTCATTTGCAGGAATTTGAAGAACCGCCAAAAGCAGCAGGCAACTGCAGCCTTGTGGTCCAGTATGCTGAGTGTCCGGTAGTCGTGATACCTCCTGATTATGAATGGCAAGACATCAAAATGATGGGATATGCCAGCGCCCTGCACGACGATGACATGGATAAAGTCCAGCATTTGCTTCCTTTGGCTTCGCTCTTAGGCTCCGATCTAATTGCTGCCAATATTAAGACGCCCGAAACCAAAGTGCTTTGCGAGGAGGACTTGGGAGTCGACTGTGCTTGCGAAACCGCTTATCAGGGAAGCAAGCTCGTCAGTATAAAATGTCCAACTGTGCATGAGGGTCTTCTACACTTTCTCGATATTTACCACATCGATTTTCTAGTGATGATGATGGAGCGAAACGAAGGTATTGTTCTGCTGGAAAATAGCAGTGAGACATTGATGATGATTCGCGATATTGCAGTGCCATTGTTGATTCTGCATACCAATACGACTGAACTGAAACACTTTGAGCTCAATCCGCTTGAAGAAAAGCCTAAACTAGAGAAGAAGGAGCTAATTGAGGCACTCAAACCGCATACAAAGACCGATATACCAATTGTGAAGATACATCGCTGGAAAAAACAACCGGAGATTCCGCGCATTGATGATTAACTTTAGGGGAACAAGTGCCAGCGTTGGAATCTGGCACATTTCCTTAAGGACATAAACGCAGCGACTTGATCATCGCATCTATCTTCCTATTTCAGCATGCTTTTAATCACAAACAGCAGCTCTTCCGTATCATATGGCTTCACCATATAAGCATCAGCCTCTGAGGCTCTGCCTTTAGCTATTTGACTTTCCTGGGCACTGGCTGTCAGAAACATGAACTTTGAGTTTCCTTCCTTCAGGAAAGGTAGTAAGTCCTCCAGCACTTCATAGCCGTTTTTGACCGGCATGGAGACATCGCAAATGACTAGGTCGGGATTAGATTCATGAAACTTTGCGACTCCCACTTCTCCATTCTCGGCTGTACTCAGATCGTAGCCTTCCAATTCCAATAGCTCTTCCAGATTCTCACGGATTGCTTCATTATCTTCTATGATCAGTATGCTTGCCATGATGCAAGATACATCTTTGGAGGTTCTTAGGAAAGTTGTGTCAGTAACCTTCTATGGTAATTGATCTGCCCTAAATGATAGCTAAGGTGCCCAAACAAATGCAGGAGAAAGGCTCTGGTGCTGATGGGCTCATCAAAAACTGGTATGGGAAATTTCTCTTCCAAGTCTTGTGCAGTCAAATTTGATAAGGACTTTTCAATCATGACTTTGACCTCAGCAATTTGCTCCAGCATTCTCTTTCTAGGGACCCCTGTCCCTTCGAACTCAAAGCTCCTATCTCTCACATAATCGGAGCCGCCGATCCCGTGACCGATAAAATGGTTTAGGTTTCCAATGAGGTGAATGGCAAGGTTTCCAGCCGAATTGTTGATTTGACGCTCTACTATCCAGAGATCATTTTCATTTTCGTAGGCCGATAATTCTCTGGAGAGTCGTCCAAGGTCTCTCAAAAAAAGTGCTGTCAATTCCTTTGTGAACATGCCAAAATGATGAATTAGTCAATGCTTAGCTGCCTGATAACAAATGTAATAAGAAAAGTCATAGCAAACAGCAGCTTGAGGCGATTGACAAAGATCATTGACCTAAGTGAGAAGGCTCATGCGCGGCCCTTGAATCAGGGTCTATATTTGAACTATCACAAAAACACCAAGTCATGAAAATGTTCAAGACCCTTATAGCAATCGCCACAATTGGAATCCTACTGTTCACCACTGCCTGTGTCACTACTACGCTGCATCCCATATATGAGCGAAATCAATTGATACAGCTCAGTGAATTTGAGGGAGAATGGATCAGCACAAGGTCCGTTTGGACCATCAAAAAGGACATGGGAAACTCCTACAAGCTTAGCTATAAGGAGTGTGATGATCCAATCAACGAACCACGACAATACTCATCTTGCACAATAGCGGATTTTAAAGTTCACTTGATCAAATTGGGAGATGATTACTATGCAGATTTTCGGCCAACAGAATACCTGAACAGCGAAAACCAATTCTTGCAATACCACATTCGATCTTTACACTCATTTGCCAGAATCAATGCAAACAAAGAACGCCTGCAATTCGAGTTTATGGACAATCAATGGTTATTCGATTACCTGTCTACTAATAAAGAAAGCATCGCTCACGTCAAGTCTGAGCAAGACGTAATCTTGACTGCCAGTACGCAAGAGCTACAGAAATTCATCATTTCGCACAAGGACAATGAAGAAGCCTATCTCGAAACGATCGAGCTACATCGCAGAATAGTCCGATAGATCTAAAAACAAAACAAACAACTATCAAATATGAAGACCAGAATACTAATACCGACGGATTTTTCGGACTACGCTAACGCGGCTGCCAGTGCTGCGCAGTACTTTACCACCAAATTGGATGCACAGCTGTTCTTCTTGCATTGCATCGAACCCAGTGAAATCAAAGGGAAGTTGGACAATCGTGCCGCCGAAACTGATCCAAGACGAAGTACTGAAGGACAATTGGCCCAAACGCTGTATGACCGACTGCTATTTCAAGAGCGCATCAACCCGGGAAAGGCGAATCTAAGCATTGTAGTAGGTGATGTTGTGGATGAGATTGCAGATGCTACCAGAAGTCTTGCTATCGATTATGTATTCATGGGGGCCCACGGTACAACTGGAATAAAGGAGTCGATTTTGGGGAGCAAAGCAGAACAAGTCATTCGACAATTGGACTGTCCGGTGATTCTGTTTCAAAAGAGCTTCAAGAAAGAAATCAAGAAAGTGCTCTTTCTCTCAGACTATGCCATAGAAGCAGAACCCAAGTGCCTTGAAGCTGCCGAATTCACCAAGCAGCTGGGAGCAGAATTAGTATTGGGAAATATCGATCTGCCTGGCTTTTTCGGCGCACCAAACTACTTTGTAAAGAAATCAATGGTTGCCTTCCGGGCAAAGCTTGAAGGTGTCCCAACTACAATGTATATGCAAAGGGCCGGGAGCTTTGAAGAGGGCGTACAACGCATGGTCCGCAACAGAGAGATCGACCTCGTAATCATTCCTACACATCGCCGCTCTAAATTCTCACAACTGATCTACGAGAGTTTCTCAACCGCACTGGTTGGCGAGATCAATGTTCCGATAATGACCATGTTGATGTAGTTCCATCTCGAACCTCAGGGATCGGCAATCAATAAGTGGCTGATTTTGACGCCGCTAGAAATGATTTGGACAAGGCATTTTTTTGATAGCAGCCTTGTAGGCTGGTGGAGAAAAATAACGATGGATAAATCATTTCTAGCGGCGTCAAAATGGACAGTTATTGATTCTCTATCCCTTAGCTGATTGCACGTTTACCCGTAGATATCGGCTAGGTCGTTCTTCTTCAAAAGCCTGATCTTGTTTTGCTTGATGCCAATGAGCCCTTCATTCTTAAAATCTGAAAGAGTCCGGATGACCGACTCCTTGGTACTTGCACAGTAACTTGCCAGATCTTCTCTAACAATAGTCATTTCTTCTGACTCCTGATAGACTTGCTGAAAAGCGAGTAAACCCAGTGCCGTTCTCTTGCGAACGGAATCGAAAGCGATACTAAGTCCCCTCGACCTGGCACTTTCAAGCATCTTGCAATTTGTTTGAGATACGGTTCGAAACATGTTAATATCTTGATTCAAGGTTTCCCTGAACTCCTTTGCTGGAATTCTGTAAAAACTACAATCAGACAATGCAATAGCTGTTTCCTGATAAGGTTGCGCCATTATGACATCTTTCAAGCCAAGAAAGTTATCTGCACCTCTCAAATGTAGCGTGAGCTCTCGCCCAAAGTCGTTGGTTTGGATTGTTTTTACTACCCCAGATTTGAGAAACAAGCAAAAATGGGCATGGCTTCCTTCTTGGAAGAGCGCTTGCTTTTTTTTCGCTGGGACCAGTTCATATTGCTCAATGAACTCTTGTAGTTTCTGCTTACCCAAATCATCACTAAAGAAGCCTTCTTGCTGTATGGTTGATCGAGTTTCTGCGGCCCGCTGAAGCCGGGTCTCAATTGAATCCAGAAGATCAATTTCTTCAAATGGCTTTGTCAGGTAGTCATCCGCTCCCAAACTCATCCCTTTTCTAATATCAGACAATTCGGTTTTGGCTGTTAAAAAGAGAAAGGGAACATACTTAGTCCTTGAATCCTTTGAGAGTATCCGTAGCACACCGAAGCCATCCAATTCAGGCATCATGATATCGCACAAGATCAGATCCGGCATACATTCAAAAGCCAGTTTCACACCAGCTCTGCCATTTTCAGCAGTGAATACCTCATAGTTGGCAAGTTGCAACAGCTCTTCGGTGTTTTCCCTTAGGTCGGGGTTATCTTCTATGATCAAAATCTTCTTCATACAAGCTCTTTCTTGGTTAGTAATTCCTGTGACCACTATCACATTGCTTAGTGATCGCCGTCACCCTTCTCAAACATACTCCAAGCTATCTTTGAGATATAAGCAATTGGAAAAACAAAATTCAAAACGATGAACAAATTTAAGAGAATAATGGTAGGGATGGACCTTTCCAAGATGGATAGTCATCTGCTGGAATATACCGCATTTCTTGCAGATCGCATTCGTCCTCAAAAAATCTACTTTGTACATGTTCATAAAGAATTGAGCTTGCCAGACGATGTGTTGCGTAAATATCCGGAAATGCG
>JAHDDV010000322.1:1704-6559 GCA_020629205.1 Chitinophagales bacterium | reverse complement strand
CACCCAATCCCCCCATCCCCCCAATCCGCCGCCTATGCCAAATACGCCCAAATACCGATAAGCAAACACACAGGAACAGCCAAATTCGAAATCCCACTAAGGACACTCAAAGGAAGAAAACTCGAAACGCCAGTCAACCTGAGCTACCATGCCTCAGGAACCAAACTGGGTGAACATAGCAGCTCTGCTGGACATGGATGGGTACTACATGCCGGAGGAGTGATTAGTCGGACCGTACAAGGCCTACCTGATGATTTGCAGGATGGATACATGCAAGCTTCGGAAGCAGCGCTGGCTACACTTTGCGATGCAAATGTAACGGCCGCAGGTACCTATGATCCTCAAACAAAGGCATGGACGGAAAACGGTTTGGCGCAAGATCTGGGACTAGTTGATCAATTGTCAGACCTGGCAGCTGGATACCTGGATCGACTGCCAGATATCTACACCATCTATTTGGATTCACTGCAGGCAGAGTTTGCACTAGTTTACAAGGAGCAGCAATGGCGGGCAATTCTCAGCCCATACGCTGACCTTCGTCTCTTGCCTGAAATTGATCAAGAGAGTGGAGAGATCATCGGCTTTGAATTGACAAAGAGCGATGGTACCATTTATCAGTTTAGGGAACGGGAGCGTAGGCAGATAGAAGGCTTATTTGTAGACGGAACTTTGGAGGATAGCCCTTATACAGACCTCAGTTATAATTCCGCATGGTATCTTAGCAGAATTCTTGTGCTGGGACAAGATGACCCGGAAAGTCCAGCACCTCCCCAAATATTTGACAATGTAGAATTTGAGTATTTGTCTAAGTCTCAAAGACAGGACCTAATCATTGATCAAGTAGCAAAGTTTGCTGTGGGTGGCAGCTCCGAATGTGTAGAGAGCTTTTGGTCTGATCCGGAAGGCGCCCAGCTATCTCAGATACAACAAGTTTATGAACTCAGATCATCTGTATCTACTCCCTATTTACAACGTATGAGCACTTACAGTAGCCCGATTGAGGTCAATTTCCAATATGCTAATTTTGGCAGTACCACAGCAGCCATCATATTAGAATCAATCGAGTGGAGAAATGGAGAGAGTGTATTTCAAAGCTTTGATCTGGACTACGACCATTACGGACAATATCCGCACAGCAATCGACAGTTCCTGGTAGAAGTAGATTTTCCTGACTATCTTACAATTGATCAGGTGGCATGGACGATGAGTTATGCCAATCCGGCACAATTGGCCGACAGGGATTCAAACGCATTTGATCATTGGGGCTTCTACAATGGAGCCGATAATCAAGCCACAGCATTATCGCTGAATCTCGAAGAAATTGACAGTAAATACCCGGATGCAGAGCTGCCTGATTTGAGTCCATCAGCTGTAGGTCTTTTGGCAGACAGAAGCCCGGCAACAAACCTCAGCACCTTGATGGCCGGATGCTTGACAGCTATTCGAAATCCACTTGGCGGCTGTCAGGAAATCGAGTATGAAGCAAATAGATACCTCGATGAAGAAGAGCAAATACAAGAAGGTGGAGGCCTCAGAGTCAAAAGCATTACCGACTATGCCGACTGTCAGCCAGATTTTAGCCTATTCAAGGAGCAAAGCCAAAGACGCTCTTTTGAATATGAAAAGGGCTTACTGATTTATGAGCCAAGAGGCCATTTGCTGCTACAATTCTCAGAGCAAGATTGTCAAGCCCTGCAAGTGCATTCGAACGCAGCAATTAGCAGTCACTATGCCAATGGATATGCCGTCTCCTATACTGAAGTAGCGGAAGTATTCGAAGGGGGCGGAAGGATAGTCGAGCAGTTTAGAAATGAAGCAGCTGACGAGTATTCCTCTGTCTATCCATTCATCATCGGGCAAAACAAGAAGCATCTGAGAGGTCAGCTACTTCAGCAGACTATCATTGATGAATCGGGTTCTTTGAAGCAGGTCAAGAGCTATATAGACAATTGGGTGCTCGGTTCTGTAGCTAACGGCATTCTGTCCGGTCAGACCTTTGTGTCGACTGATCAGCCAGTTTTTCATAATTCTCTCTGGCGAATTGAATCCTGGTATAAGCAAGGAAGTACAATCAAGACTACGCACTTTGGAGATGAAGACAGCGTGCAAAGTACTACTGAAACCCTGTCTTATCGAGACAGCTATCCACATTTGTTGACGGAAATAGACTTCCGTCTTGACTCGGATACCAGTCGATTTCAGAAGATCAGTTACCGCTACACCTGTGATGAGCCGGAGCTCTACCCAGTACTATGTTTAAACGAACACAAATTAGATTGGCCCCTGCTTGAGACGCATAATGGCATCGTCAGCCGTGGCAAGCAATGGAGCTACAACGATAGTCTTTCTGTTTGTACTAATGTCTACGATCTGGCTACTGGGCAAAATACTCATAATCTTAGTCACAATGCTTTTGGTAACCTGACCAGCTTTAGGATCACAGGAGGTCTTGATCAACATCTTGTGTATGAAAACGTATATGATGATCACGAAAGAAATCTCAAAGTCTTCATCAAGAATTGGGGCACAGCCAGAAGTGCAGAATGGTTTCGATACAAACATCAGGACGTGGATTTGCTGACAACACATCTCTATGGGAATATGAACTTTTCCGAATCTATGGTATCCAATGAGCTCGGAGGTTGGATTGTGAAATCGCAGACCTATGATGGAGAGGGGCGTCTGGAGAGTCTCAAAAATGGATTTGGCGGAATGGAGGTTTCTTACACCATCAATGACAATGAAAATGAAGTCATATACGAATCGGAAAATCAGGTGACGGTCTCCTTAAAATACGATGGTTTGGGGCGACTAAAATTGAGAGCTGAGCAATATCTGAATGAACCCTTTTCGAGGTACGAAGGCATGGCTTATTCAAGTGATGGGAAAGCCATAAGAGCATTCGCGCCCTATCTTAGTGAAGACTCAGGAGATGTAGAAACTGCACTGGCAGCATATTACGATACAGCAACTCATGTGACAGGGCCTAAGGCGCAACTTTATACCGAGACCCGTTATGAGCGTTCACCATTGTCTCGTCTTGAGAAGATTCGCAGCCTTGGTGATGCACAGACAAGTATTTTTCGCTATGGCTTTAATCATGCTACGGAGGTGCTGGACCTACAAGCGGACCCAACAGGAGATACCTATTTCGCCCCTGGAACGCTAAGTAAGATTATCAGGATCCAGGACTATGAGGTAAACCTGGAACAGTTTTATAACCTGGCAGGCCAATTGCTCTTGCAAAGGGAAAACAAGGATTTTGATACCTACCTCTTATATGACGAATTTGGCAATGTTCAAACAATCTACCCACCTCAATCGATTGTGGCTCTTGCAGATGATGACCTGGAGATTGTAGCCAGTCTTTGCTATCATTTTAGCTATCGTGATGATCAAAGACTAGCCAGCCAGAAGCGTCCTGGCGCTGCTACAGTGTTTTACGATTACAATTTTGAAGAAAGATGGCAGAGCCGTCAAGAATCTTCAAAGACAGTAAAGACCTACTTTGACGGATTTGCACGGCCTGTTTCACAATATTTGTTTACAGAAAATAATACAGATTCGCTGCTACTCAAAGAGGTGATTTATGACTCAGGTTGGACCTGCAGGCAATGGCTGCTGGAAGAACTCGGGATGCCGGGGGTTACTACATTAGACAATCACTTCGGTTCAGTCGCTTGTACCAAATGTCGTTTGCTCAGTGATGATGGAGAAGGCAATGAGTATGTCTATTACTTCAACCGTAGCTTTTCAGAGGCAGGCTCGCCAAGGTCCTGGCTATACACAAGCAACACAGGACTATTGCAATTTTGGGACGGCTTATATACTTCCATAGGCGACAATTTTCGTCAAGACCTCGCTCTACTGAATCCCGATTGGTCACCTGCCGATTTGCTAGTCAGGTTTCAATCAGGGGAGCATATGCCACATCTCAGTAGCTATGAGGCTACCGCCAGGATCAGCTATGATCCCGCACACCCCATTGGCGATGTCCGCAGACTTTATAATGCAGAAGGAAAGCTGAGCGATAGTTTCATCAGGACGAATAAAAGCCTCGACGACTACCCAATCGACACCCTCCAACACATCAAATACCGCTACAACCTAAAAGGCCAATTGACCGACATCAACTACATCGAAGACGATGAACGAGTGTATGAACATGAGGCACTTGAGCATCCTCCAGAAACACTGACGCCCTTGCAAAATTGGCAAGACTGTGCTAGTGTGCCGATCACTGAAGTAGAACTGTTGGAAGGTTTCGAAGCCAATGAAACTGAACTGGTGCAGCGTTTCCGTTTATTGACGAAACAAGAGAATACCATTCATCTTGAAGGAGAAGGAGAGCAAACGCTGGCCCATCTATGGCAAGGCACTGAGCGACTTCTGAGTCAAGGAAACAATAGCCACAAAGATGCCGCCAACTCTCAGAAATACTTGTCGCTCTATGAAGATATACTGGCTCAAGGCACCCTACAAAATTTCCAAAATCTTCATGACAAGCTATACAAGCAAATACAGGAAAACTGCGAGCAAGCAGATCAAAAGTCGGTGTTTGATCCACCTCTGCGCGCCTCCTCGCCACAGTTCCCCAAAGGCTTTGCCATTCAATCAGATCCCAGTACCAAACTGTTTTCCCAGCATATCGAATACGACAGCAAGGGCAGAGTGGTAGAAGAGCATTGGCGACAGGCATTGGATGGGATTCAGCGAAGCTTTGTGTTTGACCATGATGAGCAAGGCAGCTTAGTGTCAGCAACATACGGCCATCTGGGAGAAGGATTTCAAGAGGCTCCGGGCCTTAGACTGGCTGGTGAGTACAGTCTGGCCAATCTGGCATACGACCGTAATG
>JAHDDV010000322.1:0-1604 GCA_020629205.1 Chitinophagales bacterium | reverse complement strand
TGGAATTGCCCACAGAGTACCTGTATGATGAATCTGGCAATCTCACTTATGACAAGCACAATGACCTGTACATCAATTACAATCACCTCAAGCTACCTTATCAAATCATCAAGCATCCCAAAACCAAGCAAGAAAGTAGTGTACAGTTGACCTATGATGCAAGTGGTAGACTATGGCGTAAGACCGTCAAACTAGCCCCCAGCTACAAGTGGTTGGCAGACAAAGAGAACGTAGCTAGTCCTATTGAATCGCAGGATTCCACTCATCAGTATTATTGGGATTACCTTGGTTGGGCGGATTACTACAATGGAGAACTAGCCTATATTAATCACCCCAATGGTCGTCTAAAAGCAAAGACAAATATCACTGATACTGACACACTCAAGTACTTTGAAGAGGAGTTCTTCATTCGAGATCAGGAAGGCAGGGTACGTGTCGTCTTCAGTCAGGACCAAAGTGCTCCGATGCAGCCTTCTGAGCCCTCGACACTCAATATTCTAGAGGTCAAAAACTATGATCCTTTCAATATTGAACTACCCGGTATCAGCATCAATCTGCATGATATGATAGGGACAGAACATATTCAATACGCCAGTCAACAATCCAAGCCCCATGACTCCGAAGTAAAACCCGATGATCACTATGATCCCCGCGTACGCCTGGCATGGTCAAGAGTAGCCTCTCCACCAGAAATCATCGATATCTTCGATATACCCAATTACAGCGCCATCGGTCGCAGGGACTACTTCAACCTGACTGAGCATTTTCCCGGAGGTCCAGATCCAAGAGACAATTACGATTTTGGTACGATAGAGGAATTTTTTGGTTTAGATTTTTTGGAGCCGGACATTTTTGCTCGTGGCAGCCACTACCCGCTGTCCGTTCCAATACAGGCAGCGTCCAGTCGCTTCGTGTATCCGGTACATCGGTCTGCTCGTTCCTCACAGCCCCCTGTACCGGCACACTCAGTCGCCTGCCCACTACCTGTATTTCCTCTTCCATCGGGGCTATGCATCCAGTCCATTCGGTCGTGGGGACAGTAGAGACTCGGCCTCATCAACTTTTCTGACCCACTTCTACCCTTTGAACCGGAATTATTGAATTTCCGGAATTACTTTTTTTGGGGAGGATTGGATCGGGTTGCTAATCATGGAATGTAGTTGAATTGTTCCTATCAAAACAATACACAGTAAACAGAACACTCACCCAGAGAAGGACTTTCAAACACCCAAATACCCTTGCCAAAACAGACCATCCCCGCGCTCGAATGCCCTCCCCAAAATAGCCGTGATAGAAGTGGAAATGATGGTGCTATACGGCAACTGAGTCGCTGTACTGCAGCTGGCTCGACGATAGGAGAGACTGATGCAGTGCAGCAGCGAAGTGGCCGGAGAGTGCCATCATTGCAACGGATAGCGCGCAGCAGGTGCCACGGGACAATGCTCTTTGGCTCCGGAAAAGTTTCTAGTTTTTAGTGTCTAGACAGAATTTTGGAGTGGCTAGTTATTCCTGTGGTGTCTGCTGTCTGGCCCTGAATGTCGTCTCAATCAATATGTTTCTTCGCAGCAGCTGAGAGTCGTAGGGCAAGGCCACGGCCTTTCCGC
>JAHDDV010000321.1 GCA_020629205.1 Chitinophagales bacterium | reverse complement strand
ACTAGCGATGGCTCGGAACAAAGTGGAGAGACGGCGCTAGTGGATATACGAAGCCCCTGGGCAGTGCCTCCATTGGAACGGATAGCGGGTAGATCGTTGCAACGTGTCTCACTGTTTGGCTCCAAAAAAAAGAAAAGATCAAACAGAAAGCAGACATAGTACTTTTTAGGTCAGAAAAGTCTTCAAAAATTGAAGACCTTCATGGAGCAAATTGGCTTCAAAATGTTTCTACTAAGCATCAAAAATATTCTGAACAAACCACTATCCAGCGCCCTTAGCTTATTGCTACTGGCTATCGGGGTGGCTATGATGTCTCTGCTATTTATGCTCAATCGGCAAATGGATAAGCAGTTCAAGAAGAACATTTCGGGCATTGATATGGTGATCGGGGCCAAGGGCAGCCCGCTGCAATTGATCCTTTCCAGTATTTATCAAATCGATTATCCTACAGGAAACATAAAGCTCTCCGAGGTACAGAAATGGGTCAAGAGTCCGCTGGTGGAAAACAGCATTCCGCTATCTTATGGAGATAGTTATCAGTCTTATCGTATCGTTGGCACTGAAAGTGCTTATCTGGATCATTATGAGGCAGTTATCGCAGATGGGGTGAAGTGGAGCTCTAGCATGCAAGCCGTGCTGGGGGCTAAGGTTGCCAAAGAAAGTGGGCTGCGTATCGGGGATACTTTTGCTAGTCAGCATGGGCTGCATGCAGAGTCGGAGGCACATACAGAACATCCCTTCACCGTCGTAGGAATATTGGAGCCGAATGGCACCGTTTTGGATCAATTGATTTTGACGGGGCTGGAGAGCGTCTGGCACCTGCATGAAGATCATTCGCATGATGGCCATTCGCATGAGGGTCACGATCATTCGGCTCATGAAGCGGATCGGGAGATTACTGCGCTTCTGGTGTCTTTTCGAAATCCAATGGGCATGATGAGCATACCGCGCCGTATCAATCAGGAATCGGTGATGCAGGCTGCCTTGCCGAGTATTGAAGTGAATCGGCTGCTTGGACTGCTGAGTTCGGCGATACAATTGCTGAAATATCTCGGTGGATTGCTTTTGCTCGTGTCAGGAGTTAGTGTGTTTATTTCCTTGCTGAATTCATTGAAAGAGCGGAAGTACGAATTGGCTTTGCTTCGTAGCATGGGCGCATCGCCTGCAAAAGTCTTTTCCATGGTACTCTTTGAGAGTTTGATCTTGACGGTCATCGGATTTGTGCTTGGTTGGCTCTTGAGTCGGCTGGCTTTTGTTTTTGTCTCCTTTGTATTGGAAGGTCGGTATCACTATGATCTAGCAGCTGATTTGTTCTCTAAAGAAGAACTTATGCTGGGACTTCTGTGTATTGTATTGGGAGTGGCAGCTGCGATGATTCCTGCACTGAGCGCCTATCGATTGAATATATCCAAGACCCTGGCCAATGCTTAGAATACTAATCACTATTTCTTGCTTTTTCTTTGTGCTAAGTCTTCAAGCACAGCAGGAACTCACCTGGGAGGAATTAGAAGAGGTGACCTTCAATGATATGTTCAGTGTGGAGGTCGGGGACTACTATTCCTTTCCTACCTTTGGTCAAGGCCCGATGGATCTGAACAATCAGGTAGTGAAGTTGACCGGCTATATCATTCCCGTCGATGTAGAGAAAAACTACTACGTTCTGTCCCGTTATACCTTCAATATGTGTTACTTCTGTGGTAAAGCAGGACCGGAAACCATTGTTCAACTCAAATTCTCCGAAGGACAGCGGCAGTTTTTTCTGGATGAGCGAGCTACCTTCAAAGGCGTATTCCGCCTAAACGAGGATGATGTCAATCTTTGCAACTACTTGCTCATTGAGGCAGAGGAACTTAGAAATTAAGGCGTCAATTCTTCTCATTCATAGCCGATAAAATGTTCATGCAAGCTGGTGGTCCCTGCTAAATTTATTACCTTTGCAGGCCTAATATTTCCGATCACTAGCGCGCATTAATGGCCAAGAAAAAGAAAAAAGATCCCGAGATAGTACCTAGAGGTGAAAGTACCTCGCACCTTAGCGGCATGTATCAGGACTGGTTTTTGGATTATGCCTCCTACGTAATTCTTGAAAGGGCCATTCCGGCATTTGAGGATGGCTTGAAACCGGTGCAGCGGAGAATTCTTCACGCTCTCAAGACCATGGACGATGGTCGATTCCACAAAGTGGCCAATGTAATTGGTCAGACCATGCAATATCACCCGCACGGTGATCAGGCGATCGGAGATGCACTGGTGAATCTTGGTCAGAAGGATCTGTTGATAGAGACGCAGGGAAACTGGGGAGATGTGCGCACTGGTGATCGAGCAGCAGCTCCTCGTTACATTGAAGCAAGATTATCCAAATTTGCTCTCGAAGTTGCCTTCAATAAAGAAATCACTGAATGGCAACTGTCCTATGATGGTCGTAAGAGTGAGCCGATTCATCTGCCGATGAAGTTTCCGCTTATCCTTGCTCAAGGAGTAGAGGGGATTGCAGTAGGACTAGCCACCAAGATACTTCCGCACAATTTCAATGAACTCTGCAAAGCCTCTATCCAAAACCTCAAGGGGCGAACCGTGAAGGTCTATCCTGATTTTCCTACAGGAGGCGTAATGGATTGCAGCGATTACCAACAAGGGATTCGCGGTGGCAAGATCAAGGTTCGGGCGGATATCGAAGTGGTAGATCGAAAGACGATAGCAGTGCGGTCAGTGCCTTATGGGACCACCACTACTTCGCTGATAGACAGCATTGTAAAGGCCAATGATAAGGGCAAGATCAAAATTAAGAAGGTAGTCGATAATACGGCCAAGGATGTGGAGGTACTCATTACGCTACATGCTGGTGCTTCTCCTGAGCTGACCGTGGATGCCTTGTACGCCTTTACAGATTGCGAGATTTCGATCTCGCCAAACTGCTGTGTGATCATCGATGATAAGCCGGTATTCATTCCAGTCAATGAATTGCTGAGAATGTCTACCGAGCATACCAGGGAACTGCTCAAACGTGAGCTCGAAATTAAGTTGGGCGAACTGGAAGACAAGTGGCATTTTAGCTCTCTGGAGAAAATCTTCATCGAAAATCGAATCTATCGTCGCATCGAGGAATCTGAGACCTGGGAATCCGTTATCTCAGAGATCGATCAAGGATTGGAGCCTTTCAAGAAACTATTCAAAAGAGAAATCACCGAGGAGGATATTACCCGCCTGACCGAGATTCGGATCAAGAGGATATCCAAATACGATAGTTTCAAAGCCGATGAAGCCATCAAGCGTTTAGAAGATCAGATCAAGGAGATCAAACATAATCTCAAGCACTTGACCGACTATGCCATCGCCTACTTCGAGCGTTTGATGGAAAAGTACGGCAAGGATCGACAACGCAAAACGGTGATCAAGGAGTTTGATACGATCCAGGTCAAAGCAGTTGCCACAGCCAACCGCAAGCTCTATGTGAATAGAAAGGAAGGCTTCGTAGGCTATGGACTGAAGAAGGACGAATTCATTGCGGAAGTCTCTGATGTCGATGATGTGATCGCCTTTACTAAGAAAGGGACCTGCATGGTCACCAGGGTGGGGGATAAGGCTTTTGTGGGCAAAGACATCATTCATGTCGACGTCTGGCAAAAGGGCAATGATCGCATGGTCTACAATATGATCTACTCTTCTCCCAAGGAAGGCAAGAACTATGCGAAACGTTTTGCTATTACGGCCATCACCAGAGACAAGCCGATTGATCTTGTGAAAGGCGATCCAAAAGCCAAGGTCATTCATTTCTCGGCCAATCCAAATGGAGAGGCGGAAGAGATCAGCATTCGTCTTTCACCTAATTGCAAAGCCAAGAAGAAGATCTTTGATTATAGCTTTGCAGATTTGGATGTGAAAGGACGGGCCTCAAAAGGTAATATTGTCAGTCGCTGGCCAATTAGTAAAGTCACGGTTACAAGCGAGGGTGAATCCACGCTTGGGGGGATCAATGTCTGGTTCGACACCAAGTATGGTAAGCTGGCCAATACAGAAACCGGACGTTTCCTTGGTGCCTTCGAGGCTGAAGACAAGATCATCTCGATATACAAGGATGGCACTTATATGATCAGCAATATCGACACTACTACGCGCTACGATGTCGACAAGCTCATGTGTATCGAAAAGTACGATCCGGAGATGGTTGTAGGTGCTGTCTATTGGAATGCCGATAAGAAGGCATTTTATGTAAAGCGCTTCGTCATCGAAACCAATTCTATCGCTCAGCGATACTCCTTTATTGATGACAGCCCCAAGAGCGTTTTGTCGGCTGTTAGTCTCGCAGATGAAGCCACCGTCCAGTATAAACTGAAGAAAAAGAGCGGAGAGGCAAAAGAAATCACTTTTTCTCTGGAAAATTTTGTGGCCGTAAAAGGCTGGAAATCAATAGGTAATAAACTTGGCGGTAGCCAAATCAAAGGAATTTCAGTAATTGAGGAAAAAAAAGTTCAAAAAGATGCAACGTCAATTAAACCTTCGGCGTCTGAGACAATAGAAGGGGGAAAGAAGGTCAAGGGTCGAGGTATGATCTGGGACCTTGAGGGAGATGAAGACGATAAAGAAGGTAAACTGTTTTGAGCTGAGTTAATATGTTTTTTCCAAAAAACGGTCCTTACCCTGTAAGGACCGTTTTCAGAAAGAAAGCCCATTATGCGTAAGATTTTTTCAAAAATACTAGCCCTTGTTGGTATCTGTGCGGTACTCTTCGTACTAAAGACCTACGGACAGCAACATAACGACAGAGGATTCATAGTTAGTATTGGAAGCGAACTTCCACCCTTCGAAATGACGCTCACCGATGGTACCAAGGTACATACAGAAGATCTCAAAGACAAAGTAGTGCTACTTCAGTTTACAGCAAGTTGGTGCAAAGTCTGCCGGGAAGAAATGCCACATATAGAAAAGGAAATCTGGGCACCATACAAGGATAAAGATCTCGTTGTAATTGGAATCGATCTCGATGAGCCTTTAGAGAAAGTACAGGAGTTTGCTAAAGATATGAATATCACCTACCCACTTGCCCTCGATCCGGGGGGCGAGATTTTCAAGAAGATTGCGCGTTGGAAAAGCGGTGTTACCCGAAATGTCCTTGTCGACAAAGCTGGCAATATTAACTTCCTAACCCGCCTCTTCGATCGCGACGAATTTGGTGAACTCAAAGAGCGTATCCATCAATTGGTCGAAGCCTAATTCACCCACAGCCTCAATAGTAATACTGTTTTACCAAACGGAAAGTATTGCAATGCGCTTCCACAATCCGGGATAGCTGCGCTGAATAGCCTCCTCCCATACTTACAGCCACAGGTAGACCCCGTTTATACAAGGTACTCAAGACATATTCATCTCGTGTTTTGCAGCCTTGCATAGTCATGCCAAGTCGTCCTAGTTTGTCTGTTGCAAGCACATCCACTCCGCTTAGATAAAACACAATATCTGGGGCCACGGCATCCAACAATCCCGGAAGTACCTCATACAAAATCGAAAGGTATTCCCGATCCTCAGTACCATCTTCCAATCCAATATCCCAGTCCGAATATTCCTTTTCCATTGGGAAATTCTTCGCCCCGTGCATGCTGAAAGTATACACCCGATCCTCCTCCGCAAATATCTCCGCCGTACCATTGCCCTGATGCACATCCAGATCCAGCACCAGCACTTTAGAGACCTGCTCTCGATCCAAAAGCACATTCGCTGCACAAGCAATATCATTCAATAGACAAAACCCCTCCCCACGATTCGTAAATGCATGATGTGTACCTCCAGCTACATTCAAAGCAGCCCCATATTTCAGTGCATACTCCGCACAATCCACAGTCCCCTGAGCAATCCGAACCTCACGCTCTACCAATGCTGCAGAAAGTGGAAATCCAGTCCGCCTTTCCTCCTTTCGCGTCAGTGCCAAAGCCTCCAACTTAGCCCAATAGTCTGCACAATGCGTTAGCAAAATATCTGACTCACTTAGTGGCTCAGGATGAAATATATTCTCCTCTCCAATCGTGCCCTCATACAGCAATTGCTCTGGAATAAGCTCATACTTTTCCATGGGAAATCGGTGCCCCGTAGGCAAGGGATGACAATATTTATCCGACCAGGCAATCTTCAACATAACAGCGCAAAGGTAGCCATTTACTCGCTAGATGAGACCACTCGTCTCGCCTTCTTTGCCATCGAGCAAAGCCCTTCGCCATCTCGTATTGCTAGGTGAGACGTCTCGTCTCGCCTTCGGTGTCATTGCGGGACGATGATGCCACTTTGGGCGGCTGCCATGAAAGACGGGCCCAGGACTATTCGTTCAATGGCCAGGATAAAGCCGCCCGTCTTTCATGGCACCAGGCTATCCACTCTCACTCACCTTGTCCACCGCGGTTCGGCTTATGCCTACTGTGGTCTCCTCCTCACGTCGGAGCCCCCATTAGGCATGCCTCACACGCAGTGGCCGGCGGCTCATACCGTTCCTATCCTTGCCGCGTCGCAACAAAACACGGAACTTCGTACTAGCACTCATTATATTCATCTCACCAGTCCCCAGTCCCCAGTCCCCAGTC
>JAHDDV010000320.1 GCA_020629205.1 Chitinophagales bacterium | reverse complement strand
TGAAATGGCAGAAATGAATGAGCTTCGAAGGGCTGAACTAGTGCCTTGGACACTAGAAGTTGACCGAGTAGGAAAGGGAGGGCATAAAGCCTAGATTGAACTGAGGAGTCAGCTCATCTGAATCCTCTTCAGTTGAGTAATACAAAGCAAGCTGAGAATCGAAAGTATTGAAGAAGTTCAACTTAATGCGGTGTTCTGTAGAACGGATGCTCCAATGACCTTCCATAGAGAAGTCCAATCTATATTGCCATCCGGATCTGGTCTGACTACTAGGCTCGGGCAAGATGCCGGATTGCAGATCAAACTCCAGTGAGACCAATTTTGGATGACCGCTGGCCAAATAGATATTGCTACCCAAGCTGAAATTTTTGTGGACATCCCAATAGAATAGGGATTTGAATTCATGGCGTCGATCAAATTGAAAGGCTTTTGATTTGCCTTGATAGTGGATATCGGATTTACTAAGTGTGTATCCTGCTTTTAGGCCATAGCTTGTCTTTGTGAGATTATACTCCAACTCCAAACCGTAGGCACGACTTTCAACCGGGGCTTCTTCAATATCTCCTGTTGCTATATTCTCAGGAATAATCAACTGAGCAACATTAGCCACCTTTTTCGCATAGAGATTAGCCCGAAAATTATGATGGCGTTTTCGATAATAGGTATAGCCTAAGTCAAGTTGATGTCCTAACTGAGGGGGCAGTTCCTCATCTGAAGGATACCAAAAGTCCTGCGGCAGACTGATAGCGCTGTTACCAACAAGATGATTATACTGAATGCTCCTGGTGTAGGTCAGCCCCAAAAACTGACGATCTGCAAGACGGTAATCCAGACTGAGACGCGGCTGCAAATGTGCTTGTTGAAAGTTCTGATGTCTGAACTGGGTAAATCGCAGGCCCGCCTTGATCTTCCAATGCTCAAAGTCCATATGTGCTTCGGAAAAAGCAAAAATTTTCTGGCTATCATCTTCCGGAATCTCGGAAAGCGACCGCAAAAACTCCAGATCGAAATCATCCTCAAATTCAGCCTCTTCCTCATCGTCTTCAAACTCAAAGCTATCCTCATCGAAGTAGGAATCAATAGGTTTATAGGTCTGGTGAACAAAACCCAAACCTGAGTTCAGTCTAAGCCAGGGCATCCATAGATAGTCCAATTCCACTTTGGCCATATAGTCTCTGTTATTGGACTCCAGATAGGAGAAATAGAATTCTTCAATCTCATTCCTTGTGCTCAGAATCGCACTGCTGGAGATATAGCTATTTGTGCTAAGATGGGCATTTAGAAAAAGTGCTGGATCCAGTATTGATTGCCATTGAAGGGAGAGCAATTCATTGCCCCAGTTCAGATTAGCTTCAAACTCCTGCTCCTCATCTTCCTCATCCTCTCCCTGGCCGGAGAGTTCGTCGCTCGAACGAAAGTAGCTGAGGGCAATACTGTTTCTTGTATTAATGTTCCACTTAAGTTTAGCTAAGACATCGCCATAATGATTATCAAGCTCGACTTTTGCATCGGGAAAGAGAGCTTCCTGCAGCACCTCTTCAAAGTTGTAATTGCCAATTGACTTCCTACCGTAAGCAAATACAGACAATTTATCTTTCAAGATAGGTATGCCCAGATGTACTGCCAGATCATTAGGGTTTAGTCTTGCACCGCCCTCGATTTTCTGGAGATTCCCCTCTCGTAATCTAATATCAAATACTGAAGAGCTGAAGTCACCATGTTCAGCACCATAACCGATCTTGTGCAATCGAAAACTTCGGGCGATTTCGGGACTCAAAACCGATACGAGCCCCATTGCATGAAAGGGATTGTAGATGGGCACATCATCCAGCAAATACTGATTTTGCCCTTGATTTCCTCCACGTACAAAATGCCCCCCGATTCCAGCTCCACCAGATTGCACTCCCGGTATAGCTCTGGCCGCATGAAAGATATCATCCGAACCACTAATGCCTGGAGTCTTGGCGGAATAGACCATTAGGTCTTTATAGGAATACTTGTTGATATCCCTGATTGCCTCTAAGGCATTGGATTCCGTTATCACCAATTCTGGAAGGCGGTTATTTGCGCGAAGCTGCAGGTCGACCTGACGATTATTATTTATCGATACCACCTGCAGACTATCTGCATAGGTAATGTAAGAAGCTTGTAGTTGATTTTGTCCGGCTTTCAACTTAACAAAGTAGCGCCCGTTCTTGTCTGCGCCCACTACATGATGTCCATTGATGAGAATATTGCTGTAGGGCAAAGCTTCGCCAGAATGTGCGTCTCTAACATACCCAAACACGGTGTAGAATGCCTGGGAAAGGACCAACATTGGCGGATCAAATTGCTCTTCTATACTGATTTGCGCTCCTAGTAGATCCTCTAGTATCAGCTGGAGGCTGGTTTTGTTATAAACACCACCTTCGATTGGGTTTTGATCAAAGAAGCTATCACTAAAAAGGATCGGAATGCCTGAACGCTCGGCAAGTAATCGAATAGCCTCCGATTTTGTAAGCCCATTGAGATCGACCGAGAGTTCATCCAGAACGCTCTGGCCAAGGATTGACATGCTCATGATGAGAAGAATCAATCCACTTAGCAGCAGTGACCTTGCTATTGGCATGTACCTTCTTTAAGAGACAGACGAGCGTCCTGCTCGACCAGACTGGCGCCAAACACTTTGGCAATCAGAGAGAGCATCTTCTTTGCATCTCTGCCGGGCAGCTTGCCGCTGAATTCGCAGTGTTGCAGACTTGAGGAGTTTTGAATCTCCTGACCAGTCAGATTTCCAACAACTGCGAGAACCTTGTCAAGCGGCTCCTTCTTGAAAGAAAGAGGTTGTTCTCCAAACCAGGGATATTGCTGCAGCGCCATTTGCCTCGAATGCTCCAGCTTTTGAGTTTTCGGATTCAGCATTGTTGATTGACCAGCACTTAAAGTCTGCTCATCCAAGTCGCTGGAAACCTTCAGCTTACCTTCAAGTAAGTCAACTCGGGCTCTTGACTCGCCCTGGCGATCATCTAAAAGAAACGTAGTTCCCAGCACCTCGACTTTGAGTCTGGCCCCATTCACTTTGAAGGCCTTTGTTTGATCGGATTTGACAGAGAAGTAGGCACTGCCATCGAAATCAATCTCTCTTGATCTATGCCCATAATCCGTCGGAATTACGAGCTTGCTGCCCTTTTCTCCCAAGATCAAACTACCATCTGGCAAGCTGTATTCACCAGCTTGCTCAAAAGCATAATGTATCGACTGGCTATCAATTTTGTGCGGACCATATTTGTTGAGTACAAACAGTGCCAAAGCCGCAGCGGCTGCAAGCCCAATCGCCCATTTGACAAACATTGGCCTAATCTTATCTGGCTTTATCTTGCTTTGGACTGCTTTGAAGTCCTGATCAAGATCCACCTCGATATCTGCTCCATATTCATCACTAGCCGCCCATGCATCGACAACATCCCGATAAAAGGCTTCATTTTCCGAATCTTTCTGCCGCCATTCGAGCAATTGCTGAGCTTCTTCCGGGGAAATCCCCTCCAGTAGCTCCTTTTGAATCAATGTTGTGTAGAAATCTGTATCCATAAATGTCTTTAGTATAGAACTACAGAAAGTAGGCTTGCCCCTATTGCAGCATTGGTAATAAACAAGAAGAAGCTGCACGGGCCACGAAACTGCTTCAAAGCAGCCCGGAGATGTTTCAAAGCAGCGGTCATCTGGTTTTCGATGGTTTTTGTAGAGATGTTTAGTTTTTCGGCAATCTCTTTGTGTGAGCGTCCCTCCAATCGGCAAAGCGTGAAAATTAATCTTCGCTTTTCGGGCATGCTATCTATCGCTTTGTTGATGAGGCCCTTAAGCTCATTGCCCTCAATCCTTAGTTGAGAGTTGTCTTCTTTGCTAAACTCCCTCCTTAAGAGATCTTCCGACTCCCCAACATTCCTTTTTCGTTTCTTGAGAATGGTCAAGGCCTTGTTAACTACTGCTCGGTTGAGGTAAGCTTTGAGATTTAGCTTCTCATCGAGCTTGCTTCGCCCATTCCAAAGTAGTACAAATACATCCTGAGCAGCATCCTGACTCACTGCTTTGTCACGAAGTATGCGATTGGCGGAGAGCAGCATGGAGGGATAATAGGTATCAAAGAGTTGCTGAAATGCTCTTTCATCTCCTCCCTTGATCTTCCTTATGAGCAGTACATCTTCAGAGTTCAAAGTGGCAAACATTGGTGCACAAGCGAGTTGCTTTGTGTTAGAGTTAGCAAAATGTTACAGTGGTCTTCAATCCACTACAATCTTAATCGCAGAGATTTGATTGGCAGACAATACCCGGCAAAGATAAACTCCTGCGGGAAGATCTGAGACATCCAGGGAAAAAGCATTTGCAAGATCTTGATGGGATTCAAGCAATTGACCGCCCAAGTTAAACAATGTAAGCTCTTCTATAACATCTTCGCTGTTAAAGAAGACTTTAGAATCGGATGGATTGGGAAAGCAGTCGACTTTGGTGAAGGAGTGTTCTTGCTCACTATTAGTAGGCAGATCCAAACAGCCTGTGCCGATGAGATTTTCTTCAGACCAAAGCCCAATGCGACCTGGAAACTGAAGCGCTGCCAACATTCGATCCACCTGACCTTGAGTAAACATCTTCTTGCAGCCATGATTATAGTCCATATAGTTGGAGCCATTTGTACTAACGCCGCAACTGCCATCGAAATTATAGCAGCCTTCCGGGATGATGGTGCCACCCTCCGTTGGTGGTGTGTCATCCACCATGTCTCCGGCTCCAAAGCATCCATCCTGAAAAGTATGTCGAAGATTCAACCAGTGCCCCACTTCATGTGTCACCACGGACACCCAATCATGGCCGGGTTCTACGATTGACTTGCTGCCATAACCCCATCGAATGGAACTGTATACTACCCCATCGTCTTGTGCCTCTACCGTAGCAAGCGCAGGGTAAGTGGCATAAGCTGTGAAATCAGAGCTATCTCCAAAAGCATACTTTGGAAGATAAAAATTAAAGTAACGATGATTATCCCAGCCATAACTTTTTACATTCATGTCATTGGTCAATGCGGCTTCATCCTCGTGATAAATGATCCCACTGGTTGGATTTCCATCTGGGTCTAAGGAGGCCAAACAAAACTCAATGTCCAAACTGGCTTTGATACTATCAAACTCCGCATCAATGGAATCCCAGTCATCATTCAGCCCCTTGAAATCATCGTTTAGCACTTGCAGTCCGGAAAGGGCCTGCTGCTCGTCAATCAAGCCATCATCACCCCAATGAAAGACATGTATCACAACTGGGATTGTATAGGTACTTTCTTGAGCTTTTGCCAACTTCCAGGACTGATCCAGAATAAATTGCTGTGTAAATGCTTCGTTCTCTTGCATCTCCAATTGCAGCACCTTTGCATTATCTCCGGCACGCTCCAGATAGGCCTCCACAGAGCAAGGACTTTGCGCCGCGCTAAGCTGATACAATAATATCAGTGCGAATATTGAAATGATTCTGATCATGGTTTGGGTTTCAAGGCGGAAAAAATTTAGGGTAGTCACCTAAATTAACACAAACTACAATAAGAATCCAAGCAAAACTACCTGAGTGCAGACGCCTTAACGGTTTACCAGGTCGGGATTCCCCATTAGACCATTCTGATAGTTGTGAATACATTCGCGAATCTGGTCTTCGTTGTTCATCACAAAGGGACCGTAAGAGTAGACTCTTTCATCCAGAGGCTGACCACCCATGACAAGCAATTCCGCCCCACATTCACTGTACAAATTGATCTGACTCTCCCCTCTTTGATAAAGCACCACCTGATGCTGATCTACCTTTCTAGCACCCTCGACCTCCATGCTGCCCTGAATAACATAGGCAAATGCATTGTGCTGAGGATCGGTAGGGATGTCGAGCCTGGCATCTTGCTTAAGTTTTACATGATAATAGAAAGCTGGCGACTGCAATTCAATTCTTGACTTCGCTTCAGCCAACTGGCCCAGCACAACCTTCACCCAGTACTTTTCAGATTCGATCAAGTCCATATGCTCTTCCCGGTGGACCGTCGTGGTGGGATCCTGAAATTTGTACTTCGAAGGCGTATTCAGCCAAATCTGAAAACCATGATAAAATCCCCCCTCATCATATAATTTCTTACCGGACTCCTCCATGTGTATCGCTCCCTTGCCACTACTAAACATCATGAAGTCGCCCTTCCCAATCTGGAAATCATAATCCAAGCTGTCTTTATGATGGCCAGTGCCCTGGAGAAAATATGTCGTCGGCGTAACTCCTGCATGTGGATGAGCATCGACACGAAGCGGATCCGTTCCAGCTTCCAGCTTCACTGGTCCGAACTCATCAAAAAGCACGTAAGGAGAAACGTAGTCATTTTGATCCCCTGCAAAAGCCCGCATCACTGGTAGCGTACCCACATTCACTCCTGAAGCGCTAAGTATACGATGCACCTTTCGTTTACTGTCTGCATGATACATCCCAGAGTTCCCCACAAGCAATTTGCCACTGGCTACCGACAAGCCCAGTATAGCAGAGCCTTTTATGAACTTTCTTCTCATCATGACCTGAAGATAAAGCAAATCAGCAGCAAAGTCAATGTTTAAACATTAAA
>JAHDDV010000014.1:11974-36692 GCA_020629205.1 Chitinophagales bacterium | reverse complement strand
CATAATTAATATTATGTTAACTACTGCATTTTAGAAGAGCATCAGGCGGTCTGGAAGTTTAGTAGAAAGCTCCCTAATCTATGTCGCTCTCCTTGTGCAATTCTCTTCAAAAAAGACTCAACGTAGAAGAAGCTCGCGAACAGCTAGCTATTCAACGCAAGGATCAAATAGCCCAAACGAACTTGTTTTGCTTCTCTCTAGGACCCGTACAATCAACAGGCGTACTATCATAAATAGTCAACACAAACAACCAGGAACAATGTCTTTCAATCATAGATCATCTGTCAAAATTACAAGTGAAGAAAACTACCCAGAATGAAGATCGGTGATGCATAGCCCGGATGGAAGTGGAAATGGCAGTGCATGGGCTGCGACTGAATGCGCTGCTAGAGCTGGCTGTGAGGAACGAGCAGACGGCTATAGTAGCAGCATGAAGCGCTGCGCAGGTGCTGCCATTGCAACGGACAGCCGGTAGGTAATCGCCATAAGCGAATGCAGCTCGGCTCCAAAAAAACCTTGATGTTAATGTTCCAAAACTCCTCCCCTATTCAGGTAATTTCAACCATCTAACTTAGGTTCAAAAGCGGGGCATTAGTATCCAAAGAAAAGGTGCAGGGATAAGCAATGGCTTTTCGACTTTCGGCCGTCTACAATCACCCCATAGATGCATGCCAATCCACCGTCACAACAATGTCAATTCTGAAAGGACCATGGATATATTGCGAGCAATCTTTTATATTGTTGCAACACTAAATTGTACCCTCCCCATGAAAGACTTTTACCTGCCTTTGCTTTGTTTGCTCCTGTTTTTTCATACCTCATCTCCGCTACTCGCTCAGTACGGAGTGGAACTCGTAGGCCAGCTCGACTTTATCGATCAAAACATGAACGATGTATGGGGCTATGTCGATGGAGATGGAAATGAATACGCCTTGATTGGCTCTACCGGTGGCGTCCATATTATAGATATCAGCAGCCCGGAAGATCCGGAGCTTTTGCATAGTTTTGCAGGCCACAGTTCTACCTGGCGAGACATCAAGGTCTGGAAAAATCATGCCTATGTGGTCAATGAAGTCAGCGGCCAGGGTATGGTGATCATGGACCTTAGCAACCTTCCGACCACGGTAGATACGGTGCATTATATGGGCAATGATACCTTGCAATTCAGGACAGCGCACAATCTTTGGATCGATGAAAATGGGGTCTGCTTTGTCTTTGATGCCAACTTTGAACCAGGCGGTACCCTGATGCTGGATCTCGATGCCGATCCGACCAATCCTCCCCTGCTAGGCATGCATGAAGGCATTAACTTTCACGATGGCTATGCACGCGGCGATACACTTTGGGGTGCAGGGATCTACGATGGACAGATTCATGTGGTCGATGTGAGCGATAAAACGGACACGGAATTACTGGCCACCATCCCTACACCGGGCAATGCTACCCATAGTTGTTGGCTCGATGATAGCGGCGATTTTCTATATGCAACTGATGAGACATTGGGAGGCTACCTTAGCTGTATTGACGTGCGGGAGCTAGAAGATATGCAAATTGTCGATCAGGTACGAACTCAAGCCAGTGATCAGCTGGTACCGCATAACAATGTTGTAAAAGGCAATTGGATCTTCACTTCCTGGTACGCAGAGGGGATCATCGTACACGATGCTACAAATCCCGAAAATCTAGTACAAGTAGCCTACTTCGAAATGGACGATCCAGATGGTCATTTGCTCGAGGGAGCATGGGGCATGTATCCCTTTCTACCATCGGGAAATGTGCTGGTTTCTAGCATGGAGAGAGGATTATATATTTTTGCTCCCACCTTTGATCGTGCTTGCTATCTTGAAGGAACTGTCACAGATGCCAATACCAATGCTCCCCTGGCTAATGTTGAAGTGACCGTAATTGGTGAATTCAATGAATCGCAGACAAACCTTTTAGGCGATTACGAGACAGGATACGTATTTGATGGTATGCAGTCTGTTCGTTTCTACAAGCAAGGCTATTACCAAAAGATTGTGGAGGAAGTCCAACTTACACATGGCGAGACAGCCTATCTTGATGCCGAGCTGGAACCAGCAGCGCCCGCATCCATTTCGATTCGAGTTAGAGATCTTGATAGCGATCAAGTGCTATCCAATGCCTTTTTGGAGGTGCAACATGATTCACTTGTCAATCTAATAACCGACGAAAATGGTACCGCTGGTATAGACAATTGGTTGGTGCAGGATGCAGGGGTTTCCCTTGCCCATTGGGGGCATCGAAGTCGGCATATTCCGGCATTCTACATCAGTCCTGAGGTCATGCACAATGAGCTCTACCTGCAAAAAGGTTATCTGGATGGATTCAACTGGGATCATGGCTGGACATCCGAAGGAGAGGCCGAAAATGGCTGGCAAAGAATCCTGCCTAGCTATCCTTATGAATCAATCGGCCTGGACCCGGGAGTGGATATTTCTAATGACATCGGCAAGATGGCAATGCTTTGCGGTCAAGTTAGCGAATCGGGACAGTCAATTTCTATGGGCCCAGGCCAGAGTACCCTCACTTCTCCTTCCATGGATCTCAGCGATTATGTCGCGCCGCAACTTCGCCTATCCTATTGGTTTCGCACAAGCCTCGAAGATCCGGATGCTGCCTCTCTCACGTTACAAATCGAGTCGCAGGGCATTACCACTACCCTACTGCAGGTAAATGATGGTCAAATCTGGGCTTGGCAAGAGGCTGTCTTCAACCTAAATGAATACATCGAACTCAGCGCAGATGTACGCTTTATTGCTACCGCCTACAATACAGAAGGAAATCAACTTCGAGCAGGCATTGATGCTTTTGAAGTGATCGAAACCGCCCCATACGCAGAGTGGCTCAGCACTGAGCATAGGCAAGAGGCATCGCTGCATTTGTACCCGAATCCAGTGGAGGATTTTCTACAGGTGGAGACTAAAGGGCCCTACCAACTTTGGCTGTTTGACAGCAAGGGAAACTCAGTGATGGAGAAAGATATAGCATCTTCGCAGCTGCACTTGGACTGCAGTCATCTTGTGCAGGGAATCTATTTCTTACAGATCATAGACGACCAGGGTGCTGTTTCTTGCAAGAAGTTTGTAAAGCAATAAGACATCCATGTTTTGGAGCCCGGCTGCATTCGCTTATGGCGATGACCTACCGGCTGTCCGTTACAATGGCAGCACCTGCGCAGCGCTTCATGCAGCTGCCATAGCCGTCTACTCGTTCCTCGCAGCCAGCTCTAGCAGCGCATTCAGTCGCAGCCCATGCACTGCCATTTCCACTTCCATCCGGGCTATGCATCACAGATCCTTGTTCTGGTGAGCGTCCCCCTCATCTACCTGAAAACCCTTAAAGGCATCATAAAATTCTGGCAAGCTCTTCTCCTGTTTCAGCTCATCAAAATAGATCATCACAGTCTCCGGTTTTTTGTGCCGGGTGTGGGCCATTACCTTCACAATGTCCCCTTTGAATTGCTCTAGCAGATGCGTGGTGAAAAAATGTCTAAAACCATGCACAGATTTGTGTTTAGAGATCCCTAGAATCTTGAAGATTCCAGTCTTGGGATCGGTAAACAAGCGCGCTATGCTTCGTGTACTCATGGCCTGGCCTTTGCCCCGGTTGCTAAATGAGAAGAATAGCGGGCCTGAAGCTATTTTATTGATTGTCAAGTGATTCTGTATCAAGGAGACCACCTGAGGCTGTATATGCAAAGGCACCTTATCGTGTTGACCCTTACCTTTTACCATGATCTTCTGCTCGGGCAACCTCAGATCCTGAAAGTGCAGACGGCTAATTTCAATTTGTCGCAAACCTTGAAAGAACAAAAGTCCTGTGATGGCTTTCAGGCGTGCTCCGGGTCGATCATTATCCATCGTCAAAACATGTTGTAAAATGCTGGAGGCTTCTGTCAGCGTCAGCCCATCCTTCTTATGCCCAAGGCTACCCGCGAAACTCTTGACACCCGAGGTGACGTCGACCGGCAAGTAGCTGCGTCGATGCAATTCCTTGAGAAAGGCACGTGCGACAGAGAGATACTTGTTTTTCGTACTGACAGACATCCGATTCGACCGTTCCAGCAGTTTCCAGTAGCGAATAAAAATATCGTTTGCATTATAATTCGACTCAAAACGTATTTGTTCCCAGTACTTAGTGAAGTGGACTATTCGTTTCAAATAGTCCACTTTTGTGCTTTCTCGAATCGTCATTGACTCGAATATATTTTCAATAAACTCTGTCGATATTTTCGAATCGTAAAAGAGGGTAATTTGATGCATAATTTCTATGTCGTGTAATCACTATTTCCAGACATAAAGATAGTGATTTTCCGAAAATATTACATCTGTATTTAATGTAGTCTAGTGGACCATTGAAGTTATTGAGTCGAAACAAGGGGGAGTTTGGAGGACCCAGGTTCTCAGGAACTCCGTTGCCACGAAGCCATTACGGAATCTGTCAAAAATGAATTTTCTTTGCCCGGCAAATGGAAAGAGTCTTGCGCCTAACAAGGGCGGCAACTGTCCAGCATTTTTGTGGCAAATTGGACAGTGGTGGCTAGAGGCAGTTGTAAAACACTTGCCAAAGTCTCATATACATCAAAAACGTGTAGTTAAGTCGCTGAGAGCGTGAATTATGTCCAATATCTAGTTCAGGGTGTCCAATTATGGCACTAGCTTTGAGTATTGGTACATATCCTACCGGTTGTTATTGCTAAGTAATTGATGATTCTAAACGAAGAAGGTTATGAAAAGACGACCGACATTATACCATACAGCGTTCCCCCTGGACCGCTAATCTAAAAGTTAATGTAATTTTTTGTTTGGAGGGCTGTGTTTGTACTGCGTCTCCCATAGACTGAACAGGATTCACAAATAGTGAATAAAGTATCGGCTAATGGGAGTTGCGTGACGGATATAGCCCTCTTTTCGTTTACCTACTGGCCAGAATCCAAAAGTGCCTGAAGTTTTGAGCCTTTATTGATTACGTAAATACTTGATTGTCTGTGCTTAATGCTCTACCTTTGGGCCACTGAAGAATCTGTGGAGACCTTCAAAAAGTCTCTTTCTCCTGATTCTGAAGAATACACACCTTTATACATATCGTCAGTGATCCTTTTTCATTGAAACCTTCATGAAAGTGAAGCCTTCAATGATTGGGATTTATCTGCTTAGGAAAGAATGCATCTACAGATGTTGGAATTTGGCCAACATAGGATAGAGGTAAAAGTATTTGGACGACCGGAGTCTGGGATCTGGTCTACAATGCAAGAAGGCTGCTCCACTTTCGTGGGCAGCCTTCCATTTTTGTCACAACGTTTGATTAAGGATTCAAAGATCCTTACTTGTTTCTATTTTCCGAAAGCCTTGATCTTATCATCCATTTCCTTGTACTTGTCATTGTTTCCCTGACGAGCATAAATTTCTTTCAATGCGATCAAAGTCGATTGATCTTCTTTAAGATTTAGTGCCTTTTCAAAGAATGGAAGAGCCTTCACAAATAAGTCATCGCTCTCTTTCTTTAGTCTATCGTAATTTGTTTGATCGTTTAGATCCAGCTCATTCATTTCCTTGGTTTTCTCTGCTGCCTGATTGTAGAAGATAGCTCCGAGATTGTAGTAAGGATCAAAATACTCTGGATTTAGGTCCAAAGCTGATTGGTAGGCCGTCTGAGCTTGGTCGTATTTCTTTTGACTATCATAGGCGGCACCCAGTGCAAAGTACAGCGTCTCATTTTCTGGATCGAGTTTGACAGCTTCTTCCATCTTAGCAATGGCCTCGTCCTGCTTTCCTTCTTTCAAAAGAATGTTTAGCTCGTCAATAACAAGTGCCTTGCTATCCGGGAACAATTCTCGACCAACTTGTAGTGTTTCATTGGCCTTTTCGGTTTCTCCCTTTTCCCTGTATAGAGAGGCAAGCGATTGGTAAACCGCCGCATCTTCATACTTCATTTCAACCAAAGCATTGTATAGCCCGACTGCTTCATCAACCATGCCGCCCTTGTGGGCTGAGTAAGCTGCAGCCAACATTGTAGTAGTATCTACACTTGCTACCTTTGCCTTCTTGTTGTTGATATCATTGATATCCAGGACCTGACGGAAATTGCTATAGGCTGTTGCGTAGTCTTTGGCCTGGTAGGCTTGTGAGCCCTGATTGTAAAATGCATTGGTCATCAAGGCTAGAGAAGTCCCAACTTCTTGCTTGTACTTGCCCTTTGAATCAAGCTCTCCGCATTTCTGAAATGCATCGAAGGCTGTTTTCAATGCGCCATCGCTCAGTGCTTTGTCTTCTTGCATGGAGAGCTCATAATAGACCTTACCCCAATAGAGATAAGTTTTTGCGTTGTTCTTTGACTTGTCGTGATCTTTCGTGCCTTCCAGGGCATCACGTGCCGAGATTAGCTCGTCTACGTTCTTGTTATCCTGAAAGTACCTGGTGAGATAGGTGCTGGCGGTCAGAACTTTGTTCATCTGGGCAAAGGCTCCAGTACTGTAAAATCCCAACAGCAAAAGGATCAGTAATTTCTTCATAATGCTGAATATTGTTTAAACTTATCGATTGATCGTTTTCCTGGCTAAAAGTTTAGCAGCCGCACCAAATTAATCATTCTTGGTCTCTTCATTGTCATCTTCGGCGTCATTTTTGCCCTCAGTATCGTCTGCTTGGTCTTCCTTTTCGGCTAGCTCATCCCAGTCCACTGGTTCTTCATCATCATGCTCTTCTACCTCCTGTAATTCAATCGGTAAATCTTCATTGGCTATTGGCTTATCGCCTTGCGCTGTATCTTCAGTTTTCTCGCCTGTTTCTTGAGCATCTGTGCTAGCTCCTTCAACTGCATCCCCTTCAGCCGAGGCCTCTTCTTCTTCCATATCTTCCCCGGTGTCCCGGATCAAGGCAACACTTGCCAGAGCGTCATCACCCTTGATCTTAATCAACCGTACACCTTGCGTTGATCGACCAATGATCGAGATTCCATCGACTGCTAATCTGATCAATGTACCGGATTTGGTGATGATCATAATGCCATCAGCAGGGGTGACATCCTTAATGGCCAGAAGCTCTCCGGTCTTATCGGTGACCTGTAGGGTCTTCACTCCCATACCTCCACGGTTAATCTTAGAGTATTCTTCGAGTCGACTCCTTTTGCCGTATCCCTTCTCAGAAACACACAGCAGATGACGTTCGGCTTCATCGGCTGGGTCTATGCATACCATTCCGACAACTTCATCTGAATCACTCTTAAGCTTGATGCCTCTTACTCCCGCAGCCGATCTTCCCATGGCTCTGATCTGCGCTTCATCAAATCGAATGGCACGACCGGATTTCACCGCAAGGAACACATCGCAGTTTCCATTGGTCAATTTGGTATCTAGAAGTGTATCTCCTTCTCGAATGGTCAATGCATTGATCCCGTTTGATCTGGGTCTTGAGAAGGCGCGAAGAGCGGTCTTCTTTATGACCCCCTTCTTGGTGCAGAACATCACAAAATTGTTGTCCAGCAGTTCTTCATCTTTCAAATCAGGAAGGCTGACCCAGGATTTCACGGTATCCTCCTTATCAATATTGATAAGGTTTTGAATGGCGCGACCTTTGGAAGTCTTGGTTCCTTCCGGAATCTGGTACACTCGTAACCAATAACACTTTCCGGCCTCAGTGAAGAACAACATGTAATTGTGGTTCTTCGAGATCACCAATTGCTCGATGAAGTCCTCATCTCTGGTGCTACCACCACGAGAGCCTGTTCCTCCACGTCCTTGCTCACGGTACTCGTTCAAGGTAGTTCGCTTTACATAGCCTAAGTTGGAAATCGTAATGGCAACCTTCTCATTTTCAATCACATCCATCATAGAGATATCTCCATCTGCATGTGTGATTTCTGTTCGGCGAGGATCACCAAACTTGTCTTTTATCTCCTTTAGCTCTTCTTTGATGATGGACATACGGCGGTTTTTATCACCAAGAATGTCCTTGTAGTCGGTGATTTCAGCCATCACCTCATCATACTCCTTTTTCAATTTTGCACGCTCCAGACCTGTGAGTTTCTGAAGTCGCATTTCCAGAATGGCCTTGGACTGACGCTCTGAGAGATTAAAGCGTTCCATTAGCTTCTCCTGGGCTTCGGCTGGTGTCTGAGAAGCTCGAATTATGGCAATGACCTCATCAAGATTGTCAATGGCAATCATCAAACCCTCTAGAATGTGGGCTCGAGCTTCCGCTTCTCTTAGTAGATACTCGGTTCTCCTAACAACGACCTCGTGTCTAAACTCAACAAAGTACTTTATGAGTTCTTTTAGATTTAGTAGCCTTGGACGTCCATTGACCAGACAAACATTGTTTATACCGTATGAGGTTTGGAGACCAGTTTGCTTGTAGAGCTGATTCAAGACGACTTGTCCGCTTGCATCTTTTCTTACTTCAAATACTATTCGAATTCCATTTCGATCCGATTCGTCACGAATCTCAGAAACACCCTCGATTTTCTTGGCATTGATCAGATCGGCCGCCTTCTTGATCATATTGGCCTTGTTCACCTGATAAGGAACTTCGGTCACAACGATCCGTTCACGCCCGTTTGGCAACTCTTCCACTTCCGCTTTAGAGCGAAGCACTACCCTACCACGTCCTGTTTCAAATGCCTCCTTAACACCATCCATCCCGTAGATGATTCCGCCGGTTGGGAAATCCGGAGCCTTGATGTGTTGCATTAGGCCCAGTGTATCAATCTCCGGATTGTCGATATAAGCCATTATTCCGTCGCAAACCTCGTTGAGATTGTGGGGCATCATATTGGTGGCCATACCAACAGCGATTCCCGAAGCGCCATTGACCAGAAGATTAGGAAACTTAGTAGGAAGAACGGTTGGCTCTTCCAGCGTATCGTCGAAGTTCAGAGAATAATCAACTGTATCCTTATCGATATCAGTCAGCATCTCGCCTGCCAATCTTCGCAATCTTGCCTCCGTATACCTCATGGCTGCAGGGCTATCACCGTCCATTGACCCATAGTTGCCCTGTCCATCCACCAACATGTAGCGTAGTGACCACTCTTGTGCCATCCTCACCATCGAATCATAGACCGAACTATCACCATGGGGATGATACTTACCAAGTACCTCTCCTACAATTCTTGCAGACTTCTTATGAGACTTATTGTGGCTCAGTCCTAAACCGTTCATTCCATAGAGGACTCGCCTGTGAACAGGCTTGAGGCCATCCCTAACATCAGGAAGGGCACGCGAAACAATCACCGACATTGAGTAATCAATGTAGGCGGATTTCATTTCCTCCTCAATGTTAATTTTCACTATCCTTTCTCCAGTGGACATATATTCTTTGTTGAGTTAAATTTCGAGACAAAGATACTGAAACCAAGGCAGGATTCCGAATTATTCAGCAATGTTACGGCAGGAATTTAGCACTACTTGAAATGCCATAACCAACTATAAATCAGTAAGATATGATCTAAACTTGCAGTTCAAGCGCAAATATTTCGACATTCTCTGGTATATGCCATCAATTTCCAGTATTTGGACCTTGGAATGGAGCTGAAGGCTTTGGTTTTACAAGAAAATCCAAGGCATTCCTCAGAGCCGGAAACAAGGCGAATTTACGGCACTCACAGACTGAATACTAGCGCAAATGTTGTACCTTTATTTCTTTTTTGCTGTAGAATAATTTTTTCGTCCCTCAGATCGTTGGGATAGTCCTAAATAAACTGAAATATATGTCGAGTATACTGCTTCAAGCTTCTGGAACAGCAGTGATGGATAGCACTGCACTGGCAGCTCAATCTGATGGGATAAGTCTTCTGGAACTTTTGATGAAAGGGGGCTACTTTATGATTCCGATTATTCTACTCTCTTTTCTTTCTGTTTACCTGTTTATTGAGCGTTGGCTGACCATTCGCAAAGCTTCGCAGATTGACAATGATTTTATGTCCAACATACGGTCATACATGCTGAGCGGAAATCTAAACTCAGCTGAAGCACTCTGCAAAAGCACCGACTCGCCAGTATCCAGAATGGTAGCCAAGGGTATTCAAAGGATCGGAAAACCGCTCAGCGCGATCTCTGCTAGTATTGAGAACGTAGGAAAACTCGAGTTGTACAAGCTCGAAAAGCGATTAGCAGTACTCGCTACAATCGCCGGTGCAGCACCAATGATCGGCTTCCTGGGAACGGTTACGGGGATGATACGCGCCTTCTACAATATTGCCAAAGCTGGGAGCACCGTAGATCCAGGAATCCTGGCAGGAGGTATTTACGAGGCGCTTATTACCACTGCAGCTGGGCTCACAGTGGGCATTCTGGCCTATATTGGATACAACCTCCTTGTAACAATGATTGATCGTGTTGTGCACAGCATGGAGGCTACCTCAGTAGAATTCATTGATCTTCTTCAGGAACCAGCTTAAATCAGCTCAGATGAATATCAGAACCAGAAACAAGGTGAGCGCAGAATTCAGCATGTCGGGCTTGACTGACATCATTTTCCTGCTAATCATATTCTTCATGCTGACCTCTACACTCGTAGCTCCAAATGCACTGGATCTACGACTGCCAAAGTCCGACAGTCAGGTAATTCCCAAAGGGAAGTCTGTATCCGTATCTGTAAACAAGAAAGGCGTCCACTTTGTAGACAACGAAAAAGTGGCACCTGAGGCTATTGGAGAAATTCTCCGAGAGAAGTTAAAGGGCGAAAACTTGACCGAAGCAACAGTCATATTGAACCTTGACAAAGAAGTAACAGTCGATAACATGGTCAACATACTCAATATAGGGAGTGAGCTTGGCGTTTTAATGGTCTTGGGGACCGAAAGACTGAACTAATAGAACATTATGATTGGAACGGAAAAGGATAGATTGTCGAAAGAAGGCCTAATTGGAAGCATTGTCGTGCACCTGATACTGCTGCTAATGTTCCTATTTATGGCACTCAAACCAGCTAAGATTCCTCCAAAGAAGAAGGGACTCTTAATCAACTTTGGTACTACCAAACAAGGTGGAGGTTCCAAACAGCCCGCAAGCAGTTCTAGCAAGACCGCAAGTAAGGCACAAAAAGCTTCTGAAGCTAAATCAAGCAAGGCCCCAAAGAAGAGTCAGCCCAAACCCGTGGCAGAAAAGAAGATTCAGGAATTCAAGAATAACGAAGGGCCAGCTATTCCGCAAAAGGATCGAAAAAAGTCTAAGTCTACCAAGAAAGTTAAGACGAAGAAGAACGATACAGCTGATGCCAAAAGCAAGTCTGAAAAGGCAGAAAGCCAGAAGGCTGTTGAGCAGCAAAAGAAGCAGGAAATCATTGATGAGAAGGCAATGTTCACTGGTACAAAGAAGCCTAGCAATGAATCAAGTAGCCAGGGCCCTGACGATGTTATGAAAGGAGATGTGGGTATCGAGAACGGCAATCCGGAGCTTAGCAATAACAATGGTACCGCAAACTCTTCAGGAATGAGTAGTAATGGGGTAGCTGATCTTACTGGTCGTAGTTTAATTTCTCTTCCAAACCTGAAGACTAACAAAGCGGTGGAGGGTGTGGTAGTTGTGAGAATTAAGGTAGATCGAAATGGGAAAGTAATCAGTGCTAAAGCAGGACAAGGAACGACCATTAGTGATGCTGGTATTCGCGCACTGTCTGAGAAAAACGCAAAAAGTGCCAAGTTCAACTTCGCCCCTGATGCGGCGGAAGTTCAAACTGGCACTATTACTTATTATTACAACCTGCAGTAGCAGATCTAAATCCTAGTAGATGTCGCTGGGCTAGACTTTGGTTTGATTCTTAGACTTACTCTTAATGTTCAGTCTTCTCAACAAAGGGTAGATGCCTCTGTAAGTATACTCAACTCCAAACTCTTTCTTTACCCATCTGCGAATATCATTGGCAGTGTTGAAAGCCCCCTTTTTACTTTCAGCAACCAACAAATTCTGCTGCTCTTTCGACAACTTACAAGGTGATCCCTTGCTGTTGTATCCTCTGACACGGGTGATAACTGAATCTAAACCACCCTTTCGATACCAAGCAATCCAACGCTGCAAAGTTCGATAACCGACACCGGTTACTTCACTCACATTGTTAAGAGTCTTGCCTTGACGAAGCATCCAAAATGCCTGCAGACGCTTTCTCTTCTCAACGCTCTTTGCGCTCTTGAACAGCTTGTACAACTTTTGCTCAGTATCTTCAGTCTCCCATTTGATTACCAAAGGTCTTGCCATAATGCTAAATATTTTTTAATATACCTACATGGACTGATCTACTACTGTGCATGTGGATATCGTTAAACAAATGATTCTTACCGGTCCTTTTGAAGCTCTTTCAAAGTGTGTAATTTGCGCTAAGTGGTGGTTAATCATTCTTGACAACATAGGATGCAATCGCTGTGCCAATATTCTGTGATTTCCTCTTCCCAAATTTCTACCTACAGTTTTCTAGTCTGATTCTGCTATGTATTCCTTCAAAAAATCTTGCGAAATACTTGATAATCAATTAGTTAAGTTCTCCAATGTAGGCCCCGCTGCAATTCAGCTAGGAAAAGGCGGAATAAGTAAACTTTGTAAAATTCTGTCCAATCCTCAACAGGACTTTGCCAGCCTTCACATCGCTGGAACAAATGGCAAAGGGACAGTGGCTACTATTCTGTATACTTTAGCATTAAATGCTGGCCATTTTGCTGGATTGTTCACTAGCCCTTATCTACTTGACTTTAGAGAATGCATCCGGATAGGGGACGATGTTATTCCTGAGGAAATGGTCTGCCGCTTCGTCAGCAGCTATGAAAGGGAAATTTCTTCTGGTCAATATTCTCGCTTTGAGGTGCTTACAGCAATGGCATTTTGGGCTTTTAGGGAAGCAGGCTGCTCCTTGGCGATTGTAGAATGCGGATTGGGAGGGAAGGATGATTCAACCAATATCTTGTTCCCAGAACTGTCCATAGTAACCAATATTGGTATGGACCATGCCAATATTCTGGGAAACAGTCTTGAAGACATCGCAATACAAAAGGCTGGGATTTGCAAACCAGAGATACCCTTGCTGCTAGGTTCCGATCAAAAGGATCTCCTTCCCATCTTCAAGGAAATCGCTCAAAAGAATCAAAGTCCGCTTTTCCTAAAGAATCAATTGGTGAACATGCAAAAGGAGGAGGGGCTTCACCACATTGAAATGCTGGCTCGCAATCGCAAGTTCAAAGAAGTGCATATTAGAGAAGACAACCCTTTCTTTCTAGACAATCTTCAAACTGCATTGGCGGCGGCCTCTCTCCTTCCAAATTACTTTCCTTGCGAAAAAAAAACCTATAGTATTTGGTATGCCACCATGCAAATGCAACTGTCTGAAGCGGGCCTTAATGGTAGATGGCAATTGATCAGCGAGCAGCCTCGAGTCATCTTTGATGGAGCACACAATCCTGCCTCCTGGCTGCTTTGCACAAAAGCGCTCCAGCAATTAGAGTTTCAGAAGCTCATTTTGGTTTTTGCACAAACGGATGCAAAAGACCCAAGTAGCTTCTTTAAGGCCTTGACTAGATACGAGACTACCGTGATTTGTACCAGCTTCACATCCTTGCGCGTTGCCGATCCAAAAGATTTGGCAAGAATAGCGAGTAGCTTTGGATTGAATGTACAAAGGATTCCTGATCCTACTGAGGCCTATTCTCAAGCTTGCCTTGCAGCTGACTCTCAAACGCTTGTTCTCTGCACTGGTAGTCTTTACCTAATACGCGAATTACTTAAGAACATATAGCCAATATTTTCAAGCATAAACCCGCCTAAGATGTTTTATGTACTGCTAGTCGCCTAATCGAATAACAAACTAAATGAGTCGAAACCCCTTGCACTGTAAATGTCTTCTTTTCTGTTTCTTAGTGGCCGTCGCACGACAAAGGCACAATTTGTCCAGACTTTAGGCTAGGCTGTATTGCTCATCGCTTATTTTGTGGGAAGCAACTAAACTGGACCCAGACAGAATGAAATACCTACTAAGTACTACTTATCTTGTTCTCTTTTTTTGCCTTGACCTGCAAGCTCAAGAAGGCCAACCTATTTGGCAGGACATGATGCAAGATCCGAAGGCTAACTACTTTGAAACCGTAAAGGCCTTCAACGACTATTGGGCGGATCGCCCCTATGAAAAGCATCGCGGTTACACTCAATTCAAACGTTGGGAATACATTAATAGTAATAGAGTGGATGAAGAGGGCAAGATTCCCCGTACCGCCGACCTTTTAGTAGCCTACCAACAAGTTCAGAGTCGTTCCAGCAATGGAAACTGGATTGAAATGGGACCACAAAGTCCATACGGGAACTACTCTGCTGGTCTTGGCCGCCTGAATGCCGTCGCAGTAAATCCTACTGATCAAAACCACATTTTGGTTGGTGCTCCTGCAGCAGGACTTTGGATTACAAAAGACGGTGGTGAAAACTGGCAGAATCCTTTTGAGTCTTTTCCCAAGTTCGGGGTCTCGGCGGTGCTTTTTGACCACAGCGATCCAAATACTATTTATGTAGGTACAGGTGATCGTGACGCCTCCGATTCTGATGGTGTAGGAATGCTTAAAACTATCGATGGTGGAGAAACCTGGGATTTTGTCAATCAGGGTCTTGGAGATCTTACTGTCTCACGTATGGTGATGGATCCAGAAGACAATCAAACTATCGTAGCTGCAACGTTATCTGGCATTAGGAAGACGATAGATGGAGGCCTAAACTGGGAAATCACAAAATCTGGTAGTTTCCGAGACATTGATTATGTACCAGGTGATTTCACCAATATGTATGCCTGTAGTTACAGTAGTGGTCTGGGAAGAGTCTATCGCTCCGACGATGCTGGAGACAACTGGGTGCAGGTGGACGCAAATCTCCCTTCATTGGATCGCTGCTCCCTGGGCATAAGCCCTGCTGCTCCGGAAGTTATCTACGTTGTAGCGAAAGAAGGACTTTTCCGTTCCGAAGATGCTGGAGATAATTTTGAATTGATCTTTGATGACGCAACGGACGATACTGATATTCTCACCAATCATTCCTGGTACAACAGCAGCCTGTGTATCTCGCCAACGGACGAGAACACCCTAATTGTTGGGGATAACGAATCACATATCTCTCGTGACGGTGGGCAGACCTGGAGAAAGGTCAATGGAACCCATGTTGACAATCACGAGTTTCGATTCGACCCATTTGGAAGACTGATCTTCTGTGATGATGGTGGTGTTTCGATTTCGGAAGATCTAGGGGAAACCTGGAACAACATTTCGAACGGGCTTGGTATAAGCATGATGTACAAAGTAGCTACTCACCCCACGGAGTTTAGGATGATGTTGCAAGGATATCAAGACTGTGGAAGCAAGCTGTTTAATGGCATTGCATGGAATCCGATCACCGGTGGGGATGGAATGAACTGCTTCTTTTCACATGATGATCCAGACCTCATCTTTACTACTTCGCAGTATGGCTACCTATATCGTTCAAAAGACGGTGGTGCCACCTGGGATTATAATGTAGGTCCAGAAGAGGAGGGGCCATGGGTATCCCCTTTGAAGCAAGATCTTCAAAATCCCGAGACAGTTTATGTTGGGCTGGAAACCATCTGGCGAACCACGAATGCGCTGGCAAACAATATTAGCTGGGAAGACATTTCTCCAGGTGTTAATTGGGGAGATGAACTTGTGACAATCGAACAGTGTGAAGCGAATCCATCGATCATGTACGTGTCCGGAAGAACCAATAGCGGAGGAAAGCGTCTGTTTAGATGTGATGATGTCTATGCAGCTGAACCAAGTTGGACAAATCTGAGCTCAAATCTGGGTGGAGGAAGCCTACGGTCAATTGAAACACATCCAAGCAATGAAGATATCGTTTATGCAGCGCTTGGGACCAGAATCTTCCGCTCAGAAGATAAGGGAGAAAGTTTTGAGGTATTGCCAGATGGGCTACCAAATGCGGCACTAAATGTAGTGGTACTCGATAAAGTAAATGCAGCAAATGAAGCACTTTATGCTGCAGGTACACTTGGGGTTTTCTACAAGGATAAGACCATGGATGAGTGGGTCCCATTCAACAGTGGATTGTCAGCAAATGCAGCCGTCAACGATTTGGTGATTGCTTACCGGGAAAATCACACAAAGAGCGCCATTAGAGCTGCAACCTACGGAAGAGGCATGTGGGAGAGCAAACTATATAGCGATAATATATCAGCACCAAGTGCCACCTACCCTATTCTCTCAAAAGAGCAGGGAAATTATGCCTATGGTGATTTTGACGTAGACATCAAATTCTTCCGCTATGTGGAAAAAGTGGATGTTCTTGGCTTCAACTCCAATGATATAGAAGTTGAAAATGGAACAGTTCTGGAATTGACAGGGGGGCAGCATCACTTTAGTGCACGCATTGCACCAGATACTTATGGTCCAGTCACCATCATCATTCCAGATAACGCATGCCTGGATGATCGCGGATACCAGTGTGAGGCTGGAAACACCTTGGTGGTTGACTACCTTGAACCTTATCCCGAGCTTGGTCATACCGGACCAGGGGGAGTCGGTGATAGAGACGATCTGAGCATATGGCTTCGCGCAGATAAAGGCGTCAATCTGGCGCAAGAGGGAGATCTCGTTGCTTCATGGGCAGACATCAGCGGTAATCAAGGGGAAGCCAGCCAGACCAATGGTAGCGATCCGCTCATCTATCGCGTAGCTGCAATAAACGGCCAACCAGCACTGGAAGTTGACCCCAGCAATCGTTCGCTCACGGCACGAAATGTACCAGTCTCCGAAAATCTCGCTGCCTTTACCGTTGCGCAATCAAGACCGGACCTATGGTCACATTTTGCATGGCTGGGAAATAGTCGTCAGGAAAACGGTTTCATGCTGCACTGCAATCGCAATACAAGAAACCTCTATGGGGCAATCTATTCCTCGGACAACTCCGAGACCACTACCTCAAACTTGAGCACTTTTGATATCACAATACCTCATGCCTATGGGGTGATGTGGACAGCGGATCGACAAGAAGTTATGACCCTAATAGACAACCAATTCAAAGTAGATCAACCCGGCATTTACTATGATCGATCTTCAAATGCGGAGATCGACGTAATGTTGGGTAAGGACTTTGGTAACAGATATGGAGATGGATGGATTGCGGAACATATCCTTTACAGAGCTCCGCTCAATCAAACCCAATTAAGTATACTTAACAACTACTTCTCCAGTCGCTATGGAACCGATCTAGGAGAAGAAGATTACTATTCCCACGACATCGACTATGGTCAAGATGTCGCAGGGATCGGTAAAAACAATAGCTACGATTACCACCTCCGGGCTAAAGGTCCTGGAATGCCAACAGTCAGCAGCTTTGAAAGCAGTATGGACGATCAGTCCTTTTTGCTTTGGGGGCATAATGGTGCCAACGATGCCAGCTGGTCTACGACTGGAGATTACAATCGAATTGATCGTAGTTGGCGAGTCAGCAAGCAGGGCGAGATAGACCTGGTCAAGATTACCGTAGACCCTGATGATTTGCCCTTGAGCCCTGTACCACTTGGACTATTGATCAGCGAGAACGAAGACTTCAGTGGTGATGTTCAACAAGTTTTGCTAGAGGAAGTTGGCGAGGAAGCCTCTGCCTATGTCAGCTTGCAAGATGGCCAATTCTTCACCTTCTTTACGGCAGATAATATTGCCACTGATTTGCAAAGGCCTAATCTGCAGTCGACAAGCCTCTCCCCTAACCCAGCTATACAAGGACAAAGCAGTCTGTCCTTAGGCGCTGCTGGAAAAGGAACGATCCAACTGTTGGTAATCGATGAAGCCGGCCGACAAGTAATGCAGCAAGAAAAGCAAGGAGACGATGGCCATGTCACTTTTTCAATCGATCTGCAGGCTCAGCCCGAAGGACTTTACCTATTGCATGTACGAGGGAAGGAATTCCAACAGAGCTTTCAATTGGCAAGATGATACATCTGGCGCGCTCGAAATAGGGTGCAAATTAGCCCCGGGTGAAGCGGAACGAAGTGCTCAGATAGCGTGACGGAAGCCAGCCAATAGTGGCTCCGACGATAGGAGGAGACGCTAGTGGCTGTGCTGTAGTAGCTAGCTGAGTGCTGAGTATTAGCGGAACACGGGTAGCTGGCTGCTACGGGACAAGAGGGCTGGGCTCCATATAAATATTAAAACACTATAGATCCAGTAGGCCTTCTGGTAACGAGGTTGTAATCAAGCCCTTATCATGTTCGATATCAAGTATTAGATCAGGATGCAAAGGAAGGAAAGTTTCTCGATTTTCAGGTAGTTGAACAGTCGCCAGAATCTGGCCTTTGACCTCTTGTACATCGATGACTTCAGCCTTGGTGTTGCTGTTGACATCAAGTATCTGATAGCCGATGAAAACCTTCAAATCAGCTGGGTCTCTGGGCAAAGGTGACTGCGGAACAAGCTTGCTATCACAATAAATTTTGAGGCCGGTCAATTGAGTCGCTTGATTTCGATCATTTACATCTTCCAGTACGAGAATCTGAAAGCCAACTTGCTGCTTGAGCCGGAGGAAAAAATAAGGCAAATGGCTGCCATTCTGAAGAAGGAACAGAACCGGCTTCTGCTTTTCACAGATGGGCAAAAAGAAAGCCTCAAGGGAAACTTTGAGTTCTCCCTTGAGGCCATGTGCTTTTAAGATCTTACCAACTTCAGTATACTGATTTTCAGTCATCTTGAATGCGGGCTAGAACTGTTTTTAAGCTTCTGCGTCATCAGCTGGCTTATCTTCTGCAGCAGGTTCTTCTACCGCAGGAGCTTCCTCTGCCACTGGAGCATCAGCAGCAGGAGTCTCTTCAGCCGGTGCAGCTTCCTCAGCTGCAGGGGCTTCTTCTGCTACCGGTGCAGCTTCTTCAGCTTTCGGAGCTTCTTCTACAACTGGCGCTGCTTCTTCTGCAGGCGCTTCGGCAACTGGAGCAGCCTCTTCCGTAGGTGCAGCATCTTCAGCTGGTGCTTCTGCATCAGCAACAGGTGAATCAGCTGGAGCTTCTGCGGCAGCGGCTTCAGCAGCAGCAGCGGCTTCGGCAGCAGCTAGTTCAGCGGCGGCAGCATTGGCTTTGCCTTCACGTGCATCTCTTTGCGCTTTTTCAATAGCGGCCACTTTATCAGCTTTAGCCTTTTGAGTGGCTTCCAATTCAGCGGCATAAGCCTCAGAACGGTTCTTCATCCAATCCATGAACAGGCGATCAGCTTCTTCTTCGTTGAAGGCGCCTTTGGCAACCCCTCTCAAAAGGTGCTTTTTGTACATAACACCTGCCTTGCTCAAGATGGAGCGAGCAGTATTTGTAGGTTGTGCTCCTTTCTTCAACCAGTCAATGGTATTGTCAATATCAATGTTGATCAATGGTGGCTCTACCATGGGATTGAAGCTACCGATACGCTCGATGAATCGACCATCTCTTGGCGCTCTGGCATCGGCCACTACAATAAAATAAAAAGGTCGCTTCTTACGACCATGTCTTTGTAAACGGATTTTTACCGGCATAACAAATGTAAATTAGTGAGCCTGCCAAGGATGAATATCATCCAGCAGGGTTAAAAATGCATGCAAAGATACGTTTATCACTAGGATAAGCCAAATATGAGCGAACTTATTTAGGCGTCCAGTACTTCCATAGAAACCCTGAAACTGGTATGTGAACGTACATTGAAAACCCTGCCTTCGTCGAGAATGAGATATTGGCCCTTGATACCTTGCAAAATACCCTCCACCAGTGGAATCTTCAGCAGATTGATGCTTTTGATTTTCTCAGGGTATTCCAGCACAGGAAACTTGAGTTCCCAGACTTTATCATCGGTGCTCACATATTCTTGCCATGCCTCTGGAATCATCTTCTTCACCGTGTGTTTCTCCTCCACCAGATCATGCTCCAGATCAAGTTCATTCTTCAGCATTTTCTGCCAGGAGGTTTTGTCGCTAATATGCCGTGCCACCGTCTTTTCGATCACCCCGGCAATCTGACGGTAGGGCACGTCGGCCAAACGAATAGCTTGAAAGGCCCCTTGATCAATCCATCTAGTGGGTACCTGATCCATGCGGGTGACTCCAATTTTGAGACCGCTGGAAACGGCAAGATAAACGGTATGTGGTTTCATGTGGTGCTCATTCTCCCAATCCAGATCACGTCCTTTACCTAGATGTGCCTCGCAAAGCTCTGGCTTGATAATGCATGGGGAAGCCTCCGGAGCCGATTGGAAGCAAGGGAAGCAGAATCCCTGCGAAAAGGTCTTTTTGAGCGCTCGTCCGCAATTCTTGCAATGGATCTCACCCGTGAAATAGAGTTTGATTCGTTTGCCCAGCAATTCGTTCAGTTCTACAATATCATCGCCCAGCTTGATGCTGTACTCGATAGGATCGCCGAAACGACTCGACATCTTGGATAGATGACCGGTATATTCCATGAAATTCCGTTTATGGTTGATAACAAGCACAAAATAGAAAAGGCCCACTGCAATGCAATGGGCCTTTGGAATTTGTTTACTATAAGTTCGAAGCTTACTCGCCTTTTACAGCTTTCACTACCTTCTTGCCAGCATTCTTAGTAGCACCTGCTGCGTCTTTAGTTACGTCAACAGCTTTGTTGCCAACTGCTTTACCTGCGTCTACAGCTTTGCCACCAACTGTCTTTGCTCCATCAACAACTTTACCAGCTGCATCTTTGGTCACATCAGCAGCTTTTCCGGCGACATTCTTTGTCGCATCAGCAGCTTTTCCGGCGACATTTTTTGTTGCATCAACAGCTGATCCTGCAGCATTCTTTGTTGCATTGGCAGCACCTTTGGCTACATCGCCAGCAGCGTTGGCAGCTCCTTTGGCAGCATCGCCAGCAGCACTGGCAGCATTTCCAGCTGCATCAACAGCTGATCCAGCAGCATTTTTTGTTGCATTGGCAGCTCCTTTGGCAGCATCGCCTGCTGCATCTACCGCATTTCCTGCAGCGTTCTTAGTCGCATCAGCAGCATTCTTTACCATGTTGCCAGTCTTGTCCAAAATACCACCACTCTTCTTACCGTCACCGCCGCAAGCTATTAGGAAGCAGATAGATACAAGTAGTGTAAATAGTTGAATTTTTTTCATAGTTAGGTCGCATTTAGATTCTGAGTGAATAATTTTCAATGTGTATAGGTATATACTATTGCGGTCCTTATTGGCAAAAGTAGTTCAAATATTCTAGGAAATTTAGCTTTAGAGCGGCATTATTCCCCCAAGATTACTTTTTCCTGAAGTAAAGGGTCAATGGAATACCGTGAAAATCAAAGGACTCTCTCAGTCTATTTTCTAGATAATTGCGGTATGGTTTCTTGATGTGCTTAGGATAGTTGGTAAAGAAAGCGAAAGATGGAAATGGCGTAGGCAATTGCGTTACGTAGTTCATTTTCACGTAGTTACCTCGCACAGAAGGCGGCCTAAAACGCTCCATACTTTCCTCCAGCCAATTGTTCAGCACACTAGTGGGGATGCGATTACTTCGGCGCTGGTGTACCTTAAGTGCCAACTCCAATGCCTTTAGTATTCTCTGCTTTTCCAATGCGCTGATAAAAATCACTGGAATGTCGGTAAATGGTGCCGTCCGCTCCAAAATGTCTTTTTCCAAATCCCGGGCAGTGTTGGTTTCCTTGTCCACCAAATCCCATTTATTGACAACAATCACAAGGCCTTTGCGCTTCTTTTCGATCACCCGAAGGATATTTAGGTCTTGCTGTTCAATGCCCAGAGTAGCATCTATAACCAGAAGGCAAACATCGGATTCCTCTATTGCCTTGATCGCCCGAATCACCGAATAGAACTCAATGTTCTCTTTTACCTTGGTTTTCTTTCGCATTCCAGCAGTATCAACCAGAATAAAGTCCTTACCAAACTGATTATAGTGCGTGTGAATGGCATCTCTGGTAGTCCCGGCCACATCTGTTACGATATTGCGTTCTTGACCAACCAAAGCATTAACTAAGGTTGATTTACCGACATTCGGTTGTCCAACGATAGCCAATTTTGGGATACCATCCCCCTCTTCAGCATTGTCATCATCCGGAAGAATATCAGTGACAGCATCCAGCAAGTCTCCAGTACCACTTCCGCTAATAGCCGCCATAAAGAAAGTATGCTCAAAGCCCAGGCTGTAAAACTCGCTGGCCTCATACATACGCTTGGCATTATCCACTTTATTGACCACCACAAAAACAGGCTTCTTCGAACGCCGCAGGATGTTGGCCATTTGGTCGTCCAAATCTGTCACTCCGGTCGTCACATCTACCAAAAACAAGATCACTGAGGCCTCGTCCATTGCGATCAATACCTGCTCCCGGATGGCTGCTTCGAAAACGTCATCCGAATGCAAGACAAATCCACCTGTATCGATCACATCGAAGGTCTTGCCATTCCAGAAAGTTTCGCCATAGATACGGTCACGCGTAACGCCGCTAAAGTCATCCACAATGGAGCTGCGATGATCGCCAATCAAACGATTAAAGAAGGTAGATTTGCCAACGTTGGGTCTTCCAACGATTGCCACAGTATGGTTTGCCATTTCTTTGGGGGTAATTTTAATGCTGTGCTAGCTGATGTAGCCTAGATTTCGGAGCATATTATCATCCTCTCTCCAGTTTTCCTTGACCTTTACAAACAATTCCAGATAGACTTTCTTACCAAAAAACCGCTCGATGTCCTTTCTGGCTTCTGTTCCCACACGCTTGAGCATATGGCCGCCCTTACCAATCAAAATTGGCTTATGCGATTTCTTATTCGTAAAAATCACTGCACGCATGCGAATGATATGCTCTTCTTCCTGATAAGTGTCCACCACAACCTCCACAGAATAGGGGATCTCCTGCTTGTAATGGATCAAAATCTTCTCTCTTACAATCTCCGAAACAAAGAAGCGCTCTGGTCGGTCAGTGAAAGCATCTTTATCGTAGTAGGGAGGAGCTTCAGGTAAATACTTCAATATCGTATCAAATAGTCGATCAATATTGCGTTCTTTCAGCGCCGAAACTGGAATGTATTCATCGGCCGGTAGTCGTTCAGACCATTTTTTGAGCGCCAGGATCACCTCATCCTCAGAAAGCAGATCAATTTTATTGAGTACCAGGATTTTCGGTACCTTGGTCTTGTTGAAGTTCTCTTCAAAAATGCTGATATCATCATCGGCACTTACATCGATAACTGCCAACATGATATCGGCATCTGTGAAGGCAGTCTTCACAAAACTCATCATGGAGTCCTGAAGCTTATATCCCGGTTTGATAATTCCCGGTGTATCGCTCATCACAATCTGAAAGTCCTCGCCATTAATGATACCTATGATTCGGTGGCGGGTAGTCTGAGCCTTTGAGGTGATGATGGCCAGCTTCTCTCCTACCAGTGCATTTACCACGGTCGATTTACCGACATTGGGCTTGCCGATGATGTTGACAAAACCTGCCCGATGCTTTCTTTCTTCTTGCTTTTCTGAGGCTTCCTGCTCCGTCATGATTTGCTTATTTCTGGATGTACATCACCTCTTTCACCGCCTTCACGACCTTCTCAGCATTAGGCAAAAATGCCTCGACCAACACTCCACTATATGGCAATGGTGTATCTGCCCCTGTTACCCGTACTACCGGTGCATCCAAATAGTCGAAAGCAACGCGCTGTATATGATAGGCAGCCTCAGTAGAGATGGCTCCAAATGGCCAGGATTCTTCCACAAAGACCATTCGATTCGTTTTCTTAACCGATTCCACCAGTGTATCATAATCCATGGGTCGAATCGTACGTAGATCAATCACTTCTGCACTGATGCCTTCTTTGGCCAAATCCGCTGCTGCTGCTTCAGCCACCTTCATCATCTTGTTGAAAGACACAATCGTGACGTCCGTACCCTCTTTGGCTATACGGGCCTTTCCAATCGGAATCAAATACTCTTCCTCAGGCACTTCGCCCATATCAGAATAAGAATACTCGGATTCCATGAATACTACAGGATCATCATCACGAATGGCAGACTTTAGTAGCCCCTTCGCATCATATGGATTACTCACAGAGATTACTTTCAAACCGGGTACATTTGCATACCAGTTTTCAAAACTCTGCGAATGCGTGGCAGCAAGTTGCCCGGCTGAGCCCGATGGCCCTCTAAATACAATTGGACAACTGAACTGTCCTCCACTCATTTGCAGCATCTTTGCTGCTGAGTTCACCACCTGATCAATTGCCAGGAGTGCAAAATTCCAGGTCATAAACTCCACAATCGGACGTGTGCCATTCATAGAGGCGCCAACGGCAATTCCTGCAAAACCAAGCTCCGCAATAGGCGTATCAATCACACGCTCCGGACCAAACTCAGCCAGCATTCCCTGACTCACCTTATAGGCGCCCTGATATTCTGCAACCTCCTCTCCCATCAGGAAAACACGATCATCCAGTCGCATTTCTTCCACCATGGCTTCCCTCAGCGCTTCTCTGATTCTGATACTTCTCATGAAATCTGCATTTTTTCGGGGCAAAGATAGTGTTTTTTTTAGGAGCACAACGGTATTAGAGCGCGCTTCTGTCTACCCGCCCTACGCTAATACTCAGCACTGTGCTAGCTGCTACTGCTCAGCCCCTGGCGTCTCTCCTATCGTCGAGCCATCATGGGCTGGCATCCGCCACGCTATCACAGCACTTCGTTCCGCTCCGACCGGGGCTAGTTAGCACCAACCAAACCCGTAGCAAGAGGGCATT
>JAHDDV010000014.1:0-11874 GCA_020629205.1 Chitinophagales bacterium | reverse complement strand
ACTAAGCAATCTCCCCTCCACAACTGGAGCCAGCACCAGCAGTACAGCCATAGCAATGCTGATTGAGAATAATCGAACGCTCAGAAAGACGCTCAAGATCGAAGTCATCAATATGTTGCGCACCATCAACAGCCACCTTCAGCTCAAGCATCTGATTGAAATCGCAATCGTAGAGATATCCATCCCAACCCACGGAAATGGTGTTGCGACACATTAGGCCCTCAACTGTTCCGGGGTTATAGGCATTGACCAATTCGGCCATATAATCCTCATAATTGCCGGACTCGAGCAGGTATTCAAGAAAGCGACTTATCGGTAAATTGGTGATGGCAAAGAGATGATTAAAGACAATGTCATACTTGCGCTTCAGTTGCCGTTTAAACTCAGCTTCCAGACTGGCTTGGTCTCCAGGCAGGAATGCGCCCGAAGGATTAAACACAAGGTCTAGCTCCAGACCCGTTCCTGCTTTTCCATAGCCTACCTCATTTAGCATTTGTAGTGCCTTTATCGAGTCCTCAAACACTCCATCCCCCCTTTGGCTGTCTGTTCTGGACTTGCTAAAATATGGCAGCGAAGACACCACCTGAACCTTATGCCTAGCAAGGAACTCAGGCAAATCATGGTATTTCTTGTTGGCCCGAATAATCGTGAGATTACAGCGATCGATCACCTGCTTCCCAAGTGCACTACATTCCTCAACGAACCAGCGAAAATTGGGATTCATTTCCGGGGCACCTCCCGTCAAATCGACCGTTTTGATGTCGGTGGCTGCCAGAATTCGAAGACACTGCTCCATAGAAGCCTTTGTCATGATCTCCTTCCTATCTGGTCCGGCATCCACATGGCAATGACTACAGGTCTGATTACACATCTTGCCTACATTGATCTGAAGGATGTCTACACCAGTGGGTTTCAAAGGCCGATGACCAGTCTCCGCGATCTTGTCTCCAAACTTCGGAAATTTAACGTCCACCAATTCTTTGCCATTCAAGACCTTCAATTGATAGAAGGTATCAGAAAGTTCAGTACCTCTTGCCTTAAGGGATTTACCCTTTTGCTTTATTGCCATCTTCTAAGCTTAATCTTAAGTTCTAATGTCTTGTCATACGAGTAGTGTAGCCAGACTCAGCTAGATACCATTTTTACATGCTGAGCTTCTTCACATGCTTCATCATTTGAACGGAATTTACCAACTTCGCTCCTGCACTGATAGCCGCACCTACATGCACAGCTTCCATCATTTGCTCCTCATCTGCTCCTTGCTTTAGGCATGTCGAGGAGTAAGCGTCAATGCAATAAGGGCATTGAACAACATGAGCAACTGAGAGTGCAATTAATGCCTTTTCTCTTACCGTCAGCGCCCCTTCTGCGAAGACTTCGCCATACCAGTCGAAAAATTTCTTTCCCATTGCTTCCTGAAACTCCGTTATGTTGGAGAATTGCTTGAGATCTTCAGGGTCGAAGTAAACCTTATCTGTCTTTGTCATCTTATGCTTTTCGAGATTATCATTACAAAATGTACTGGCAGTCAACAATCAAGCAGCTGCCTCTCGGCAAAGATTGCACAAAAACTGTTCACAAATCAGAATGTCTGTCTAAAACAACTTCAAGGCTGTAATATTAGTTCGACAGCTCCAATCCATCTGTCCCCGCTCGGACCCTTGCTAAATCCTCTCTACCTGCTTAAAATTCATGTTATCAAACAAGCTTTAATCCCTCTTGCATTTGCCCTTCATTCTGGTATCCTTTTTGATGACAAAGCTGCAAACCAGAGAACATGAAAATCCAATCTTATCAAAATCCAAAAGATGGACGCTACTATTTCCACATAACGGATGAAAGCAGCTCCCGACAAATCTTCAACAGCACAGGATTCGACGACCAGGAGACCTGTGAAAAAGCACAGCTGGCATTTTCGCTAAAAAATGCTGGACACTATAGAATCGCGCAGGCTTATACCGAGAGTGGAAAGTCCTACTTTGAGTTACTGGATCAAGACAAGCAATCTCTGGGTAAAAGCATAGTATTTGCCAACAGCAACTCCATGGACCAGGCATTGGCAAATGTTCGCTCCAGCAGTGTGGAAATTGGAGCACCAAAGCAAGCCACTCCGACCTGGAAACTTGCATTGGGCACCTTGGCGCTTCTATTTGTATTAGGAGCATTGGCATTTGGCATCAATAACTTTCGTAGCAGCAACAAGCTAGCCAAGGCACCTGAAAAAGAGAATACAGCTACCCAGGAAGCCATCAAGCAGGCAGAGAAGGAACCGATCGCAATGGCGGCATCTGAGGGTACTAAAGATGCTCCTGCTCTTTCAAAAATACAGCAAACGAGGGCCGCCACCCCTAAAGAACGAAGAACCATCGTCTTCACAGAGCTGAGCGAGGAAAAATTAGGTAATGCAAATCTGCAGGCAAATTGGTCAAGTCAGCATTTGGGCGATGCACTCAATAAGGGCTCCATTTCTGCAAAGCCAAGTGGAGAACTCGAGATCAAGCAAGAAGATGGCACTTATGGAGGCAAGATCGATGTCTCAAACAAGCGTATAGAAATAGTGAGCCGCGAAGTTCGTGATGTATATGGCGTTCGAGTGGATATGCCTTATCGACTGGTTAATATGATCCGTAAAGGCATGAGTGTTGAAACCGATGCGGCTGGGCAGACCATACTTGTTGCTCCTAACTCACGGATCTCCTATGTGCTCGGCCAGAATCTGGATGAAGCAGGCATTCAAAGAGCCAAGGTACAGCAGCTAATTTGGAAATAATGATCTATATCAAATTCATTTTGAGGGCTTTTGCATCATCGCAAAAGCCCTTTTTTTGTTTCTTCGAAAAGATGCCAGCTATTCAATGTACTTTTGCAGTATAATAGTGGCGGTCATTATCTTGCCTGCGCACTAGTATGCAAACTCCATCGTTAACCTATTGCCTCGTGGAATCGCGATTGTACCAAAGGTGATAGAGCACCCCAGTGCTAAAGCTCAGAACGAAGAGATGAAAAAGAAACTTACCCAATTCTTTCAAAGGAAGAAGAAGAAACCAGTTGTCAAGACAAAAATTCTAAAGAAATCAGAGGTCTCCGCAGCCGTGCAAAACACAGAAGAAGCAAAGCAAGCAGAACGGCCAAGGAGTAGAAAGAACAAGAATTGGAAGCGCTATGCTAAATGGGCTGCAGCCCTTTGTATTCTATTCTTTTTGGCAGGAATCTTAAGCTTTGTGGCCTTGTACCTTGGCGTCCGATCCGGATACTTTGGAGAGCTGCCCGCTAAGAAGCAGCTAATGGCCATCAAGAATCCGATAGCTTCGGAAGTGTATTCTTCAGACGGGGTTCTTTTGGGCAGGTATTATCGGGAAAACAGGACAAACGTTAAATACGAAGATATCTCTCGAGACTTGATTAATGCGCTAGTTGCGACCGAGGATGCAAGATTCTTCAAGCACAAAGGCGTAGACACCAGATCCTATTTCCGAGTGTTGATCAAATCTATCATATTGGGAGATGGGACTTCCGGTGGCGGAAGTACTATTAGTCAGCAATTGACCAAAAATCTATTTCCCCGAAAGAACCATGGAATCCTCACTATGCCGGTCAACAAGATTCGCGAAGCGATCATTGCCAGTCGGATGGAGAAGATTTACTCGAAAGAAGATATTCTCACTTTATACCTAAATACAGTGCCATTTGGAGAAAGAGTATTTGGTGTTGACATGGCTTGCCAGCGGTTCTTCAGCACTGATGCGAAGAACGTGCGGGCAGAACAAGCTGCCACCTTGATCGGCATGCTCAAGGCAACCACATACTTCAGCCCTAGAAGAAACCCTGAACGCTCACTAGGACGCCGTAATGTGGTGCTGGATCTAATGGTAAAGAACGATTACCTAAAGCAAAGTCAAGCTGCTGCTCTCAAAGCTTTTCCGCTGGGATTGAAGTATAATCGAACCTCGATGAGTGATGGCCTTGCTCCTCATTTCCGAGAGCACCTCAAGAAAGAGATAAATAATTGGGCAAAAGCTAAGCCCTTGCCAGGTGGAGGCAATATCAACCCCAATACAGATGGCCTGAAGATCTATACCACGATTGACAGCAAGATGCAGGCTTATGCCGAGCAAGCAGTTGCCAAACACATGTCACAGCTGCAGTCTGACTTCGATGAGCACTGGAAGGGAAGGAATCCATGGGGCGATGGCTATCAGATACTGATCGATGCAAAACGTAACTCCAGTCGATATAGGAATGCTGTAAAGGCAAACAAGACCGCTTTGCAAATTGAGAAGGAATTCAACTTGCCGGTCAAGATGACCGTATACACTTCTGGGGGCGAGATCGAAAAGACGATTACTCCTATGGATTCCATCAAGCACTACCTGCAATTCTTAAACACTGGATTTCTGGTGCTCGACCATGAGACTGGACATATCAAGTCCTGGGTGGGTAGTGTGGATCATGAGCATTTCCCTTATGACCATACCCGAGCTCAGAGACAAGTTGGTTCCACTTTTAAGCCCATCGTTTACGCTGCCGCTTTGGAGCGCAACACAGCCCCCTGCAGTTATTATCAGAATGAATATCGGCAATACAATGATCATCAAAATTGGGCACCCCAGAATGCCGATGGAGAATATGGTGGTGAGTACTCCCTAATGGGCGGGCTTGCTAATTCTGTCAATACTATCTCGGTGCAAGTACTGTTTGATGCTGGAATTCAAAATGTCATCAAGATGGCTAGAAAAATGGGTATCAAATCTGATATCCCGGAGGTGCCTTCAATTGCATTGGGAACCGCCGCGCTTTCTTTACAGGAGATGGTGCAATCATATGCATGCTTTGCCAACGGAGGCTATCAAATCGATCCAAAATTTCTGCTTCGAATTGAAGATGGCGCAGGGAAAGTTCTGGCTAGTTTTGACACAAAAGGAAAGAAAAAGCAAGTGCTCTCAAAAACCACTGCTGATATCATGGTCAAGCTTCTTGAAGCCGTGGTGGATAGCGGGACTGGGCGAAGGCTCCGGTTTAGATACAATCTCAATCAGGACTTTGGCGGAAAAACCGGAACCACTCAAAACCATACAGATGGTTGGTTTATCGGGGTGAGTCCGCGATATGTTGCAGGTGCCTGGACGGGTGGTCAATCCAATGCAATTCGATTCAGATCTATTGGACTTGGTCAAGGAGCCAATATGGCACTGCCCATCTTTGGTGAGTTCTTCCGAAAATTATACGATGACCCAAACTTTAAGTTCACTGCCAGAAGGGAGTTCAGAAAAGCCGAGCCAGAGGTATTGGCATCTATGCTTTGCCCATTTTGGCGAGAAGGGCCAGATTCCACCATTATGCAAGCTCCACTTGACAGGATAGGCGGTGCCATTGGAGTGAAGAAGCGTCCGGGACAAGAAAACTCCCCCATCAAACCGAAGACTAAGATAAAGACAAAACCCTCACCAGAGGTACTTCAACCAGAAGAGAAGAAGAAAAAGAGAAAGAAGCGCAAGTGGAAGTGGTGGTAAGTACAAAATGGAAAAGGGCCAAACTACCTAGGTAGTTTGGCCCTTTTCTCTTGTACTTTCAGAGATATTTTACTCGCTTGCGGCCATGCTCATTACAATTCGCAGCACATACCACATCATCAACATGAAGGAGGCAAACAGCGAAAGCGAAGCAGCCACATATTGATCGGTGTTATAGTGATTCATGATTCCAGAGGTCGTGTAAAGAATCGACATTGCCGCAAGTATCACCATTGCTCCGCTAAAGACAAGACCTAGAGAAAAGCCAAATGCGATACTACAAACAATAAGCCCGATAGCTACTAATCCCCCGATCATCAAGGCAGATCGCAAGAAGCTGAAATCTTTACCGGTCAGGAAAACAACAGCAGACAATCCTGTAAAGAGTGCCATAGTTATGATGCCAGCCTGCATGATCAGATCGTTGCCGCCGGCCATCCTTTGTGCCACAAAGAGCATAGGAAGAAAGATAAAGGCTTCAGCGACCACATATACTGCCAGAGCTCCATACTGCACAGATTTCTTCGTCGAAGAACGTGCCCAATTATCGGCCAGAGATGTTACAAACATGAAACCTCCCAGAACCATCAGCCAGGTCCAACCCTGAGTTAGAGACATGGCAAAACTCACCACAGCAGGAATGCCGAGTAACACAGACTCTACTGCTACCAGCGCCAAAATAGCCAGCGCCAGATGCAGATAAGTTTTCTTGATGAATGTTGCTCTTTCGAGCGATCCTGCATGGCTTGCAGGTACCCCAGCATAACTGGGACTTGGATTATTTCCAGACATATCTTAATTGATTTATAGCAAAACTTTGGAGCAATATAATATCTTAACCTGCAAATTTCAAGAAACGTTCAATTCCAGGTTCATTTTAGTTCACTTTGGCCTTCGACCTTAGTTCAATTCCCGAAGAAGGGTGCTGAGGCGAACAGATCTGTTTAGGTCAATCTTCTTGCGAATGCGGTACCGCGCCATTTCCACAGACTTTATGGCGATTTTTGTTTGCAAAGCCACTTCTCTGGCTGATAAACCCTTACGTATTAGTAGGCAATGCATAATATCTTGATCTGTCAACTGAGGAAAGCGCCTCTTCAAGGTTGCGACAAAGTCCAGTTCATCCTGTTGTTGATTTGAATACGACTTGTTGTCTTTTTCAATCAACGGCATCTCGTCCGAACTGTGCTCGATCACATTAACCAAGGCAGTAATACGCACCAACTGTCCATTAGGAGCAAAATTACCCACCAGCCGTACGTCGACTTTTATTAGCCCACGCTTAGTGAGCAGAGACTGACGGTATTCCAGCGTTGGCGCATTTTTGCTAATGCTTCCTCTATTCCTTTCGGCCTTTTGATACAGCACCCAGTCTTCCCACTTGGTTCCAATCACCTGTTCTTTGGAGCTATCAAGCAATCGACAGAAATGGGCATTAACAAATTGGAACCGTCCCTCTGCATCCAGACTAGCAAGTCCCTGATGTACGTGTTCTGCCAGCAGCTGGTAGGCCAATTCCCCCTCAATCTTCTGAGCCTCTACCGACTTGCGCTCACTTATGTCCCTCAATACACTAATAGACTCCATCAAACGACCTTTTTCATCATAGCGCAGCTTGATTTCCGCTTCAAACCAAACAACCTTAGAGGAGGCATTCAAGAGCCGAACTTCAGAGCGGAAGCGAACGGGATGTTTGGACAGAATCTGCTCAAACACTGGCACATCATCTGGGTGAGCCAGGTCCTTCACCTGGCGTCCCAGCATCTCCACAGGACTGTATCCCAGACTCTTCTGAATACTTGGACTCACGTAGGTGATCGAATAATTTGCATCACTAGTCAGGATGATATCGCTGATATGTTCGGTGATCAAAGCATAGCGCGAATGCTGAACTTTCAAATCTCGCTCGGTAGCCTTTTGCTTGGTAATATCTCTCAGCACACAAAGGATTTGACTCTGATTCGGCGGCTGCAGTCTGGTTGCGCTCGCCTGAACCAGAAACAGCTGTCCCCCCTTGCGCATATGTGTATATTCGACAATAGAGGCTCCTCTCACCATGAGACGTCGATGGTGATCATCAATTACTTCCTTAGAGCTCCTTCCATCCGGTTGGAATGCAGGGCTAAACTCAAGGGGATTTGAGTTCATAATCTCAGCTCGATCGTCTGCACCCATCAATTGCACAAACTTATCATTGCAGTAGATGTTTTCATGGCTGATGAAGTCGTAGACGATCACTCCATCGAAAGCCGCATCCAATAAGGCATGGTAGGTGGCACGGAGGGTGTTTAGCTCCTTTTCTGCTTCTACCAGGTCCGACTGGGGAAGTAAGCTTATGATGGAACCATTCTCACGATCATGGGCTTGTTCCGGACAGCAGACAGAGGCGATCAGATGTTGTGTTTCCTTCCCTGCTACTTCCACTTCAAGTGCCAAGCTAAATTCTGCTTGTTTTCGATCAGAAAGAAGGTCAAAAAACAAGCTTCTGGAAAGGTCATCGATCTTCAGTAATTCTCGTAATTTTCGACCCTTGGCAGCTTCCTCGCTAAAGGAGGTCAACCGGTAAAAAGCAGGGTTTGCAAACAATAGTCTTTCTTCAGCATCAATACTAAGGACGCAAAGCTGATTCAGCTCCAGCAACTTATTGAAGGTCTCTTTAGTTTTTATGAACTGTGGCAGATTCATTTACAAAGTCAGTTTTGAAAGTTGCTCAGTGTACATGGTCTACAGGATTATCAGTCATCCATTGCGCAACCACTGCTGACTGAAATAAGTTTGGATAGCTAATGCTATCGTAGAACTCTGCGGGATTGACTTTGAATTGCTTGTGCATTCGCTCCCAGATTCGAATGACTGCCGGATAGTCTTCTTGCCCCATTCTAAGATCAGCAAGTGCCCAGTAGGCTTCGTCATTTTCTGGTTCTTCTACTATCGAGGCTTCCAGAAGCAATACTGCATTTTCTATTTCCCCCTGATCTATGCGAATCTGCGCCTTTCGCACTTTCAAGTAAGGATCACCACCTATCTTCCCATCCAAGGCGTCGATGGCTTCTAGTGCACCCTCGTAGTCCTTCTGATGTAATCTATAGTCAATTTGCAAGAGATCCAATGCAGGATCTTCAGGGTGATGCCTGGCAAAATCTTCGACAACAGCTTGATATTCCTCTTCACCAAAACCATGGGCAATGTTTAGTCGACGTAGCAAGACAATTTTGTCCTCTTGCATCTTCTTGGAGATCTCCTTCATCGCTTCATCGGCAGCTTCATAGTCTCCGTGCGCCAGCAGATCTTCCACTTTCGCCAGTACAGGTAGGCTAGCCAGAAACTCCTCCCCTGCTTTATCCTGAATCTTGTATTGATAGTTGGCTTCAGTATCTGCTAGTCCTGCAAGGAACAGACGTTCGAGAGTCTTTCCAAAGACTTCACCTCCCATCACCACATAAATATCTCTAATTCCGATATTACCATCCTGCTTTTGCTCGAGATAAACCTCGTGGTAATTCAAACCAGATTCTTCAACCAAGCGAAACAGCGCAGTTGCAGAGCCCAGTTTCTCGTCTTTAAGGCCGAGAAAAGTGTAATATCCTCCAAAGCCTAATGAATGTACGATTTCGCGTCCTACATCTAATGTTCCCGCAACACCTGCAATGAAAGCTTCTACATATTCTTCCGGTGCATCAGCTCTCGATGTGGCTTGCACCAGAATCTTGTCGAGCATAAAATGCCGATTGAAGAATTCAGCATCACTTTCATTGATTTCCTTTTCCAGGAGCTTGGCAAAGGCTTCATAATCTGCTGGGTCCTGAGTCTGCCCTACATCTTGATTACAGGAAAGCAAGATGCCACACAACAACAGGCTAAGTACGTATTTATACATGCTCCAAATTAGTCAATTTCTGTTTTCGGGTGGTCGCAAAATAAAAAAACCTCGTGATCTGAGGACCACGAGGTTCTTTCCAAGGTTTTGTCAATCTATGCCCCTGCTTTTCTAAAGCGATGAGCATAGTTTTTCATGAAGTTATCCATATCCTTATCAAAGGAATTGTTCAACTTGTGCATTTCTCTATCGGGAATCAGCGATAAGTCGAGGTCGTATTCTTCTGCTATCTGCTTGAATACTCGATTCCTACGCTGCTTATCAAGCTGATCAATGCGTTTGTCCATTGCATCGAAAACTTCAGGCGGTGCTGTTTTGACCGAGGAATCTTGTTCATTTTCTCGTCTAGCTTCCTGAAGCTTTTGACGCATGCGTTGCTTCATGCTCACAGGCTTACCTTTGGCATCTACCTCATCGCGAATGCCTTGTTGAGCTTCACGAATCTTTTGCTTCATGCTCTTAAAGACCTTTGGAGAAGCGGTTTCCTGTCTGGCGCTCTTCTTGTTTCTGTCCTTGACCTTGTCAGTGTGAGATCGAAGAAAATCCAGAAATTTACTTTTACCCATAATATATGTTCGATTTATGGATGCGGCTCATTCCAACTCGAAGGTCTGCAATGGCTTGCAATCCTTAGCGTTAGTGCTCAAAACGAGCTGTCATGGTATAGGTCAAATTGTCGTCAACAAATGTAGACGTCCAGGTCATATCATCTTCTGAAAGCTCTGTGATATTGTAGCTTTCTACATAACCATCTGCATCGGTGATAGACACGATTGTCTCATCACTATTGAATGCCCAGTCGGACACAATAGTCTGAGGATCATCATTCGAGCACTTTGTCCCTCCCTCATCGTAGTCAACCTTTCCATTGTCTTTGAAAATCCAAAGATCGTCTCTTGAGCAATCTTCCAACTGCGAGAACCAATCAGTAACTTGTGTTCCGTAAAAGTTGAAAGGAGGATTAACAGTGATGGCGGTAGTCTTCCAGGCCCCATCAGTAATCAATTCAGTTTGTGATTTGTCTTTCTTACAAGAAGTAGCGACGAGGGCAATCATAGCCAACATCATCACTAAGAATTTTAGATTCTGCATTTTTGATCTATTTTGAATAGGAAAATCAATTTTCGGGCAAAGATACCACAAAAAACCATAATTAACCGCCTGAGGACTGTTGCATTTGAATCATGATCTCGCGTACTTTCGGGCATTGGTCCTTCATGACAGACAGCACGACATCAGTCATTGCTTGCCGCTCCGCGTGCTTGAGCAATTCTTGTTCCAATGCCTTGATCTTGTCGTTGTTTTCTTTCATACAGTCAAACATCTCCCTGAAGCCCTTCATCGAACCATCTTTCATTCTACCCTGCAATCGATCAGCTTCAATATCTGATTCCTTATAATTGGCTGCCATTTCCTCAAAACAATCGCAAGTGATCTTTGTCAGCTCCTGAATCTCGGTACTTCCTTCAATTGACTTGCCGCTGGTCTTGGCTTCACTAATGCTATGTCCCTTGTCTGAAGCTTGATTGCAGGACATAGAAAGTAGCACACTGATAGATAAGAAAAAGTAAAAATGCTTCATGAAGATATTTTATCGTGATATGAATCGGGCGCCATAGATCAGGATTATGGCTCCAATTGTCGCAGTTACCAAAGAACCTAAGAAGTCGGCACTTCCCCCAAGACCAAGCCAGCCAAAAATGTAATTACCTAGAAAAGAACCCAGAATGCCCAATACAAAATTCTTCAATAAAGTGCTACGGCCTGTCTTCATGATGGTGCTAGCAATAACACCAGCCAATAGGCCTATAGCGGCCACATAGATTAATTCTTCCATTTTCCTCTTTTTGGCAAAATCCTCCCTTCCAACTGAATTAGAAATAAGCATGAAATTGGCGGGAATTCGATACATTTGACAGTCGTAAAGTTAGCAATATAATGTCAAAGCAAAACCGGAATGAACAAAAGACTTCTTCAGATTATTCTTTTCTTTTCTCTCTTCATTGCCCTCTCCTACTTTGGCTTTCTGATGATGGGTTATTTCAGTGCCAGAGACTACCATGAAAGTAAAGAGCAGCTCTTCGTGGGAGAGCCAGACAAAATGTGGGACTTGCTGAGCAATATTGACAATATTCCCAAACGTAGAAAGGATGTTTTGGAAATAAAGCGTTTATCTAATAACCGGTATGATTTGGAGTCTTGGCTGGAGGTCACTCCAACCGGTGGAGAGTTGCGGTTTGATGCCATTGAAAAAGTACCTAAAACGAGGTTCGTTGTCCAGTTACAAGGAAGCAACTTTGACATGACAGGGAAGTGGACCTATGAGTTATTGGATACGGATCGGCCAGGTGTTTTCAAACTTAGGATCACTGAAGACAGTTACGTGGACAATGCTATGGTTCGTGCCATTATGAAGGTGACCGGTCGGGATGCTACTTTGAGGCAAGAGATGGAGTCTTTGAGAGGGATGTTTGATGACTGATGACT
>JAHDDV010000013.1 GCA_020629205.1 Chitinophagales bacterium | reverse complement strand
TCTGACAAAAAGATAAGCTCCTCAAAGGTGTTACGAACTTTGTTTACGCAGCACTGGTATGTTGTAGAATCTACTTGATTAGCTGGCCACTTGAAATTGCTTCACCATTATTCAACAATCTGAAAACATATAGACCATTATGGGCCATTTTGCCCTGAATCATACCGTTCCAATGGACGGCATCTTCCTGATTGGCAGTATGCACTAAGATTCCCTCCATAGAGTAGATTTCCAGCCGTAGGTTTGGCAGTTCAAAGCAGTCTTCATAGTCTTGGAAGCTTAGCAGACTTGCTCTTCCAAAGCCTGAATTTTGTTGAACCAATGCTTTGACCTCACAGTTTCCCTTTTGACTTTTTCGAGTTTCATGATCTTCATCAACGATGAATCCATCAGCATCGCAATCTCCCACGGTGAGTGAAATCTCTACAGTCTCGCAAGCTCCTAGATCGTTGCAACCTTCAATGGTTAGGAGCTCCTCTCCAGAGAATGCTGGCAAGCCGGTATAAGTAAAGCAATTGTCAGAGATGTTTTGAATACTGCAGGTGAAAAGGGTCTGTACTGAAATGATCTCTGCGTCTGAAACATTGCAGAAGTCGACACAAATGAGTGTTGGTGTCATCACAGAGGTGCAGATTGGAAGCGGCGCACAATCGCTGGCATCTTCGGATGCGTTTTGATTTTCGCCTAAGACTTCCACAATTATAATTCCAGTAGTGCATGCCCCTATCGCATCGCAGACTGTATAGCTAAACTGATCGATACCTGTAAAGCTGGCGCCAGGTGTATAGTTGACACCACCTTCGTTAATTGTGACAGTCCCATTGGTTGAATTCCCTACAGATTGCAGGAGAAGCTCAGCTCCTTCAGGATCATTCACATTTTCCAGCACATCTATGAATATTGGTTGTCCTGATGTAGTGGTGTAATATTCACTTGCTACGACGGGGGCGCTATTGGGAACAGAACCACAATCTGCGGACACGGTGAGGTAAACAGTAGTGGCATCGCATTGCTGATCGTCGCAAGCTGTGATGATCAACTGTTCGAAGCCACTGTAACCAGGCAATGATGTGTAAAGAATGCAGCCACCTTCGAGCTCGATATTGCCATTGTAACTATGTTGGATATCGGTAACTGTGTAGTCGCCAGTAAGCTGACAGAATTGTGGGCAGATCAAAATCGTTTGAAGTGGCTCTGTGCAATCGGACAGCACCGGATTGGCACAGTCTCCCTCTTGCACCATAATGGTAATGGTTGCCTGGCCGTAATTCCCAAACTCATCACATGCATTGTATAAGATAGTCTCGACTCCAAAGAAGCCCGGGTTTGGTGTATAAGTCATTTCATTATTGACCACTTGTAGAGAACCGTTGACTGGGTCAGAATTGTAACAGATGGTCAGCTCTTCGCCTTCTGAATCCAAATCATTTTCAAGCGGTGAGAAGGAAATACTTGAGTTGGCAACGGTACTAAATAAGTCATTGACCGCTACTGGAGCTTCGTTGCAGTTTACAACTTTAAATTCTGCACCAGCCATAGATAGGGAAGCACAAACCTCTCCCCCACCCTGTACAAGCAAGCTGTTGATTTCGTAAACGGTGGTAGAACCGAAGGTAATCTGAGTGATATCCACTGTAGCCGGATTGTAAACAAGGCTATGAATTGTATAGTACTCAGCTGTTTGCATTGGTCCGAAGGTCGGGGTATTGGAAATCTGCTGAATTTCGAGATTGTTCGTAGTGGTCAAAAGGTATATAATCTGGTATCCTGAAGGAATCGTAGCAGGCTGTGTTTGCAGGGCTTTGATAAAACCGCCAGCACAGACTTTGTAGATATCCGGGACCATGACGCTGGTAACGGCTTCACAGGCACCAGGTTCTCCGATGGTGACCGTGACGATCGCGAGATCGATACCACCGTCTTCATCACATATCTGATAGGAGAAGTGATCAACTCCGGTATAACCTTCCAAAGGAGTGTAGATCAGCTGACCATTGACCATCGTCAAAGATCCGTGAGTTGGCTGGAAATAATCACATACGGTGATGTCACCCCCATCGGGATCGTAATCATTGTTTAAGACATCCACCACTATCGGCGTCGACCAATTGGTTTCGTATTGATCGCTGACTGCTACAGGGGATGTATTACCGTTGCAGTTTCCAACTTGAATAAAGATTTCTACAGCTTCACACTGCGTATCGTTACAAGCGATGAGATCCACCTCATAAACAAAGCCAGGTATAATTCCGGGCACAGAGGTAAAAATCAGACAACCATCTTCGATTTCGACACCACAGTTGTAGGAGGTGCTAACACTGGTGATTTCGAAGTCATCACCCAGTAGGCAGAACTCAGGACATATGTAGGTGGCTTGCAGTGGCTCTGTACAGATTGTAATCATCTCTGGCAAACAGCCGGGGCCTTCCACATCGATATATACAGTTGCTGTGTCTTCATTTCCGTCTTCATCGCAGATGGTATAGGTAAAGCTATCTGTACCTTCGAATCCAGGATTTGGTTCATAGATAAACTCTTCTCCTAGCTGCACGACGGTACCATTTTGTGGTTGCGTAAAGCCGCAAATGCTGAAGTCATCTCCATCTGGATCAGTATCATTGTCCAGTGGCGTAATCGTCACTGGGGTATCTACTGTGGTTGATACCATATCGTCTACAGCGTCTGGTCCCTGGTTTGTGTCACAGGCAACGTCGACTGTCACTGTTGCTGTATCTGTGTTTCCAAATTCGTCGGTGATGGTATAGGTAAAGGTATCTGTTCCGCAGAAGTCATCGTTGGGCGTATAGGTCAAAGTTCCATCTTCGTTTTCAGAGACCGTTCCATTTTGCGGTTGTGTATAATCGGTAATTGTGAAGTCATCTCCATTAGGATCCAGGTCATTGCCTGTCACCACAATAGTGATTGGTGTTTCGAAATCGGTTGATGCGGAGTCGTCATTAGCAATAAGGGTATTGATTGGAGCAAGCCCAAAATCTACCGTAGTGTTTTCTCCTGATTGTACGGTCACCGTGCTAGAGCCTCCTGTCGTAATTTCTGTCCCATCAGGAGCTATGAGTTCGACTGTGTATTGGCCTGGAGCCAGGCCACAGAATTCGTAGGTTCCGTCGGAAGTAATTGTTGTTGAAATCAGATTTCCATCGGCGTCTAGTAGATTGACTGTTGCCCCTCCACCTGGCTGAGCCACAAGTTCGCCTATGTATGCCACATCTTCTGGATCCTGTATCCCGTTTCCATTGAGGTCGAAGAATACGAATCCTTCGATGCAGGATGGATCATAGATCCCAAAGTCTGCATCCAGATACTGTTCTCCTTCAGATAGATCTACCACAAACTGTCCAGGAGTGGAAAGCTCAAAACCATTTGGAAGGGTGGCATCGTTAAGATCTACGGTGTAGGTATTTGGTGCAAGATTGTCGAAGAGGTAGTTTCCATTTTCGTCTGTTGTTTGTGTTCCGATCAGGTTGTTGTCTTGATCGTACAAAACAACAACGACGCCTGGAATACCTGGTTCTCCTGGATCTTGAACTCCATTTCCGTTTAGGTCTTCGAAAACGGTATCACCAATCGAAGCGCAGTTGTCGGCCAATTCGATATCTATAGCACCTATTTCCAGCTGATGTACGCATCCATTTTGATCTCTTACCCAGACGGTGTATGAGCCTGGATCTACGAGAATATTTGGATCAAGCTGATAGTTGTTTCCAAAGTCGATCGAGTAATAGTATGGTCCATTGTCTCCATCTACACTCATTTGAATTTGTCCTTTGGTTTGACCGCAAGCCGGTTGCGCAACCAGTGCCGTAATGTTTGGTGCTGCTTCACCAGTAAGGCTAACAGCTGTTTGAGTTGACTGGCAACCCGTTTCGTCCTGGACTACCACTTGATAAGCACCAGCAGGTAATCCAGTAAATGAGGAGCTCAGGGAGAAGTTAGCTCCATCATCTATTGAGTAAGAGAGAGATCCAGTTCCTCCGATTGCGAAGATTGCAATAGCCCCATCAGCCGAGCTGCTACAAGTGGCTTCAGTAATATCTACTTGTGGTACTAATATTTCTGATGGCTCTTGAATTGTGGCTTCTTCGTCATGGACGATCATGCAATCGTTTCCGCTTCTCACCATGATGGAATAGGCTCCAACTGCCAAATCATCAAAGATATTTGACAATTGCCATGATATTCCTCCATCTATGGAGTATTCGAGTGTTGTTGTTCCACCAGCTGCTGAGATCTCCAACTGACCATTATTTGCGTTTGCACAAGATGCATCAGTCGTGGTTACATTTGACACAAAGATTGTTGGAGGAGAGGTTACTACAATAGGATTACCGTATGCTGTTGTGCAATTGTTATCATCTCGCACCATAATATTGTATGCGCCTTCTGCAAGATTGCTGAAAGCACTCGAAGTAGAATAGGTTTGACCACCATCAATAGAATACTCCAGATTGGAGCTTCCTGCTTGCGCAAGAATGGTAATTTGTCCGTCATTGCCTCCACAAACTGAGGTTGCTGTAGAAAGTACATCGACGAATTCAACTGGATTGATTCCTTCAATCGTTGTCAGGCTTGCTTGACTTGTGCATCCGTTTTCATCTACAATCAGTGGTTGGTAAGTACCTGCTGCAAGGCCAGTAAAAGTTGGCTCAAAGGACAGAGAGGATCCACCATCAATTGAATATTGAATGGCACCAGTACCGCCTGTGGCGACAAAACTGATTGCGCCATTCGCCTGATCGCAATCGGTGATATCTTCCACAAATAGACTGGCAATTTCCAGTGTCTCAGCGGCTTGTAGATTTATGTTATCCTCCTGATCGGTGCAGTTATTTTCATCGCGAACAATCACGTTGTATGTTCCAGCAGCAAGGTTGTTGAAGACGGGACTTGTTGTGAATGTTGCCCCACCGTCAATTGAATAGGATATATCGCCGAAACCGCCACCAGCAATTATTTCTATAGTCCCAGAGTCGCCGCCTGCGCATTGTTGATTGGCAGTCATAACATCCAAAACTTGAAGTTGCAGCGGTGCGACAATCGAGACAGGCGTGGGTTCTCCGAAGTTACAAGCATTGGCATCCAAGGTCTCTGCATAATAGATTCCCTCTGCAAGGCCGGTAAAGACTGGTGAGTCCTGATAAGTCAATCCATCATCAATGGAGTACTGATATGGAGGCACACCGCCAATTACGTTTAGCACAATCTCACCGGTATCCATGTCATGACAAGGAATATCTGTTTGTGAAGCAACAGTAAGTAGAAGATCTTCTGGTTGCGCAAGGTTGATAATTTGATTCCAGGTGGTTGTACACGCATTGGCATCCCTTACAACTACTGAGTATAGGCCTGCCTCTAAGTTTGTAAATTCGTTTTGTACTATATGGAAGGTTATTCCACCGTCAATTGAATAGCCTAGAGAACCAGTACCACCTGAGGCTTCTATTGTGATTGTTCCTGAGTTTTCGCCATAACAGTTTACATTGGTAGATGTTACGGATGCGATTACTATGGAGGAAGTAGGGTCTCCAATCACAATTGGAGTAGGGTATTCCACGGCACATTGCGCTTGATCAGAAACTACTACATCGTATTGCCCAATTGCCAATCCTTCAAATACATTGTCAGTGCTATAATTTAAGCCTCCATCTACAGAGTACAGGAGGACTCCTGTTCCACCAGCAGCGTAAATCGAGATAGAGCCATTGTCTCCACCCTGGCAATCAACATCCTCAGCAAGGACTGCTACGATGTGAATTTCTTCCGGCTCTTCCAGGATGGTAAGATCAGTATCAAAGAAATGGCAACCGTTTTGGTCACGAACCACTACTGAGTAGGTCCCAGCAATCAGGCCGCTGATAATGCTCTCCTGAGCAAAGTGGGCTCCTCCATCAATCGAGTAGCTGTAACCGGGAGTGCCGCCGACTACGTTGATTTCTATTTGTCCATCCGAGCCACCACAGGTCGTTGGATTTGTTTCTTCTACAATGACTTCTAACTGCGCAGGTTCAGAAATCTCGATAACTTCTGAATAATCTGCAAAGCAGCCATTCTCGTCCCGAACAAGCAGCTGGTAGATGCCAGGTTGCAGATTGGAGAAGGTGTTACCTGTGGAGAAGATTTCGCCGTTATCTATGGAGTAGTAGAGTTGTGTTGCACCACCTCCTGCAAGGATAGTAATTTGTCCATCGCTATCTCCGTTGCAGCTGATGTTTCTACCGATAGTAGACATAACTTCAATTGCAGGAGGCGCTGTGAGCGTCAAAGCTGGTCCATCGGTGGAACATGAGAATCCAGAACGCACTATGATTTGGTAGTCTCCGGGAGCTACGTTTTCAAATACATTACTGTACTGATGACTTTGACCTCCATCGATAGAATATTCTAATGGAAAATCTCCTCCTTCAGCTGTGATGATGATAGATCCATTGTCCGCATCAAAGCAGGTAGGATCACTTGTATCTATATCGATTATATTGATATCGGTAGGCCCAGTGATAGTTATTAGTCCACCCATTTTGGAACAGCCCAAAGCATCTTTGACATGAATCTCGTAATCGCCAATTGGCAAGTTGGTAAATTCATTCCCAAGAGAATATGTCTGACCACCGTCAATCGAAAATTCCAAGGGTAGTTCTCCTCCAGAGGTGTAGATGGTTAACCAACCATCATCTGCTCCACACAGCGATAGGTCTTCGTAGTCAACAAAGACTATTTCAAAATCAGCAGGATCATTAATAACAACTGCTTCATCCTCCACCGAGCAACCATTGGCATCAACAATATCGACGATATAGACACCAGCCTCAAGACCGGTATACTCCCCAGTGTCCTGGAAAGTCTCTCGATTGTCGATTGTGTATTGATATGGAGGCAATCCTCCACTTGCTTCGACGCTGATTGTACCGTTGTTGCCGTCACAGTTGGTGACATCTGTGCTCACATATGTCATTAAGAGTTCAGGCGCTTCGGCTATGGATACTGTACTGTTGTAATTAGCGATACAGTCATTTTCATCCTTTACAATTATTTCGTAATCGCCGGCAGGCAAGTTTTGGAAAGTTCCAGAAGTCTGGTAGATGGCACCACCGTCAATAGAGTACAATAGCTGCCCTGTTCCACCTGCTGCAAAGATTACAATCGAGCCATTGAATTCTCCCTGGCATCGTGCATCCTCCGATTGGACTTCTCCAATCATAAGTTCAGGGGCTTCTTCTATCACCACCGCATCTTCAAAGGTGATGCTACAGCCGTTTGCGTCATTGATGATTACGATGTAGTCACCTCCTGCCAGGTTTTCAAAAATCCCTGAGTCTTCAAATGTATTTCCCCCATTAATACTAAAAGAATAGGGCTCAATCCCCCCGATGGCTGAAACATGGATCAGACCATCCTGTTCTCCGGGGCAAGATACGTTGTCTTTATCAAGGGTCATTACTTGAAGCGGAATTGGAGGCTCTGTTATTTCGATTAGTTCATCATAGCCCGTCATACAACCGTTAGCGTCTTCCAATACTGCCATGTAGATACCAGGCTCCAGATTTTCGAAAAGGTTGCTTTCCTGATATGTTTCTCCGTTGTCAATTGAGAACATGTATGGCGGAACCCCTCCATCTCCGGTGATGGTAATTGATGCATCATTGGCGCCAGTGCAAAGTACTTGCGTGTAGGACACATTTGCAATTCGAAAATTCTCGTCACCTCCACCTACAATCACAGGTGGTCCAAAAGCCAAGGGGCAATCATTCTGATCTTTTATATATACCAAGTAGGAACCTGCGGAAACATCATCGAAAACATTCGAGGTTTGATACGTATTTCCTTCATCAATTGAATATAGCAAATCCCCGAATCCGCCAGAGGCCTCAATGGTCATGGTAGTGGTTGCAGATCCACCACAGGGAACGTCTTCAAAGATGACATCTGAAATCATCATCGGATCTCCTCCGATCTGTACTGTCACTGGCCAGGTAGCGGTACAATAGTTGGCATCTCTAACGAGGATATCGTAGGTCCCCATACCCAGATTTTCTACGAAGCTAACATCAAGGAAGTGATCTCCCGCATCAAGAGAGTATTCATAAGGCTCGGTTCCACCTGTAGCGATCACTGTCAGTGTTCCATTTCCTCCGCCAAAGCAATCGACGTCTGTAACCGTTACATCAAGTACTTCGAGTGGCACAGCAGGGCCTTCCACTTCAGCGAAGCCTGCCGATATCTGGCAACCAGTAGCGTCCATTACCACTAGCTCGTAGTAACCCGCCTCAAGGTTGTTAAAGTTATCTGACAGCTGGAAGGTCTGGCCTCCGTCGCTGGAGAGTTCATAGGGTGGTGTGCCACCAGATATTGACAACGTGATCTTACCGTCTGCATCACCAGCACAGAAAACATGCTGTACTTGCACATTGCTTACTGATAGTCCTGCTGCCTCACCTGAAACAGAAACGGTTTCACCGTATGGCAATTCGCAGCCATTTACATCCGCAACTACTACTTGATAGTCACCTGCAGGCAGATTATCAAAGACATTTGATGTTTGGAAAGTCGATCCACCGTTTACCGAATATGAGAGGGGGGCGTTGCCGTTTGCTATGATGGTGATAGATCCATTTTCATCTTCACAAGAACCGCCCATTGCTTCGACAGAAACGTAGCTAACTGATGGTTCTGCTCCTGAGATTGAAACCGGGCTTTCGGTGCTTGCTTCACAGGATGCGGTAGCTACGCGAACACTATAGTTTGCGGCACCTAAATTGGAGATGGTATAGGGGTTGTTGCTTACAGCACTTTCTACAAGTTGTTCCGCCCCTGAGTTGATTGTATAGTAGATATCCACTGGACCATCTGCACCCTGGAAGTTAATTTGAAGTGAACCATTGTCTTCCTGGCAGCCTTCGGTGTCCATAGGAAAGACAGCTATGCTTAGATTGCAATCAGGTCCGGGGACGGTACAGGAAGTTTGCAGGACACAGTCATTGGTATCACTTACATTGATTGTGTAATTACCGGGAGCGAGGCCTGTGAAAGTTCCAGTTGTGGAGATCTCTCCGTCTAGATTGTATGTGTATGGTGCTGTTCCTCCGGTTACGAATACTGTCAAGCTTCCGTCTGCGGAAGTAGCGCTTGTTGATGCTTCTGCATCACAAGTGACTGCTGTCAATTCATTTGGATTGTCAATGGTGAAACTCACCTGAGCTTCGCATCCAGCAATATTGGTAGCCGTCACTACATATTCTCCTGCAGCAAGTCCCGAAGCATTGGGACCAATTTCGCCTATGTTGGTTCCGTCGCGCAACCAGACATAGCCTAGCATATCACTTCCAGAGCCTGATGCATTAAGCGCAGCTGAGGCATCATTTTCTCCATTGCAAGAGACGTCAGTCACACTTTGAATTTCAAGTTCAAGATCACAATCCGCGGCGCACATGTTGAAATCGTAAGTTGCAGAACAGTTCGCGGCATCAGTCACCATTACAGAATATTCAAGTGGAGCGCTTAGGCCTGTTGCTGTTTCAGTAGTTTGACCATTACTCCATTGAATCATGACCGGCTCGACTGCACCTGTGATTGTGACCACGGCCATTCCATCCCCTCCTTCTACCGTTTGCTCACAGGTGACAGCCACCATGATGGAGAGATTTGCACATTCATTGTAAACAAATCCGAAGTCCACGGAGTGATCATTAGCTCCATCTTCACCTGTTGTAATCGTGGCCGAAACAGCATTGAGTATTTCTCCTGTCACTCCATCGGAGTCGATCAAGTCAGCCTGTGGGCCGGCAGCATTGTTGGCCATAGACGGTGGTAAGTTGTTTACGTTGCTTCCTGTTTCTACCTTTACAATGTAGGTTGTGAAGGGCTGTAATCCATCAAATATATATTCTCCTTGAGCGTTCGTGGTAGTACTGGTAATCATTGCACCATTCTGATCCAATAGCATGACTTCGACGGCGGCCAGGCCAAGCTCACCTGCATCTTGAATTCCGTTCGCATTACTGTCAGCCCATACACGGTTACCTATTTGAATGTCTGGGATACCGCAGAGAAGCTCGACATCCCCAATTCCAGTGGCTTTACCTTGTGTGCCTGGGTCGTTGTTTTGATATAGCATGTAGCCATCGGTTTGAGTACCGGTTGCATTATCGTACCAGTGCAGACCACCAGAGAAGAGGAATTGGTCCAGGGGATCGAAAACAGATGAAACCACTTCATTTGTTCCAGCCAGATAGGCCAATCCTCCGACTACTACTTCCTCGTGAAGATCTTCATTCCAATTGTCTTCGCAGAAGAACTCACCACCACCAGGACCGTGACCTCCATCGACACCACATCCTGTGTCGGGACCTACCTGGGCATTGCTTTCCAGGATGTAGGTTCCATTATCATTGTATGCTTTCAGCAAATCACCAGCTGCAAATCCGTTATACAGACCAAACACACCCGGTACCAGATTGGCTCGACCAGTTTGATGACCAGTACGGTCCATCATTCCGATCAGCATGTTTCCGTTGATATCAAATTCAATGTCGCTGATCATCGGCTGTGGAAGAACAAGTCGATTGGTCCCTTCGATTACAAGGTCGGCAATATTGTCGGTCCATGGATTCCAGGTACAGCCAAAGTTGAGATCTGTACAACCTTTGTCGTAATCCAGCGGGAAAGAAAGTACTTCAGAAAAGGCACCAGAAGCCGGATCCATTTGATAGATAATTCCCGTTAGGTCTGCTGCAGATTGTGATGTTTCTGCGGAACATACCATACCCAGGTACAAGGAGCCTGCATAGTACTTGAGTGCCCACGGTCTGTAATCGCCATTTGAGCAACCAGGATTTGGGATTGCGAAAGTGCTTACCTGAGCCAAGCTTGGTGTTGCAGGCGGATTCCCGATTTCAAGGGCTACAATTTCCCGTTGATTCAAATTGAGCACGTACAAGGTATTTCCATCTGTGGAAATATCCATATCTCCCAAACCGGTTTTAGCGACTTCACCAAATGTTTGCGCATCTGCACTTGCCTCAGTCTTGTTCCCTGTCAAGCCCTGATGCGGATCTACCCCAGTATTGATCCCCAGCGTGTTTAAGTCTACGAAGGATTGTGTACCTGGATTGGTGGCTGAAAAATCTGTCATATAGATTCCTCCTGTTCCTAGCGGACCTAGTCCTGTGTGACGCTTAACAACGGCAGCTGAAAAGAGCTGTTGTGATTGTCTCTGATAAGCAAGTCCCCAAACTGCGCCCATTTGTTCTCCGACAGCGATATGCCCAGGAAGGGGCGACTCTCCGGTAGCATTGAAAGTGGTAGATACCAATACGTCGGCCAAAGCAGATTGATCGCCGGGCTCGACTCCTTCTGTGAGAAGGGGATCACCATTGACATAGCATGGAATTACAATTGTTGGGTTGGCCTCGCAAAACTGCTCGGGACGCATTACTCCAAAATCGATATTCGATGCAGGGCTGTTTATGAATCTGACTGAGGAGCCAGAGTCATTGCCAGCAGGCCCGGGATAGGCACCTTGTAGATTGGAAAAGACCAGTCGATAGGCTCCTGAAGGCAAATCCAGCGAGTAGGTTCCATCTGCTGCTGAACTAGTCGAGGCTACTTCCTGATTGGCGGCATCATATGCAAGCACAGAAACACCAGATTGTCCGGGTTCGTTTGAAGTTTGGGAACCACTGGCATCTAGATCTGCGAAAACTGTTCCGGAGATTTGAGCAAAAAGCATTGGGGTAGTGCTGACAAAGCAGAATATCAGCATGCAGATCCGGGGTAAGAATCTTTTCATATTAAAGTTGTTTTCCATCACAAAAGCCCTTTCCGACAATCAGAAGATGAGTTTGGAAACAAATGGCGATCAACGGGGGTATCCATTCATTTCTTCCGCTCAGGGCGAAAATACAGCGTGCCCGTGTAATCCAATACGGATACCGGGCAAACAGGTTATTGTTTGTTGCTTAATGGTGATGGTCAACGAGTAACCGGTTCGATTCCTGAGAATCACTGGGTTACAAATTTGGATCGTAAATCTTCAGGCAGCGAGGGTTTTTACCCTTCGTCTCCCTATAACTCAAGACACAATTCTTTAGACAAATTTACCAATTTTTTAATTAAAAAAAGCCACTCATAAATTGCCCAAACCACTCCTGTAAGCCACTATTGGACCTACTGTATCTTCATAGAATCATAGTGTAAATAGTGAAATTCGTTTCACTGCCTAGTTTAATGCACATAAATTGCACACAAAACCATACAATACTAAGACAAAAAAGTCGAAAAATAGTCACCTCCAGTAGTCAATCTGCATGCGTTTTTTCTTTTTTTTTCGCGTGCCAAATTGCATAAAATCAGATTGTTACAGAGCGGCGATTTTAGCCCATCTTCTGCAAAGCTGTTTCCCTCGGGACAAGTGGCGTAAAAGCTCGGTTTGGTGGGCATCAAACGACATATGGCAAACAGAATTATATTTAGATCAATGAGAAAGGGGAAAGAGGATTTTCGATAGCAAGGACTGCTTCGCCACATGAAAATGACGGTGAAGAATAGCCTCGATCGCAGTGGAAATGCTGGTAGCAGGCAGGAGACTGAGTGTGCCGGTAGCACTGGCTCGGCCCAAAAGGACGAGACGGGGCTAGCGGATACACGAAGCTCCTGGATGCTGCCAGCATTGTAGCGTAGAGCGAGCAGCAGGTGGAGTGAGTCAATCTGCTGTGCTCCTAAAAAAAAGAAAAGGTCTGAAAGGGGGACAAAAAAAAGCCCTGCAAGTAATGTTGCAGGGCTTTTGCTTTATCTTCTTAACTCGATAAATCCGTCTCGGGGTTCGAGACTACTATCTTCAGGGTCAAGCACCAATACATAGAAGTATGTGCCATCCGGCAAGGGATCACCTGATTCTTGCCAGGTACCGTCCCATACTAAGGCATCCCCGTAACCAATGGCCTTGTACACTTCTGTACCCCATCTATTGTAGATGCGCAACTCATTAGCTGGGTAGCATTCATAGAGGTCTTGTATGACTAGCACATCTTGTATTCCGTCGCCATTCGGCGAGATACCGCTGGCAATCAGTAGTGAGTCGCAATTGACCTCTGGAGGATTTTGCGGCCCTACAGTAATGTATACCCAGGCAGTGTCACAGTATTCTTCAATACAGACGACATATTGTAGACTATCTTCGCCTTCGAATCCTAGAGCAGCCACGTACTGCACTTCACCATTTACGACTGTTGCAGTGTTTCCATCAATAGGATCAGTGATAATCTCGATCAAGGTATAGTCATGGCTTAGCGTGTCATTGTTGAGAATTGGGATTGCGATTACTTCACCAGTGATGGCTGATATCATATCATCCACTGCAACGACTGTTGTATCCACTTCGGTACTGTCTTCCGGACAAGCCGAGACCATTATGGTAACGGCACCATTAACGCAATAGGGAGGCACACCATCATCGCAAAGGGTATAGATCAGGTAATCTACTCCCACATATGTAGAATCTGGAATATAGGTCACGACCCCGTCCAAGAGTTCAATCGAACCGATGGCAGGATTGGTGACGAAGTCTACAATCAAATTGTCCCCATTAGGATCTTCATCATTGCTGAGGATATTAATTTGAACCGTATCACAATTTTGTACCATTGCTTCGTCGCTGTTTGCAAAAGGTGGATCATTTTGATCATCACAATTTTCTATACAGTACTCGACTTGAACGGTATCACACATTTGCGGTTCACCGTTATCGCAAACTACGTACTCGAAGAGATCACATTCAGTACTTCCGGGGACAGGAGTGTAGAGTAGCTGTTGCCCTTCCTGAGTGATGGTACCAAAAGCTCCCTGCGTAAATGATTCGAGGATCAGGGCATCGCCTCCGAAAGCGTCTTCATCATTTTCGAGCACGTCAATAACATTCGGTTGATCATCTTCAAAGCAATAGGCGTCGCTAATACCTGATGGTGGCACATTGGTGATTGATTCTGGCTGTACGATGACGGCGACCAAGGCGGTGTCGCATTGCCCAATATCATCACAAATGTAATATTCAAAATAATCTGTACCGACAAATCCCGGCACCGGTGTATAGATCAAGCCTTGTCCATCTACTGTGAAAATGACGGTACCATTTCCTGGATTAGAGAAACCTGTAATGGTGAGATTTTCCCCTTCGTCATTTGCAAGTACATCAATTAGGATTGGTTCATTTATGGATGTAATGGCAATGTCTGGTTGAGCATTAATAGTTTCCGGTTCAACGATTTCCTCTTCAACGGTAATCGACACAAAGGCTGTGTCACACAAAGCTGGAGAACCATCATCGCAGAGGATGTAGACAAAAACATCCTGCCCGGAGTAGCCTTCGTTTGGTGTATACTCAACCCAGCACTCCCCTTCTTCCCAGGTATCGTTTAGAAGCTCTATGGTACCAAAAGCTGGCTCTGCCACAATAGTTACTGTAAGAAGCTGACCGATATCGGGATCTGAATCATTATCGCAGATGTTGATCAAGATTGGAGTCTCGAAAGGCGTCACTACCTCATCATTCTCGGCAATAGGATAGCTATTGCTTGGCTCCATACCAATTGCCACCCAGACTACCGCTGTATCGCAGAGTTCCCCAGGGTCGCAAATCACATATATAAACGAGTCTTCCACCATATCCACTCCGTCGTTTGGCAGATAGATCAATTCGGTACTGTCTTCATTGTAAGAGATTGTACCATAAAGGGGTTCTCCTACGAAGGTGATGGTAAGCAGCTGATTTTCGGGATCGCTATCATTATCCAAGACCGGGATGATCACTTCTAGCCCAGCCTCCGTGATGGCCAGATCGGTATTGGCAGTCGGCGGTAGATTGACTGCATCTTCCGGAAGCACGGTGATCGAAACCAAAGTTGATTCGCAGTTTCCTTCTTCATCACAAGCCTCGTAAAAGAAGAAGTCAGAACCGCTAAAGCCATCATTAGGCGTGTATATCAACATGGTTCCAGTCTCATCAAATTCGACTGTTCCATTTTCAGGAAGGGTAAAACTGGTGATGGTCAAAGGGAAGTCGCTGTTGTCGTTTAGCAGGACATCGATGCTCACACTAGTTTCAAATGGAGTCTGTACCACATCTGGGTTTAGTTCAACTTCGCCACTTCCTTGAAAGATTGTAATCGTTACTGCTACGGTATCGCAAAGCACTGGATCTCCGTCATCGCAGAGCAGGTAGGTAAAGGCATCCAGTTCTGCATCAGAATCCAGCAGGGTATAGATCATGGAACAACCTGTTGTGTCAGCTTCATCAATTGAGAGCTCACCAAACATTGGCATTCCAATGATTGATACGAAGATGTTATCGCCATCAGGGTCGCTATCATTTCCGCAAACATCAATGATAATGAAGTCCTCTGTTGCGAGCATATCAAAATTGTCTTCTACCCCAATTGGCGGATTGTTTGAAACTTCTTCTCCGCCCAATGCAATGGCAACGGAAGCGGTATCGCAGAGTCCTTCTTCATCGCAGACGACATAATCAAAATTGATATTTCCTACAAAGCCGGAATCGGGTTCAAAGACAAGGGATTGACCATCCTCGCTGATGGTGACTGTGCCACCTTCATCCGGTCCAATGACGGTTGTGATCGTCAGTAGACCACCTTCAGGGTCACTGTCATTTTCCAATACATCCAGAATCATTATTTCGTACTCTTCTTGCTCAAAGGTGTCATTATTGGCAACAGGAGGAAGGTTTTCCTGCTCATCAGGCAAGACTGTTATATTAACAACTGTGGAATCCACATTGCCTTCTCCATCTTGTATGGTATAGAAGAAGAAGTCGTCTCCTTCGTAGCCTTCATTTGGTGTGTAAATCAGCTGGGTACTGTCTTCATTGAAAGTGACTGTACCATTGGCTGGTTGCGTAAAGGAAATAATACTAAGATTGTCACCTTCATCATTAGCCAATACGTCGATTGTGATTGCTTCTTCAAAATTAGTGGTTTGTACATCAGGCTCCGCACTGATCTCAGCAGGAATCAGAACATAATCTATGCTAACAAAGGCTGTGTCGCACAGTTCCGGATTGCCATCATCACAAAGCAAGTAGCTGAAGATATCCTCCAGACCATCTATAAATTCGTTTGGTGTATAGATGAGGCTGCAGCCTGATTCATCATCTTGCTCCTGCTCTACGGTGCCAAAGGCTGGTGGCACGAGGACAGTTACTGACAGAGCATTGCCATCAATATCGAGATCATTTCCGCAAACTCCAATCACCAAGAACTCATCGAGATTGCTAATAGTCACCTCGTCATTATTGGCTTGTGGTGGATTGTTGCTCAATTCGGTGCCAACGGATACGACTACTGTAGCTGTGTCGCAGATTGGTGGAACAGCGTCGTCGCAGGCGATGTATTCAAACTCCACTTCTCCGATATAATCAGGATCCGGGGTGAAGATAAGTGCCGTGCTGTCTTCGTTAAAGCTAATAGTGCCACCATCTTCCGGACCTATCACACCAGTGATGATTAGTTCACCTCCTTCAGGGTCAGAGTCATTGTCAAGAACCGGTAGTTCAATCACTTCGTTAGGGTCGATCTCAAATACATCTCCGATGATTGAGGGTGGTTGATTTTCGGCGTTCTCTTCCAGGACTTCAATGTTGACTACTGTTGTATCAGTATTGCCTTCCGCGTCAATAATGGTGTAGAAGAAGAAGTCGCCACCAGAGAAGCCTTCGTTTGGAGTATAGACCAAGGTGGTTCCATCTTCCCCGAGGCTAACACTTCCATTGACTGGCTGTGTGAAAGATTCAATGCTTAAATCTTCACCAGAATCGTTGGCAAGCACATCGACTTCAACGGGGGTTTCAAATGGTGTGCTGGTGACGTCTAAAACTGCCAAAATATCAGCAGGAGGTGTAATGTCCAGTACAGTGATGGTGACCGTCGCTGTATCGCAGCTGAGGTCTATACAAGGATTGCAGACTTGATAGGTATAAGAATCGGTTCCGACGAACCCTTCATTCGGAAGATAGTTGAAACCACCATCTTCTGCTGGTTCCAGAGTTCCGTTCAAAGGTTGCGTCAGAGCCACTGTGCTCAATGTGTCGATCGAGTAGCAAGGGTCGCTGTCGTTAGCCAAAACATCGATAAAGATGCTTTCATCTTCTGCTGTTGCTGTATCGTTCGTAGCCAAAGGCGGGAAGCAACCGACATAGACCTCCACATAGGCTGTATCGCAAACACCAAATTCATTGCAGGCTACTACGGTCAGCTCGTTTGTCAGGCCAGCGGAGCCAGGTAATGCAGTATAACCAAAGCACTCTGGCGGATTATCTTCCAGATCAATACTGCAGCTATAGAGGGCAGTAACTCCAACTACTTCAATGCTATCTCCTTCCAGGGTACAGAAATCGAAGCAAATTTCTTCGGGGGTTACAGGCTGTGTACAAAGCGTTGTAAAGTAGGCTGTGGTATCACATTCTGGATCAGGTAGTTCTTCGACTGTAATGGATACAGCTGCCGTATCAGTCGCTCCATTTTCATCTGTAATGGTATATTCAAAAACCACCAATCCAGTAAAGCCCTCTTCAGGCGTAAAGAGCAGGGCTCCATCTAGGATCTGCACTGTACCACCAAAGGCAGGTTGTGTTACCTCAGTGATAGTAATCCCATTTCCGGTATCATTTGACAATACGTCAAGTGTGAGGGGTGTATCGACTAGTGTGTTGAAAACGTCTTCTACAGCGTTTACCGGATCATCGATTGGAGAAGTAATTTCTACCGTAATGGTAGCAGCAGCCGTATCGCCACAGAAATCCTGTATTTCATATTCAAATTGTATTGTTCCTTCATAGTCAGGAATTGGAGTAAGGGTCACTTCTTCGCCATCAAGGCTCACCACTGCTCCCTCGGAGGGTTGTGTAAGGCCTGCGATGCTAAGTAATTCGCCTTCGTCATTGCTCAAAGGATCAATGACAATATTTTGATTGTTTGGAGTACTGTAAAAGTCATCTACTGGTTGTGCACTCGGCACCCCTGCTTGTTGGGTCAGTACAAAAACTGTGGACACCGAACATGCTTGTGGATTTTGATTATCGCAGATCGTTACTGAGACGGAATCCAATCCAAAGTATTCAGGAAGTGGGGTATAATTAAAACAAAGATCCTCTGTTACAAAGATGCTACAGTTGAATGTGGTTTGTACGTCCACAATTGAGCTAGGGTCTCCATTCGGATCACATTGTTCAAAGCACACTGGTACGGTTTGAAGTGGTCCGGTACAGAAGTAGAGCGTATCGATACAGGGAGGCTCATTAGCTTCAAGCAAGACATTGACGGTAACTGTTGCCATGTCCATCAGACCATTTTGATCCTCTAGTGTATAAGTGAATACGGCTAAGCCTGTGAAGCCTTGCTCAGGAACGAAGGTGATTGTTCCATCCTCATTCAGGATGGCTCCTCCACCTGGAATCACTGGGCTTAAGTCTGAAACAAAGATTCCCAGCCCAGAGTCGTTTTCCATGAGGTCCACAGTAATCGGTGTATCAATCACAGTGGTATAAAGGTCATCAATTGCATCTGGCCCTTCACTGGAAAATACGGTTATTGTCACCAGCGCCGTATCGAAATTTCCTTGAACATCACTGATGCTGTACTGGAATACTGCGGTACCAACAAAATTAGGGTCGGGAACAAATATTAGTCCTTCCTGCCCTACCAATACTTCACCGCCAAATGCAGGTTGGGTGAAGCTTGAGATATAAATTCCTTCGCCAGTATCATTATCCAGCACCAGTACTTCGACCACGGTTTCACTATCGGTCTCTGCACTGTCATCCACCGCATCAATTGCAGTGGGATCTGCTTCGACGAGCACGGTCACTATGGCGCTGTCAGTTTGTCCTGCAGCGTCAACGATCGTATACGTAAAGGTAATCGTTCCTGTAAAACCAGCTTCAGGAGTAAAGTCAATGACATCGCCTTCAATGATGGTTACAGCATTTGCAGGTGGGACAAGGGATTCAATGCTAATCGCTACTCCATTGTCATTGTCCATGACATTCAGCGTAATGCTCTCTCCTGCTGTGGTTGTATAGCTGTCATCCACCGCCATTGGTGCAGCGGGAATATCGAAAGTGATCTCGACAGTCCCTATCGCGGTACTGGTATTTCCGTTTTCGTCTTGTATGGTATAAATGAAAGTTACAGAGCCTTCGAAGCCATCTGCAGGGATGAAAGTAAATTCACCATCTTCGTCAACAATGAGTTCACCACCATCTGGAATGGTGAAATCAATAACGGTAAGACCTGTGCCCAAGTCATTGGATAGTGGATTAAATGTCACTGGGGTTCCCGGTAAGGTGATGACATAGTCATCAACAGCCAATGGACCTACAGTGATTGTTAATGTAGCAGTTCCAACATTTCCATCAGGATCTTGAGCTGTATACTCAATGCTAACAACACCAGTAAATCCATCACTCGGTGTAAAGCTAATGTTCCCATCCTCTGTCAAACTTATTTCACCGTTTGGTGTCTCCGCAAAATCAATAATCGCTAGCCCCTCGATGCCATCATTTTCGAGCACATCTACTTCTACGGTGGTGCCGTAGTCTGTTGTCGCAATATCATCCTGCAATTCAATTTCTCCTGTTATTGGATCTGTATTGAATGCAAAGTCGGCCACGGCTGGATTAATTCCACCCACGGTTACGTTGACAAAGTTCGGTGTGACAAGACTTAAATTGGCCGGCACTGAATTCACATCGATAGAAACCATATAGTTACCTTCTACCGCAGTTCCAGAAACATAGCTACCATCTGCTTCAGTGTTTAGTATCGAGACAATCCCATCTTGATTGCTAATCGTTATTATGGCACCGGAAACTGTTGCTTCCCCAGCGTCATACTCTGTATCACCATCTGCATCAATGAAGACAATTCCCGAAATCACTCCACATCCTTCTTCATTACCAAGCAAGACTGGGTTGCCAGCGTACGATTGTTGACAAGCATCCGCATCTTGTACAACAATAGAATAGGAGCCTGCTGACAGACCTGCAAAAGTACCTTCCGTTTGAAAGTTTTCGCCTCCATCAATGGAGTAACTAAGACCAGCTACAGTCGCGGATATCTGAATAGTGCCTGGATCTCCTTCACAAGAAATTGGTTGAGCAAGGACATTTGTGATCTCAAAACTCTCTGGACTTTGCAGTACAATTGGGCCTTCGAAATTAACCAAACAATCGGCACTATCGATGACCTGAATCTCGTATTGACCTGCAGGCAGATTGTCAAACAAGCCAGTATCTTGAAAAGTCTGTCCTCCATCTACTGAGTATGTGTAAGGCTCTGAACCGCCCGCGACTACGATTTCAATGGCTCCTCCCAAGCCTGCACAATCGGGCTGAGTGACTTGTGGAATACTTGAAAAGACTATATCGGATCCTTGCAATAATTCAACATCACCATAAGTGTAATCACAGAAATTACCATCTCTAACAATTAGTTGATAAATCCCTCCGCCCAGATCTCCAAAGAACGGATCTACCGAAAAATTCTGTCCATTGTCTATTGAGTAGTTTAAGGGCTCAACAGCGTCTTCAACAGATATCTCAATCGATCCATTGTCTGTTGCACAATCACTTGTGTTTATTATCGAAACGCTAATTTCGGGAGTTGCGGCTTCAAATATCTCCACTGGAATGGCCACATCGATGGTACATTCTGACTCATCTTGTACAAGGATACTATATGCCCCTGGCCCCAGGTCTGTGAACACAGTTGAAGATCCAAAATTCTGTCCGGCATCAATGGAGTAAGTCAGGGCTCCTGAACCTCCTGCTGCAAAGATTGTAAGCGCCCCGTCATTTGCTCCAGGGCAACTAAGGTCAACCGTGCTCACATTTGCCACAAGGACAGCTGTCGGCTCTTCAAGCAAGATAAAATCACTAGAAAACACCTCACAAGCCAGGTCGTCCCTCACCCAAACCGTATAAGATCCAGCGTCCAGATCGCTGAACTGATTACTGCTTTGCCAGTCCTCACCATTCAGGGAGTATTCTAGCGGCTCGACACCCCCGGATGCAAGAATCGTCATTGCTCCGGAAGCATCTCCTGCACAAGCAAGGTCTGAAGTTTCAACACTGACAATTTCGATATCATCCGGCTGCAGGAGATTGACTGTTGATAGATAGGCAGCCTCGCAACCTGCACCATCTTGTACCAGAATTTCATAGGAACCTCCAGAGAGACCACTGAAAACATTATCCTCAGTGTAGGTTGCCCCATTATCGATAGAATATTGAATGGGGTCCATCCCGCCTGTCGCAGTTATGATTATTTGACCGTCTGGTTCGAGGCATGAGCTAAGATCTAAAGCCAAGACCTCAATATCAAGAAAGGAACCCGGCTCTTCTATAACTACTGGATTTTCACTGTATTCAAGACCACAGTTGTTTTCATCTTTTACTTTAACGTTATAAATGCCGGCGGACAAGTCCAGGAAAGCATTGTCCAAGCTGTATGTTTCCCCGCCATCAATCGAATACTGGAGAAAACCAGTGCCACCGACGGTAAAAATTTCTATGCTAGCTGAACCGCTTTCACAATCAACCAATTGGTCAATCTCAATCGTGATGTTTGACAGTTGATCCGGATCGAGCAGTAGAATTTCATTTTCATAGGTGACTTCACATCCTTGATCATCTCTCACCATTATCACATACAGTCCTGAACTAAGATCGGAGACAGTATTAGCTGAGCTGTAGGTGCTTCCGCCATCAACTGAATATTCCAGCACACCGCTCCCGCCGCCTGCCACAATCGTAATCGTTCCATCTGATTCTCCAAAGCAAGAAGGATTCGAATACAATACATCACTGACCGTCGGGGATTCTGAAGAAGCAAAGCTCAATATACCTGCTTCATATACGCCAATGCAATTATTTTCGTCTTTCACATAGAGTTCATAGAAGCCTCCTCCAAGATTTTCAAACAGTGGTTGTGTTTGGTATACTTCACCAGCATCAATCGAATACTGATACGGCGGCAGCCCACCGGAAGCACTAAACTGGATGAAGCCATCTTCTTCCCCGCAGCCAGTGTTTTCAGAAAAATCTATCGAAAATTCCAGTTCATCTGCTCCATTGAATTCGATCCCGGCCTGACCACTCTCACTGCATCCCTCGGCTGTCTGGACCACAATATCATAGGTGCCGGGATCCAAGCCTGTAAAAACATTCTCTGTACTGAAGCTTTGACCACCATCAATAGAATATTCCAAAGGAACTCCTTCTCCGGCAGAGGCAAAAATGGATATCTCACCACTGCCATCACCGAGGCACACAATATTCTCAGAAGCAATCTCAATCAACTCCAAAGCAGTTCCGGCATCAACCATCACTTCGCCGTGTTCAATGGTACAAGCAGTACCAATGGTGACAAAAACCTCATAGATTCCTGCATTCAATCCTTCAAATATATTGGAGTCCTGATAAGTATTTCCTCCATCAATGCTGTATTGTAAAGTAGCCTCTTCACTCACAGCAAGGATAATAATTTGCCCATCGGCTGATTCATTACAGGTTTCCGCAATTGTATTCACGGCCTCTATGCTGATTCCGTCCGGGGCTGCCAAAGTAAGGCTCACAGGATCTACTAAGACACAATCGTTATCCGGTGTTCTAACTGCCAGATCATAAACGCCGGGCATGAGGTCGTTAAACACTGCTGATGTAAACCAAATTTCTCCTCCATCAAGAGAATATTCATACAATCCAGTACTTCCGCTTGCTGAAAATTCTATATATCCGTCATTGACACCACATTCACTGGGATTAAATGACTCATAAGTAAAACTCAAATCGTCACAGCAAGCATCAGGAGCATTAAGTATCACCGAAGGTGAAATCGTGATCTCGCAACCCTCACTGTCAGCAATAGCCACATTGTAAGTACCCGCAGCAAGATCACCAATACTAATCCCACCCATAGCATATTCCAGTATGATCTGCTGACTCTGTTCTCCTAAAGGTGCATAATCAACGGTATAAGGTCCTGAATCAAGAGACAATTGAAAATTAATCATACCGTCTGCAGAATCGCAAGATGGCTCAACAGTCTGTATATCAAGAACTTCAAAACAGCAATCCTCATCATCTGTTAGGGAAATACTCTCTAGAAAGAACGCTGGCCCCAATTCTCCATTGTCGTTAAACTGATTAGAACATACAGAGATCATGATAGGCGCACCACTAGGTGTTATATTGTTCAGGCTTTGTTCGAATACCAGAATGCCAGTAGGATCATCCGTTCCAAATGCCAATAGATCAATGGCATTTTCTTCATAGCTTAAGCTAATCGCAGCTGGACGCAAGGCGTCAAACATCTCCCGGAATACAAATCGCAGATTGTAGCTGCTACTAGAGCCCCCGGCTGGAAATGGCAGTGCAAATTCGAAGCAGTCCTGCATAGGCTGGATAAAGGGCGGTCCCATGTTATAATCCAGATACTCACCAAAGAAATAGGTCGCTGCATTGCCAGAATTTCCGTCTTCTTCACCAAATGCGTAGAAACCTATTGGAAATGAAAGGGCTTCGATGTTAGCCCCATCTGCTTGTAGGCTAAAATTACTGGCTCCTGAGGCCACTTCCCCGACCCAATAGATGGTGTTTTGTTCTACAGCATGCATTTCCAGATTGACTGGCATGGCCATATCTATCTGAAGTGCGATACTTGTTGGATGCAGGTCCTGCGAAACGAGCACGATATAAAGTCCATCGCTGGCACCAAGATCAAGCATCGAAAATTCGGAGGGCTCCTGTCCTGACAAGTCGGCAGTAACCAGATTGAAATTGGGATTCGCCAAACATTCCAATTGATAGGTGCCGAAGGGTTCTTGCCCTCTCAACTCGAGCGATTGAAAGAAACATAGCGATAGCAACAGGAGAAAATACAATATTCTCATAAGCACGTGCTTGATTTTGTGGGTATTCAAACCCTTTCTGTTTGATAGGCGCCTATCACAAAAAGAGTTGGTTATCAACCATTTGAGGGTAGTCAAGACCGACCATTCCGATCTTGTCTTCCAAATTTTATACCACTTTGTAACACAGCAATTTAACTGGTAAACCAAGCTTAGTTGGTACCATTGAACTAAATTACGCTATGTTGCAAACTGATAATCTTTGTAATATGGATTCTGCTGGTTCGGATGGGGGCGATCCAAGCAAGAATTTCCATCTTGATTATACCTGGCTTATGGTGGAATATTTAGGTATTATGGGCCGATACATGTCGTAATTGCCGACAATTGACGCAATATATGAATTAATTCAAAAAGCGAAACCAGCCTCAATAGGCAAAGGTAATCCTATGTAACTGCTATTGAAAGTTTTAGCAAAGACAATTCAATGATTGAATGACCTGATAGATAGTTCAGAATAATTGAGGTAGGTGTTATAGATGCCCCTGCTTTAGGTTAATATCTTAAGAATCAAGCTCTTGAAAAAAAAGGGCCAGGATAAATGACTAAACCCTGACCCATTACTAAAGAGACTAAAAATCACCTAAATGCAAATCAAATTAATTGGTACATAAGAAGGAGCATCCTCACGCAGTCCAAAACCTCTTCTCCGGACGCATCCTCCAATATTGTACAGTATAGGGCTGAAATCCTTGTCTTTCAAGGAATTCTGGAATAGCGGAAAGCAGTTTTGGTTTAGTTCAGCTACCTTATACCTTCCCTCACCAACGCAACTCTCCGCAATTTTTCCAATTAACGTCTATGGCTCAAAGATCGATCAATAATGACGCTCACCCAAATACAAATATGGTCAAGTTCCGAGTCTAAAAGACTACTTCCTCCAAATGACCAAGCTTCCGTATAACAATGATTCAAACTATTTAAATCAATTAATTACAAGGCCATTACAGAAAATCACTAGCAATTCTACAGAAAGTCAAACACCATTATTTTCCAGAATTTTGAGCCTACATCACCAGCAATTCCCCGCATACAATTTCTAGAAACGTAATGCCATAGCCAAGAGTTGGCCCTTTCCAAAAAAGTCCAGTATCTGTTTACCATAGAAAGTTCTAACAGATCACTTATCTTCGTGCTCCTTTTGAAACAAAAAACTGATTACAATGCTCACACTCAAGCAAGTATGGGACGAGGAAGCCATTCAGCAATTGAACGACAAGCGAAAAAAAGACTTTTCAGAGATCGTTAGTCAAATACGTTCGAATGACGAGTCGAGAAAAAAAACCCAACAAGAGCTTGATAACTGCCTGCAGCAAGCCAATATAATCAGCAAGCAAGTCGGTGAGCTCTTCAAGAAGAAAGAAATCGAGGCTGCGAATGAACTGAAGGCCAAGTCCTCAGAACTTAAAGAGCAAAGCAAGGGCCTGCAAGAGCAGCTGAGAGCAATCGAGGATTCGATGCAACAATTACTCTACAAGATCCCAAATGTTCCACATACCAGCGTGGCTGCGGGAGTAGATGAGAGCGACAATGAGGTCGTCTTTGAAAGTGGCGACACGCCAGCAAAAGAGGAAGGACTGTTGCCCCACTGGGAATTGGCCAAAAAACACAACCTGATCGACTTTGAGCTGGGTGTCAAAATTGCCGGTGCCGGATTTCCGCTGTATATCGACAAAGGAGCCCGGCTGCAAAGAGGCTTGATCAACTTCTTTCTGGATTACAATACCGAAGCAGGCTACAAAGAATATCTTCCGCCCTTTTTCGTCAATGAAGCAAGCGGAATTGGCACAGGAAATCTTCCAGATAAGGAAGGCCAAATGTACCACATGCAGCTCGACGATCTCTACGCCATCCCCACGGCAGAAGTACCTGTGACCAATATCTTCCGCGACGATATTGTCGATGCGGCTACTTTCCCAATCAAGTGTACGGCGTACACACCATGCTTCCGACGTGAAGCTGGTTCCTATGGAGCTCATGTTCGTGGCCTCAATCGCCTGCACCAATTTGAAAAAGTGGAGATTGTTCAAATCACTCATCCCGATGCTTCCTACGATACACATGGCGAGATGGTCGAACATGTAAAAGGATTAATGGAAAAGCTGGAACTGCCTTATCGAATTCTTAGACTCTGTGGCGGAGATACCACTTTCGCTTCCGCTTTGACTTACGACTTCGAAGTTTGGTCCCGAGCACAGCAGAGATGGCTGGAAGTCAGTTCAGTATCCAATTTTGAAACCTTCCAGGCAAATCGATTGAAGTTGCGCTACAAAGACGAAAATGGAAAAACTCAACTATGCCATACGCTAAATGGAAGTGCTCTGGCCCTGCCAAGAATTGTAGCCGCCCTGCTGGAAAATCATCAAAATCCAGATGGCTCTATCGACATTCCCAAAGCCATTGTACCACATGTAGGTTTTGACAAAATCTCCTAAGCAAAGAACGGCCACATACATGACTTTTAGATGACAAAGATGTGAGGAAATTGAGCCATCTTGCCTGTACCCCTTTATACAAAAAAACAGGTTTCATGAAATTGTTCTACCTCACACTTTGTCTTCTTCTCACTTTACCTGCAGGACTTTCAGCTACGACCACCAACTTTGGCACTGAAACTTCCATTACAGAGACAAGACAAGAATCCTCAGAAATTCAAAATCAGTCTGCTAAGACTGAATACGAAGAAGCAATAGTGGCTTTCCCCAATCCGAGCAACCGGGTCATCAAGCTGTCGAGCGATCCCATTCATAAGGTTGAAATAGTGGAAATTTTTCACATTTCCGGAGAACATCTACTAAGCCTGGAAAGCAATGGCGACGAAGAAATTTCCATCGATATGGGCATAGCCCCACCTGGCATATATGTCTGCCGAATTAGTAACACAGATGGTCCTATAGAAACGCTGCGCCTTATCAAAGAATAGTCTTTTCTTTTGGAGCCCAGCAGTTTCGCGCGCGCTAGCTGCTGCCTGTGCTCCGCTAATACTCAGCACTCAGCTAGCTGTTCATGCCGGAGCCAGTCTGTCTCTCCGCGTTGCTTCGAGCCAGCCCGACTCTGGCATTCACCACGCTATCTGAGCACTTCGTTCCGCTGCGCCCAGGGCTATATGGCACCGCCCTTCAGCCGTGGCTACCTGCATCATTGCTCAGAAAAACAGCATGCTCTTTATTTCAAATCCCCCCAGTCAAAAAGCTGTAATGCTTTTGTAAAGGACTCAAAATATGGCGCTATGATTTGAACGGCACCAAAATGCACTGGATGCGCAAAATTGAGCTGCCTCGCATGAAGCAGCATATGCGGAATACCAAGCACCTCCTTAAACATCTTATTGTGTCGCCAATCTCCATGCGGGCGGTCTCCCACAATGGGATGTCTGATATGTGCAAAGTGCCTTCGTATTTGGTGCATGCGACCTGTCAGTGGATGGATCTCAGCTAGAGAATACCTCGACCGGGGATAAGGACCAACAGCTTGATCAATCTCAATCTGAGCAAGGCAGCGGTATCGGGTCTGCGCCTCTTGTAGTTCCCCTACCTTTTCTTTTTTCAAGGCATAGTCGATAAGCGCTTCTGCCTCAATGTAGCCACGCACAATTGCCCGATACATCTTCTGCATTTGCTGCTCTCGAAACTGCACAGACATGGCAGCACTGACCTCCTTGCTCAAAGCAAAAATTAAGACGCCTGATGTCTTCCGGTCGAGCCGATGCACCGGATACACCCTTTGCTTTAACTGATTGCGTAGCAGTTGCAACGCAAAGTATTTTTTTTCCTCTGCTATACGGGTCCGATGTACCAGTAAACCCGGCGGCTTATTAATCGCCACCAAGTGTTCATCTCTAAAGAGTATTTCTAGTTCCAAGCTGTTTATTCTGTCTTAACAAAGACCTATTGTCAAATTGGTATGTATTTCTGAAGTTTGAAATACTTAACTTACTATAGCAAACGTAATACTGTTGTGGTCTGAATCACGGGGTGTAATTTAGGCCATTGACAAGCAACCATTAAGGGATAGAGAATCAATAACTGTCCATTTTGACTTGCTAGAAATGATTTATCCATCGTTATTTTTCTCCACCATCCAACAAGGATGCTGTCAAAAAATGCCTTGTCCAAATCATTTCTAGCGGCGTCAAAATCAGACAGTTATTGATTCCCAATCCCTAAGCGATTTTTCCAGTATAATACGTAGACAGTCTGATGTTAGGTCTGCAAACCATGACATCGGGTTTTCTTTGCTTTAAGTTTTGGTTTATTTAGAGAGGAAAAGCCTCCCTTATATAGGGAGGCTTTTCTTTTTTAAGCATTCTAGTTAGTTTTTCGAACGCACACATCTAAAGCCTGTGTGCTCAAGGGAGGTATCAGGACTAGATTTCATTCTGGCTGAAACACGATAGCCTGCGCAATAACTATCATTGCACAAGAAAGAACCTCCTCGCATTACCCGCTGGCCACTATTGGCTGATCTTTCTGAAGGCCCTTTGGGGTCCTCCACCAGCTGCCCTCCAAGCTCTTGATAGTAGTTCCCCTTATACCAATCTGCTGTCCATTCCCATACATTTCCAGCCATATCATATAGCCCATAAGCATTTGCCCTGAACTGCTTTACCGGTGCTAGTCGCTCATAACCATCTGAGCCCAAATTGCTAAGTGGAAAATTTCCTTGCCAATAGTTGGCTTTCACTTCCCCATCCGCTATGTGTTCATTTCCCCAGGGATAACGAGCGTTGTCCTTCCCGCCTCTTGCAGCATATTCCCATTCGGCTTCTGTTGGCAGTCGCTTCCCTGCCCATCGTGCATAAGCCATTGCATCAAACCAGGACACATGCACTACTGGATGATCCTCCTGCCCTGTCAAATCGCTCTCCGGGCCTGTTGGATGCCTCCAGTTGGCTCCGGGCAGCATCTCCCACCAATCGTGAAAATCATAGCTGGCATTCGCTCTCTTTTCGGGAGATCTAAACACAGCGGAAGAAGCCTTTAACATTTCAGCAGGTGGCATTGCCGCACCCGGCGGCAACTGTTTACGAATTTCCTCTACAGAAATGTCTTGTTCAGCAGTGGTAACATAGCCAGTCGCTCTTACAAAGGCAGCAAATTGTGCATTGCTAACTTCATGTGTATCCATCCAAAAGTCAGATACACGCACCTGATGTTTTGGAAATTCATCTGGCCTTGCCAGCTTACCTTCAGCTCCCATTTCGAAGATACCTCCTGTGATAAACACCATACCTGAAGTGTCTGTCAGCTTGTCTTCATTCACCTCAATACTGGCAATAACCTGCGAAGCAGCTTTGTTGGTAAAAGCAGTGGCTCCTGCTTGCTGTTCACTATCGTGACAGGCGCTTTGCTTGACCTCCTTTGAGCTACAGGAACATAGCCCCAGCACAAGTATGATTAGCCCCAGATGAAAAAACATCGCTGTGCGTGTGCGTCCAATCACAGCTCCAATGCCTGCTCAACAACCGTAATGTACTCTGCCGGAAGAAAAGCCTTCAAACTATCACGAAGCTTGGCATTAATGGTATAAAGAACACTCTCGGTTAGTTGGCTACTCTCCTGCTTTCCCATTTCCATTTGTCGTTGCAGCAAACTGTTTCGCAGTTGATTTTTTTGTCCCTTTTCCATAGGAGCCAAACCAGCTCCATCCACTGCAGCTTCTATCGTCAATAGCTCTGAATCGGCTAATTCACCTGAAGTAGGTGGTTTTGGAGCAGCTGGTTTAGGAGCGGCTTCTGCTCGTTTCTTTGCAGCAAATTCTTCTCGAAAATCCCGATCGAAATACTGAGCCTGCTCGCTGCTAAGGGTTTCCATTACATCATTATTAAGGCTCTTTGTCAATCGAGCTTTTGAGGCCGTTCGTTCCTTGCCTCGCATTCCTTCAGTCGCGTCGATTCGGTCGATTGCTTGTTTATAGTTCTTATATAGTTCCCTGATCTTGGGTTCTTGCTCTCCTGTCAGGGCAGGTAAGTCCAGATCAGTCAGATTGCTTGACATCTTGCTCACATACTGATCAACTAATTGCATTAGCCTCTCTTCCTCCTCCTCTTCACTTACATGATTACTGAGGTCTTTCTTAACATGGTGCACACTTTGTGCATCGACTGCACTGGAAAACAGACCCAATATCACTAAAAAGATAAGGGCTTTGATATAACTAGACATAATTTCTTAATTTACTTTTCGATTCGATAACGAATTCCCGTGTAGAACATCCTTCCGAATACTGGCCCCCAAATCATAGAAGCATCAAAATACGGGCTGTAAGGTAAGTCAGCTGAAAGGATCGGCGATGGCTGCCTGTAGTTCAGCAAGTTTTCGGCTCCAAGATACCAATCAAACTTGTCATTCCAAACCTTGGTTATTTGTGCATGTAGGTCAAAGAAATCCGGAGAGCGTGAATCCATTTGATAGGCCTCAGGATTTCCCTCCAGATCCGGAATCCTTTTTTGCCCCTGCCAGCTTGTAGTAAAATCAAACTGCCAATCGTTTTCTGTTTCATAAGCCAGATTGAAAAACGCGCGGTGCCTGGCCAATAAAGGCTTTTCCCGCAATTCTTCGCCAAAGTTTGTCTTCACATCATTGAGTCGATAGGCCAGGCGCATATCCAGTTTTGGAATCAACTCCATGTCTACTTGAATTTGCCCACTGTTTGAATAGGATTTGCCATCCAAATTGTAAAAGTTCAACTCCTGAGGATGATGATCATAATCCACAACAACTTGATTTTCAAAGAAGGTGCGATAAGCATCAGCAGAAAGAGTCAGACTCTTCTTCCCTAGCAGAATCTCCTGCGATAGATTCAAACCAACATTCCAGGATACCTCGGGATCCAAACCATAAGGTGTATCGTCCCGCTCACTGTGAATAATTACTTGTCGAGAGGAAGCCAGTACACCAATATTCTCTGAAATGATACTAGCCGTTCTTTGTCCACGTCCAGCCACAAATCTTAGCACGGATTCTTTACCCAGTACAAAACGCAGATGCACCCGTGGTGTATAGAACAGCCCATAATTGTTGTGATGATCCAAACGCATTCCCAATACTGCAGAGAATCGATCTACATCGGAGAAAGAGTACTCCGCATAGGCTCCCGGAACCACTTCTCTTCGATCGAAATTCTGATCCACCAATTGCTCTTCATAGTCATCTACCTGAAGGCTAAGGCCCGTTGTAAACTGATGAGCTGGATTGTCTAAGACTTTTTGAAAAAGAAAATTCCCATACAATGTCTTCTGCGTTCCGGTATAGGATCTGGTACCAAAATTTGAATCTAGATCATGGATAGAGCCGGACACTTGAAACCCTATACTCTTCTTCTCCCCAGCGAACAGCTTTCCCACTTTGGACCATACTTCCAATCTTCTATTGTCTATCATGGCTCCCCAGGGGTGATCACCATCAAAAGGTTTGTCTCGATCAAATTCTTCTTGCCCACTCACCTGATCAGTTTGGACGGCCTTCACACCTAGCTGTCCCTCCCAGCCCTTTTTGAACTTGTATCGATGTCTGTTTATCGCCACATATTCCCCGCCAAGGGTACTGTCCAGAAACCCATCGCCATTGTTGTCCTGCTTGAATGGTTGTTCTCGACCGTGTAGCAATAAGCTGCTTGACCATTTGTCTGTCAATTGCTCGGCAAAAATCACATTAGCTTCCATCCTACCTCCTTGACTTGCAAAAAGGTTGAGGTAAAACTTATCCTTATGACTCGGCTTCTTCAATTCAACATTTATTTGGCCGACCATGCTTTCAAAGCCATTGACGACTGAGCCGGTTCCCTGATTGATCTGGATACTTTCAATGAAAGGACCTGGGGTAAAAGACATGCCATACAAGGCCGCCAATCCACGTACTCCAGGCATGTTCTCTTGTGTCAATTGCACATAAGGTCCCGCCAGTCCCAGCATCTCGATTTGCCTCGTTCCTGTGACTGCATCAGTAACAGATGCATTGACGGAGGCGTTGGTTTCAAAACTCTCAGATAGATTACAGCAAGCCGCCTTGCAGAGCTCTTGTTCATTGAGTGATTGTACTTTCAGCGGGTTAATGTAGGATATCGATGTGCTTCGCTTTTTATGTGTCACTTGCACTTCGTTGAGTTCTACGGCATTGGAGAGTACCAATTGAAACTCTGACTGCTCCTCCATAGAAATCGTGTCATTGTCAAAGCCAACATAGCTGACAATCAATTGATCGCTACCTTCGACACGATCCAAAACAAAGACGCCGTTTTCATCCGTACTTGTGCCCTCAGTACTTCCTTCCCAATATACATTTACACCGGGCAAGCCAAGCAGTTTTCCTTTAGCGGATTCTTCGACGATTGTCCCCTTGACTGAAGCGGAGAGACCGGGAGAAATGAGCTCTGGTAAATCCTCTACGTCTAAGACGGAAGGCTCTGGGCCGCAGGGTTTCAAGTTGGGATCCCTGTACTTACAACAAGCCGGAAGTGCATCGTAGGCATCCTGATTTGCAGTCAATTGCTCCGTATCGTGCCCTACATCAGCCAATTGACGGTGTAGGTCCTGCTCCTCAAAATCCGCCAGGACCTGCACGCTCAGCAACTTGGTATCGAGATTGTAAGTCGCTTCCATCACTCCATCTACCTCTATGGCAGATTGAAGAATTCGATCCTGACACATTCCGCAATGGCTGGAAACGGTAGTTTCCACAGTCTTGAGCTCTTCCTGGGACAAGACAAAGGAAGTGCAGGTGAAGACAATTAGAATCGACAAAAAGCATAGTCCTTTGCCGAAATGATATGTAAGGTTGATTTTCAAGATTGGCCCCGTTTGTTTCTTTTCTTTCAAGTATTGTTCCTAAGCCAGCAATTGCTGCAATTTCAAGATTGCTTGTATTGCAGCAACATCGCAGTTTAGCAGTCACTCAAGACAGTCTGCTGAGATGCATTTGCGGGCTTCAATCTTCCTAAGGGATAGCGTCTCAATCCCTAAAGATAACGTATAGCCGCTCAAGAACGTTTAGGGAATGTTAAACTTGCAATGATTGTTCAAAATTTGACAATAAGCTTCTGCTGAGCGCGCTCGAATGTCGGTGCCCAATAGCCCCGGGCGCAGCGGAACGAAGTGCCCAGATAGCGTGACGGAAGCCAGCCAATAGCGGCTCCGACGAAGGAGGAGACGATAGTGGCTGAGCTGTAGTAGCTAGCTGGGTGCTGAGTATTAGCGGAGCACGGGTACCATGCTGCCACGGCCTGATACTGCTCCGCTCCAAAAAAAATTAAAACAAAATCTCTTCCTCTTTCTGAATCGTCAGTTCATCTTCAGCAACCAAAGTGTAAGCCGCGCTCAATGTCTTTGGCAGTTCATACTTATAGTAGAATTTCATCGTATGAATCTTGGCCTGATAAAACTCCGCCTTTTGTGTACCAGTGTTGTCGCTAAGTGCTTTGCTCGCCGAAGTAGCCATTTTCAGCCATTGCCAGGCAATAGTGATGTTGCTAAAGAAATCCATAAACACAGTGGCATCAGCTGTGAATCGCTCGAACTTTCCTTGTGCCGCAAACTGCAGTAGATGACCAATCACTTTCTGCGCTAGTTTCAACTTCTCGCCGAGATCCATCGCATAAGGCTTGAGTTCTTTGTATGCCATTGCTGCCATGATTGACTCTTGCATTTTAGCCGCCAGCAACTTAAGTGCTGCGCCATTCTTCATGGTAACTTTGCGTCCCAGAAGATCTAGAGATTGGATACCCGTGGTACCTTCGTAAAGCGACGTAATGCGGATGTCGCGGTAATATTGCTGCAAAACAAAGTCGCTTGTGAATCCATATCCGCCCAGCACCTGGAGACCATTGCTAATCGAGACGCGACCCATCTCAGAAGGGTAAGTCTTGCAAATCGGCGTGAGGATTTCGAGCATCAGCAGATGCTCATCATGCTCCTCCCCTTCGGTGACATGGACCAGATCGCTATATTTCGCAGATTCTACTGCCAGGCTCAAAGAGCCTTCTATAACCGCCTTTTGCAAAAGCAACATTCGACGAACATCCGGATGGTTGATAATCAGTGTTTGATCGGCTTCCACGTTTTTGGTCCCTGTATCGCTGAGCCTTCTGCCCTGAGGCCGCTCTTTTGCATATTGAAGCGAGGCATAATAGGCCGCGGTGGCAATAGAAAGCGCCCCTACACCTACAGAGATTCTGGCTTCGTTCATCATCTGGAACATGTACTTGAGCCCACGATTGGGCTCACCAACCAGCCATCCCCGGCAGTTCTCCTTTTCACCAAAGACCAGGTGAGTGGTTACATATCCCTTCTGGCCCAGCTTCGGAAAATCAGCTGCCGTGAATACATCATTGTCTTCCAAACCACCATCAGCGGTCGGGCGAAACTTGGGAACAACAAAGAGGGAAATCCCTCTGGTACCGGCTGGGGCGCCATCGATCCTTGCGAGGAACAAATGAACAAAATTGCTGCAGTATTCATGATCACCACCAGAGATAAAAATCTTTTGACCGCTGATTTTGTAATAACCATCCTCCGTTGGAATTGCGCTCGAAGTGATATCAGAAAGCGAGCTACCCGCCTGCGGTTCTGTCAAACACATGGTTCCGCCCCATTCTCCGGCAATCATCTTGGGCACATAGGTATCTTTGAGTTCCTGCGAACCGAAGGTCACAATCAAACGGCCGGAACCCGTCGTGAGGCTTGGATAACCAGTCACGTTATTGTTGGCCGAATCCATGATATGCGAAAGACTGTAGAAGATCGATTCAGGAATCTGCATGCCCCCGTCTTCGTGGTCATAGTTGGCCCCAATCAGGCCCAGTTCGGCCATCTTTTTGAGCACCACCTCCAGCTGCGGATGCACAATGACCTTACCATCTTTATAGTATGCCGCCTGCTCATCCATCTCCCGGAAATAAGGGTATAGCTCTTTATCGGCAAAGTCTTTGAAGGAGTCTAGCAAAATATTCAGGGCATCCTGATCAAAATCAGCATACCTGGGGGCTTCTAACAGCTTTTGTACCTCGTGGCATTCAAAAAGTAAAAACCGCAGGGTGTCCATGTCCATGTACTTTGCCATATTGCTCTTTTTGCGTGAAAATAGGAAATTTGCGTCGCATTGCTTCGTCCTAAGGGCTTGAGAGTGATTGTATTGAGGACGTTTGCAAAATCTGTCCTAGAAATTACGATTCTGCGGCTGAAAAAGTGTGAAGTTTGCGGAATCAGGTCACTTGTGCTTGCAATTGTGATCTAGAATTATGTTCATCTCTAAAATTCTGACAAAATGAAAAGAACCTCTATCTCTTTGCTAAGTCTAATCCTACTAGTTTGCTTTTCCTGCATCAGTGTACAGGCACAAAGCATGTGTGGCTTTAATGGCGGCAACAATCTATCTGTAAGTGCCGGCAATATTGCCATTCCCGCCGACGCTGTACAAGATGAAAACGGGAATTATACTATGCTCGTGGATGGCTCAGATTATATGAATTATGCTGCCGAGGGAGAGCTGGCGGATAATGGAGCACCATATCCTGCAGATGCAAACCTAACTGAATCCGTTCCGCTTCCGGATGGCAGCATGAGCTCTTCAGATTACGCCTATATATTCGAGATTTGCCCGGCTAGTCAGGACACCTGCTTTGTGTGGTCAAGTACAAATGGCACGGTCAATCCTGCCGATCTCGCGGGAGATGGTAGTCTTCCTCCACTTCCAGTAGGATCAGAGATTTGTGTTAGCGGCTTTGCTTACAGTCTGGGAGAGATCAATGCGATTCTTGATTTTGTAGCGAATGACTTTGTCTGCGACCTGATTGAAGAGGAGTTACCATCGGGCTACGACTGCAACTTCATCTCTGCCTTGGCAGATGAAAACATTAGCGACCTAAACGAATTGTTTGGCTTGACGGCTCTGTTTGGCTACACCGCCAATCGTCTGGAAGATGCGCTCTTTTCTATCTGGTCCGTCGAGCGTTTGCTGAACATGAACGGCTTTAGCGACCTGACACCATGCTATTCTTCCTCGGCCTGGCCGAATCCTGTATTGAGTGTTTCCTCATTAATGGGCGCCATGCCTGGTGAACCAAGCGAAGAAGAGCAAATTGAGGAGATTGCAGCCGAACTAGCTAGCGGAACCTCTGCCTATTGTATCACAGTGGTAGAGGGTGCCGATTGCGCTGAAATTGTCGACGGTGCAAGCGTATTTGGAATAGATGGTGCGGAGGAATTGGTGATTTGCACTTCCGGTCCACCAAGCGAGACGATCGTTAGTTACGGAAATACTGGCAACTCAGAGACAGACTATGCCTACATCCTTACCACTGCTTCAGGCGCTATCGTAAGTCAGATTGCTATGGGAGAAAGCGATTTCACCGATTTGACAGCCAATGAATTCCGAGTATATGGTGTCTCCTACACAGGAAGTCTGGACTTCAATACCGGAGCTGACATTTCTAGTTTAAGCTCCGACGAATGCTTCTCCCTGTCCAGCAATTGGGTAAGCATCACCTTGCTGGATGGAAACTGCGGAGTTGCCAACGAAGACATCAGTCTTACCGGCATTAGCCTGTATCCGAATCCATCGACCGAGGGGAAATTGTACCTTGAAGGCGACCTATCCAATGTGGACATCATACAAATCCTCGACATGCAAGGTCGACAGATACCAGTGGAAATTGCGCATGATTTAAGTAGTATAAGTATCGATCATGCTCCAGCAGGCAATTACCTGCTAAATATCCATTACAAATCAGGGCAGAGCTCAAGTGCCAGTTTTGTGATTCGATAATCTCTGTTCAATAGTAAAGTAAAAGAGGGGCCAAATGGTCCCTCTTTTTTTTTGGAGCAGAACAGCATACGGTCGTGGCAATTATCTACCCGCTCTCCGCTACTATGGGCGTCACTGCTGCCTGCTACAGCTTCAGCCCTTGCGTCTCTCCTATCGTC
>JAHDDV010000319.1:4877-6703 GCA_020629205.1 Chitinophagales bacterium | reverse complement strand
TTGCTCTTGGATATTTTTAGGAACCACAAGAGCATGAGCACGGTCGCACCTTTTAGTCTGCGGGCAAAACCCGGTGCGCCTGTCAGCATGCCTATTACCTGGGAGGCTTTGGAAGATATCAAAAATGCGGGTCATTTTAAGCTTCGCGAGGCCATAGCCTATATTGAGGAAAACGGAAATGAATTGGAAGCTTTTCGGAAATTTGAAGTAGCGCTGCACGATCATCGGGATAAGGTAAAGGAAAAGAAAGCCAGCCAGCCGGAAGATCTAGGTGCCTTGAAAGACTATGCAAAAAAGCGAAACTTCAAATCGACTTCAGAACCGGTTCCGGAATTGGCCAAAGGGCCGGGGAATCGATTTGTGATACAGCTGCATGATGCCAGCAATTTACATTATGATCTGCGACTGGAGAAGGACGGAGTGCTTTTATCCTGGGCTATCCCGAAGGGATTTCCTTTGCGAACCGGCACGAAGCGACTGGCTATTGAAACAGAACCACATCCGATCAAGTATCTGGATTTTGAAGGGACGATTCCGAAAAACGAATACGGTGGAGGGGAAATGTGGGTCTTTGAGACCGGAAAGTTTGAGTGGCTTGAACAAGAAGAAAGGAAGCTGAAGTTTCGGCTCTTTGGAAAGAAGATTAAGGGCGTGTTCAGCCTTTATCGTGTGAAAGAAAAACAATGGCTGTTGGATAGGAGAGAGGAGGGGCCCATCGAGTGGTTTGAGAAGCATAGTCCACATATGCTTGCCGATTCTTCTCCTAAGGTGCCCAAGGGAGCCAAGTACGAGTATGAGATCAAATGGGACGGGATTCGTGCGATGTTTTATATCGAGGATCAAAAACTGAAGATCATCAGCAGAAGTGGAAGAGAAATTACGGAGCAATTTCCGGAGTTTCTGGACACCTCCCGTGCCTGTCATGCCAACAATGCGATACTCGATGGAGAGATCGTGGTGCTGGATGAGTCTGGCAAACCCATCTTTGCGGATGTGATTAGCCGAATGCATACCCTTGGCAAAGCATCCTGCGAAAAAGCAGCCAAGCGCAAGCCTGCTGTATTTTATGCTGTAGATTGCCTCTTTTTGGATGGGCGAGATATTGTAAAAGAACCTCTCTGGCGACGCCGGGCCTGGCTGAAGACTATTATTCGTGGAGGTAGCCCGTATCGGTTTAGCGAAGGCGAGGCCGACGGTCAGGCTTTGTTTGAAGCGGCGAGACAATTTGGCTTGGAAGGTATTATGGCTAAGAATCGGGAAGGAAAATACCATATAGGCGGACGCACAAGAGATTGGTTGAAGGTCAAGTTTCGTAGCACCGAGGAGGCCCTAATCATAGGCTATACTAAGGGTCAGGGCGATCGAAGTCCCTACTTTGGGGCCTTGCACCTCGCCCAGATCGTGGATGGCAATATGGTGTACAAAGGCAAAGTAGGTACGGGCTTCAACAGCAAGAATATGAAAGCCATTTTAGCTAAATTTGAGGGCCTAAAAGAAATTAAGAAGCCAATCGACGATGCGGTTTCTGAAGAGCAGCGCAGTACCTGGCTTGAGTCCAGATATTACTGTGAAATACAATACGCCTCAATGACAGCAAACGGCACCTATCGGGAGCCTGTTTTTGTTAGATTGCGCGAAGATCTATAACCAGCCTAAACATTTATTATGAGATCCATTTGGAAGGGACATATTCGATTTTCTCTGGTGACCATCCCGATCCAGATATTCAATGCAGTCGAAACGAAAAACAATATCAGCTTCAATCAGCTGCATAAGGAAGACCATGGACGCATTGGTTACAAGAAATTTTGCAAGGAATGTGATGA
>JAHDDV010000319.1:0-4777 GCA_020629205.1 Chitinophagales bacterium | reverse complement strand
GAGAAAAATACGAATGCCGTCTTGATTGCAGCGAAGTTTCCTTTCGCCAGCAAGCTGTTTCCAGAAGCTGATTCTAATTTTCCCTACAATGTGCTAAGAGCAGATTTTGATGCTTTCCATCTCTATGGAATGTATTTGCCGCACAAAAAGAAGCACAAGCTCTTTGAATTACTGAAGCAGGAATGTGCTGGAGATTTTCCATGCATTCTGGCCGGAGATTTTAATACAGGGATCAACAGGGTGGATCAGGAGGGCACTTCCTTCTGGTACACCGATGATCTGGAAGCTTTGGCAGAGCTTGGATACATTGATGCCTTCCGACTCAAGAATGGTGGCCTAAAAGAGTACTCCTGGTACAGCCATCAAGGCAATGGATACCGATATGATCACACCTATATTCACGAGTCATTGGAGGGCTTGATATCTGAAGTCTATTACCTCCATGAATGGCGGGAAAATGGCATGAGCGATCACTCTCCAATGATTGTTAGGATTGGCTGAGGAAAAATGTTTCGGTCATAAGGTATTGGTATTCAATTATATGCGATCTTGTTTCAAAAAAATCTTCCGATTTTGTGACTTTGATATAGGCTTCTTGTCCTAATATCGATAGCATTCTGTCTAACTAGATAGCTGATGATCCAGCATAGGGTCGGCCTTGATCGGTCGACCCTTTTTTTATCCCGCTATTTGACCTGCTGCAGCTCCATTGATGCCATACCTGCTGCTGGAATCAAGATCTCTGATTTTACGACAAATCGGCCTTCTTCGGAATTGATCCATAGCAACTGATTTCCCACTTCCGGATCGAGCGATCGGATTAGGATTCTAAAGGTCGCAAATTCCCCGGCAGCCACCTCACAGGTCTCTTCATTCAATACCTCCAGATGAAATTGTCGAATTTGTGAAGACTGCATATCATAGACCCGGAACATAGCCGTGTAACCTTCTTCCAATGGCAGCGATCCAAGGGTTAGATCCAATCCTCCGCTATCGCAGTATACCGGGTGCTCCAATGGCGCTTGCATCTCCTGCTCTCTACCTTGTGCATACAGCCGACCGACGACCTGATTTTCCTGATATTCCAGCCCAACCTGCACTTCGCCTTGATGCAATTCCCTGGAAGCTGGACGGAGTATTCCTTTCCGTAATCTGCATACATCTACAATGCGGCTCGGTCCAGCATAAGAGGTATCGGTCACCACCCAATGCCCCTTCTCAAAGCGCACCTCCCGATCAATCTCGGTGAGAACAGTCTCAGCACCAGATTGCAGACTAAAGGTGTAGCGATATTGGCCTTCCTTGGGCACGTACACTGGCTTTGGCAGATCGTATTCAGCTGTTTCCAGAAGCAAGGAATCTGGCAAGCTCGGGAAGCTGCGAAGTTCCTTTTCCTTTTCGCTAAATTCTGAGACAAGTCCTGCAGACTCAATTTGCATAGACGCCTCAATTTCGAGATCCACTGGCTCTTGACTGTCCGGCATTTCGGCTTCTTCCTCGCTAGTTATTGCTGATTCTGGGCTTTCTATCTCACTTGCTTGTTCCTTAAATGCTTCGGAGCTTTCTTTCTGCTCTAAAGCCGATTTTTGTCCAGAGTCTCCTACCTCAGGTACAAGATCAGCATCTTTCTCCATATCAGCTGCCTTGTCAGGCAAGTTTTCCTTCTCTTCTTCGATCACAAGCTCTTCGATCGCAGCCTCCTCAACAACAACATCCTTTTTATCCCAAGTATACTGTAACAGCAATTCCTTCGTACGTCGATCAAAGAAGTAGACTTGTCGAGCACCTCCTTTTTCCTGGCAATCCAAGAGCAGTTTACGCTGATCTTCAGAATGGTCCATGATGTAAATATCCACCCCACCCAGACTGCGTGCAATGTGCAAACTATCAAAGCGCATAGCTGGAGGGCTTGCAAAATGAAGTTGCTCCGTCATCTTGCCATACTCTTTTAGGTATAGATCAAAATCTCTTTCCTTAGCTTGATCACTAATTGCGCTCACTTGATTATCCGAATCCACTCTGATCTCTCCTAGCTCCTTGGCACCATCCTCATTATAAACACAAAGGATTCGCTGTCCATCTTTTGTCCAAAGTAGGGCATGTAAAGTCTCATCAAATTGAGCAACAAGTCTCGCACTGTCTGTCGGCTCGGTGAGATCTTTCAACTTCAGAAGAGTCTCACTACCCAACCGCTGGACAAATAGAAGCCTTGTACCATCAGGAGAAAGTCGAAAATCAGCCCAAGGAGCTAGACTCGAAGAGACTTGAGCCCGCGTCGGGCTGAGAGCCATTATCATAAACAGCAAACAAAGCAGCACTGTCCTAATCGTCCCTTGTCTTTCTTCAATAATCATGAGTGAATTTTAATCTGGATAGGTCCACATTCTAAGCTTGAAACTGCGTCAAAGTTAACAATTCATGCCAAACCTAAACCGATTCCCTGGGCAGCTTGGCAGTAGCGATACGGAGCATCACAAAGCTTAGCACGGCGGCCGCGATGTCGGCGATAGGGAAGGAGTACCAGATTCCATCGATCCCAAAAAACCTGGGCAATATCAGAATCAAGGGGATGAGGAAAAAGCCCTGCTTGCTCAGCGAAAGCATCAAGGCCGGAAAGGCTTTCCCAATGGCTTGAAAGTAGGAGGCCCCAATCAACTGTATCCCAATCAAAGGCGTGGCGAAGAAGACAATCACCATGGCCGGTGCTGCGATCTCGATCAATTGAGCATCTTTAGTAAATGTAGCCGCCAATTGATCATTGAATAGAAATATGCCCAGGAAGATCAAGCAAGCCAACCCGGTTCCAACTGTGATCGCCACACGAATCACTTCACGTACGCGAGACCATTTTTCTGCACCATAATTAAAGCCGGCGATCGGGACAAAACCCTGATTGATACCAAAGACCGGAAAGTTGACAAACATCATCATACGATTGATGATACCGTAGGCAGACAAGCTGATTTCGCCCCCATACGTGAAGAAAGCATTGTTCAAAATGATAGCGAGCACACTAATCACTCCCTGCCTGGCCAATGTCACCCCTCCAATAGCAAAAATCTCATACACTATAGCTGCTTTCAACCAGAGATTCGCTGGTTCAAACTTCATCTCGGATCCCCCGAAGACCAAAAACCACATGCCAAAGGCAGCGCTGGCAATATAAGAGATCGTAGTCGCCCAGCCTGCTCCATGCATACTCATATCCAAGCCCACAATCAGAATCGGATCCAATACCAAATTCACAACTGCCGGAATCAGCATGGTCATCATGGCCATCTTCGGTCGTCCCTCTGCACGAAAGACATTGTTAGACATCATCGCAAAGGCCAGAAAAGGAATGCCCACGAGAATGATCTTAAAGTAGATCTGGGCATAGGGCAGGATATCGCCCTTCCCACCAAAGAGTCCCAAAACCTCATCTTGCAAAAAGGAACCGATAAACACAAAAAGAAGCGCCAGAAAAATCGTCAGGCTCAGTTGATTGCCAAACACCCGATTTGCCTTTTCTCTTTCTCCCGCCCCTAGTGCCCGAGAGATTATCGATGCACCACCCACACCAATAGACATGCCGATAGCAGCGATCAAAAAACTGATAGGAAGCACGACCGTAATGGCTCCAATGGCTAGGCTGTCTATCCAATGGCCTACAAAGATGGTGTCGATAATACCGTTTAGCGATAGCACTAGAATGCCCAATGCGGCAGGTATCGCCTGCTGCCGCAGCAATGTCGGTATAGGCGCCGTGCCCATCGTATCCGATCGCTTCGCTTGTCCACTTTCTCCCTCGCTCAAAACAGGCCACAAAGAACGCCTAAATTTTGCCCATATCACGCATCTCTATCGCTAAGTTTTGTCGCTAAATGAGATCTGTCAGATTAGTATATTTGGTTGTTTGGGGTTTCGACTCATTTAGTTGTTTGGTCTATTTGTATGCCTTTTTGTTTTGGAGCCGATGCAGAAGTGAACGTGGCAGCAATACAAGTTCGACGACATATCAATGTCGGAGCCAATACAGCTGGTCCTGCCAAACCCTTCCTCCCGCCGAATCAAGCCTATGTGTACTATTTATGCCACGTGTTCGACGACATATCAATGTCGGAGCCAATGCAGCTGGTCCTGCCAAACCCTTCCTCCCGCCAAATGCATGTAGTACCTCTTGGATTTTTGTTTTGCAGCCCAGCAGAGGATTAGTGGAAACGCAGCGCCCTTGACTGCTAAGATGGCATTCGTTCGGCGACATATCAATGTCGGAGCCAATGCAGCTTGTCCTGCTAAACCAGTCCTCCCGCCCGATTTTTATTTTGCAGCCCAGCAGAGGATTAGTGGAACGCAGCGCCCTTGAACGCTATCGCGGCATTCGTTCGGCGACATATCAATGTCGGAGCCAATGCAGCTGGTCCTGCCAAACCCTTCCTCCCGCCGAATGTGATAAATCTAGATCACTAGAATAAACTGCAGACTTTAAAAATATTATGGAGCCCAGCAGCATTGTCACGTAGCACCTATCTACCCGCCCTCCGCTAATACTCAGCACCTGTCTGGCTGTTCCTTGCTCAGCCCATAGCGTCTCCTCCTTCGTCGGAGCCACTATGGGCTGGCAGTCACGACGCCATACAGGCACTTCGTTCCGCTTCGACCGGGGCTGGTTTTCACCGATCTTGCTTCGCGCTGGCGTATCGGTGAATGCCCTAAAAAGCTAGTGCATGTCCATCAGCCAAACAAGCAGCAGTACGGAGCCAAGCTATACAAAAATCGTTCAGCGACATCTCCGAAT
>JAHDDV010000318.1:1713-6706 GCA_020629205.1 Chitinophagales bacterium | reverse complement strand
AAAAAACAGCCCGATACACCTCGTGTCGGGCTTTTTTTATGCCCTTTCTGTAGTAGCTCACTACCAAAGCACTACCGATTTACATGCCGCCAGTTCCCACTACACAGCCAACTACACCCTACCAAACTTAGCTGCCCTTACCCGTATGACTGATATACTGTCGTTTGTGCCTCCTACAGGCCCTACAATGGGCCAATTGAGGACATTGATTGATTGAATCCTCTACCAAGACCCTACCGTTTTTGTGACAGTGATAGATCGCCCAGTCAATGCGAAAAAGTAGCCCGGTGCCCACTCCAGAGGTCTCCACTACAGCATTTTACCAGTCAAATGCTCCTTTTCCATGTTTATTTTGCCAGAAGCCGCCAAAGGCCATCGAATGGCAATCAGATTGCGCAAAAATAGTGATACAAAAGTCACTCAGTTCTGTACTGAATTTGCAGAATTTTATACTCGACAAAATCTTGTCAGTTTGCTAGTGGCCATAATCGGCAAAAAATCTTTCCTCGCTAAATCTCTTAAATAGAGGCTGTTATAATTTTCTTTTTCCGCAGCCCCGCTCTTGGCCCGCCCTTTGAATTAGTCTAGATACAAACGCAAAACAACCAACCACTTTCGAGCGCTTTGCTTTTGTATCCAACACCAATTCCAATCCCAGCATTAAGCAGCACCAAAGCAAGCGGGAGTTAATCCTAACCAGATGAACTCCTTCACAGCTCACCAAGCAAAACCGGGTTACTCTAACCAAGCCGACCCAAACCATTTTTCACTAGTAAATCCTTATATCATGACTATCCGAATGACCATCTTTATCCTTGCGATCATATCACTAGTAGGCTGTGCAAAAGAAGACATCATGCTTGATCAAAGCTTCATTGATTCCACTCCTGCTACGCAAGATCAAATAGATCAGGCTACCAATAATACCATCGAAGGCAGCTACATTGTAATGCTTGACTTCGGTACCGGCAAAACAGATAATGACTTCAGCAGCATGGATTATGCTTCTCAGCGAGACATCATCACCAATGCTTCAAACAAACTACTTAGCGACAATGATATTACAACAACTCTTGAGGGCGTATACGCTAGAGCCTTTCCCGGCTTCGCAGCTGAGCTAAGCGCAGAACAAGCAGAAAAACTAGCCCAGGATCCCAGAGTTAAAAAAGTAGAACAAGAACAAGAAGCTATGCTGCTTCCAGGAGAAGATATTGTAGAGGCAAGTGGAGGAACTTCAGCAGCATTAACACTCGGAGAAGCAGAAGGAACGACGCTACAAGTACTGCCTTGGGGAATTGAGAAAGTAGGCAAGCAAGATGGTACCGGCAAGACAATCTGGGTGATTGATACAGGAATCGACATGGATCACCCTGATCTAAATGTAGATGCAGAGCGTTCTGTATCTTACCTGACCGGAAACGCTGAAGCACTCTCTCCAAACGACGAAAACGGACACGGTACGCACGTAGCAGGTATCATCGCAGCCAAAGACAATGACCTTGGCGTAGTCGGTGTAGCACCAAATGCAACTGTAGTAGCACTTAGAGTACTAGACAAGTATGGCCGAGGAAGAATGTCAAGAGTACTAATGGCGGTAGAGCACGTGATGGCTTACGGTGAAGCCCGAGATGTTGTCAACATCAGCCTAAGCGGCGGTCGTTCTATCATCATGGACAATGCAGTTCAGCAAGCAGGCCAACAAGGAATCCAAATAGTAATGTCTGCCGGCAACTATGCAATGGACGCAGACTACTTCTCTCCGCCACGCGCTAGTGGAGTAAATGTATATACAATTTCGGCAATTGACCGAGACGACAACCTGGCCATCTTCTCCAATTACGGAACGTCTGTGGATTTTGCCGCTCCGGGAGTAAGTGTCCAGTCAACTTACAAGGACGGCGGTTATGCGACTTTGAGCGGAACTTCTATGGCTGCGCCACATATGGCGGGCATGCTAGCCCTCGGTAATATCCGTATCGATGGATTTGCACAAAACGACAAAGATTCTCGCCCAGATCCAATCGCTGTCCTTGCTAACTAAAATTCAAGGTTTAGAACAATAGCATATAAAAGAACCTTCTTTTTGTTCGTATGATTACCCGGGCAATTCGCAAAAGCGGATTGCCCGGTTCTCATTTTGGTAGATTCTGCCATCCTAAGTTTTCGAAGATGACCGGAGAGTTTCAACACCTTCAGTTCTAATTGCGGCGGAGGAGAATAAGTTAGGCTTGCTTCCTAGCTCACGTCGGTTTTCCTACATTGATACGGCTATAAAGGGATGGATTGATATTGTTTTTTTGGAGCACAGCTGCATTGGGCCGTCGCAGCGACCTTCCCGCCCTCCGCTAATACTCAGCACCCGGCTGGCTGCTACAGCTCAGCTACTACCGTCTCCTCCTTCGTCGGAGCCAGTATTAGCTGGCTTCCGCCACGCCATCCAGGCACTTCGTTCCGCTTCGACCGGGGCTAATGAGCTCAGTCTTTCGAGCGCGCAACCGTCTCCACCAGAAAAGGCAATCGCACATTGGATTGATTATCAACTAGAAGCCCCATGCCCTATTTTCCTGTGGCTAAATTATGCTAAGAATGGAGTGAGAATTGGCGAGTCGGTATGGTAATTGTCGAAGGGAGGAAAAACAATTTGAGGCCATAAGCAATCATACCCCATCAGGATTAGGCATCAAAACCAAAATTTAGATAGTAAGATGAAAGGAAATTCAACAAGTAGTACCCTAGCCGCTTTGTTCCTGGTTTTATTTTGCATAGGAACATTGACAAGCTCTTGCCAACGACATCAGAATGGATGTCCAACAGATATAACACATCTGTACCAGGGTGATTATGAAGGAATCGATCAGGAGTATCTGACAGAAATCAATAAACCAGATTGCTTAGATGATTGAGTAGAAAAAACAAAGCTCAAAGTTAGATAATGGACTGGCCCTTAGTGGCCAGTCTTTTTTTTGCAATAATTCTCTGTCCAGGTTTCACTTTGGAAAGCGCTTTGCAATATAACAATGAAGCAGACTTAGGACAGATGCTAGTATTTAGGACACTAGTGCTGTGCAAACGAAGTTCGCACCACCTTTAAGGGCTTCTATTTCTGTCATACTTCGTTGCTCGTCAGTCGCGTAGCTAAGGCTATGCTCCATCCTCGCGCCTCGTCTGACAAAAAGATAAGCTCCTCAAAGGTGTCACGAACTTTGTTTACACAGCACTAGCCGTTTGTAGCTGTAGAGCGGCCTAAAAAGGTCGACTTTCTGGCAGAAAAAATAAGTCACTGACTATCAGGTCCATAGCTGGAGGTAGTGCTGCTATTTTAGTGATTGGCGCAAAATTTGAGCTCTACAATTGCACGACGGACACAATGCTACATCTATCAGGATTCCACAAATCCACATTGTGCCAGGAGTAGTCCACCAAAGCAAAGAACGAAATGATGATTTACTACCTCTTAGTACAATGGACTTATGCAAGGATTATTAGAAGTACGAGTGTTGATGGCTATGTTGATACTAGCAAGCTTTTCAGCATGTGACAAGGAGCAGCTATCCGATATTGAGGAGCCGAACAATGATGCCAATACCCACAACCAGGTCTTGTTTGCAGACATACATATAGGACCTAGCTTCCCATATATAGTACGTCTCGTCGACGGATCTGGCAAGATTGAAAACGAAGGTGTACCCTATGATATTTTGCGGGAACGCATGATAGAGCAAGCCAACTCAATTCTCTCTGACTATGAGATTAGCACCGAAATTGCCGCAATATACGCTAAGGTGTTTAGTGGCTTTGCCATTGAACTAACTACTGGCGAAGCAGATGCCATGAGGGAGGATCTACGTGTCATCGATATCGAATCAGACCAGTCCATTCGATTGGACTCCGATCTGATCAGCCTGCAACCAACGGATGTTTATACGGATACCGGAATGGGTCAAATCACTTCCTGGGGAGTCCACGAAGTGGGGCAAAGTGACGGGACAGGAAAATCAGTCTGGATTCTGGATACTGGAATCGATTTGGATCATCCTGACCTGAATGTAGATACAGATAGGAGCATTACCTATCTAAGCGATGTGGAAAACTCTTCCTCATCTGCAGATGATTTGCACGGTCACGGCACGCTACTTGCAGGTATAGTCGGAGCTAAGGATAATTCCATAGGGGTAAAAGGAGTAGCCGCAGGGGCGAATCTGATTGCTGTAAAGGTGCTCAATCATCAAGGGGAAGGGCAGCTCTGTCATCTGCTTGCTGGAGTAGATTATGTGAGCGCTAATGCAGAACCTGGCGATGTAGCCTTGATCGGTGTGTCTTCAGAGTACTCCACCATATTGGATGAGGCCATTCGAGCTCAGGCAAACAAATCCATTAAATGGGTTATTGCCGCGGGTAGTGTGGGTGATGATTGCAGTGCTAGTTCGCCAGCCTGTGCAGACCAGGACAATATTTACACAGTGTCTGCAATGGATCGGATGTATGAGTTAGCCAGTTTTTCCAATCATGGTTCGCCGGTGGATTTTGCAGCCCCTGGAGTATATGTCAATAGCACTTCCATAGGCGGAGACTATGCCTATGCAAACGGAGCTGGAATAGCTGCAGCCCATGTTGCTGGAATCTTGACCGTAGGAGAAGTTACCGCAGGTGGTTTTGTAAGCAATGACCCAGATGGCAGCCCTGATCCGATAGCTCGATTGACCTTCTAGCATTCAAAAGATATACTTGAAAAATGATAAAATAGTTTTACCTGATTCTGGATTTTTTTGGTTAAGAATTCATTGCCGGATGGTTCCCTGACCATCCGGCATCTTTTTTTTTAAACGGAGGGTAACATTTCGAATCTAAGACGATATAGGATTGAACGGAGGAAAAGAAAACCAATTTCTTCTTCGTTTGTTTTCCCAGAGGCGAAGCTAAATTCGTCTTACAATTCAAACAAACCCTAAACATACATCGCAATGAAAACATCAAAGATAATTCGACAGACAGC
>JAHDDV010000318.1:0-1613 GCA_020629205.1 Chitinophagales bacterium | reverse complement strand
ACAAACCCTAAACATACATCGCAATGAAAACATCAAAGATAATTCGACAGACAGCAGCTCTAGTAGCATTCGTATTTGTGCTTGGATCAAGCTTTACATCCTGCCAGAGAGGCTATGGATGCCCAGGAGACATCACGGCTGCTCCAGTGGAGCAGCCAGCAGATCACTATTGCTATGAAGACTTGCAGCTCGAAGGATAGCTATAAGATAAAAAGCGAAAAGCTCCTTGCATTTGAATGCAAGGAGCTTTTTTTATGTTATGACCATTGGTCAGGGCTATACTAGCGATTGCAGTTTCATGGCCACACTCATATCGCCTTCGACTTTTAGTTTACCAGTCATAAAAGCAGTCATTGGGTTGAGGTCGCCTGAAAGCAGACCTTCCAGGTCTTCCAGCTTCATGTTGACGGTGCAGTCTGCTTCTTTGTCGTCATTACTGACAACATTTGACTCGCCGGATCCGTCCAGATAGATGCATCCATCAGCGGTGCTAAATTTCAGGGTCTTGCCAAGAGGCTTTGCATTGGCAGCTCTTTCTGTCATTCCTTGTGTAGTTGATTCTAAGCTCATTTCTATTTGATTATGGGTTTTGTGATTGATTGTAAATTGAATTTTATCCGTTCTTTTTAAGTAGCAGTTGCCGGGCCAATTTCATCCTGAGGCCAGTAGGCATTAGATTAACCAGAGCCGAGAGGGTTTTCATCCCAGTGCCCGGAAGTACGAGATCCTGCTTTTTCCAGAGCGCTTTGTAGGCATCGCTTGCCACCCGATCTGGGTTTAGTGTAAATATACTATCGAAGGTATTGGTATCCTGCATTCCGGCACTCTGTTGAAAAGGCGTACGAGTGGCGGGAGGACAGATAGTTGTTACCCGAACATTGGAACCAGCTTCTTCGAGTTCAAAGCTAATGGCCCTGCTGAAAGAGTGCACAAATGCCTTAGTGGCTGCATAGGTCGCCATCATTGGTGTAGGCTGAAAAGCGGCAATAGAGGCGATGTTCATAATTTGACCTTTGTCTTGCTCGGTCATATCTTTCAGGTACAGTCTGGTAAGCTTATAGAGATTGACAATATTGAGGGAAAGCATGTTTAATTCCCGAGTTTCATCAGTGTCCAATAGTGTTCCATAGGTGCCGATTCCTGCATTATTGATCACTATGTCGGGTTTGTGATTGTCCTTTTTTACAGCATTATAAAGCCTAAGAGAGCCTTGAGGTTCAGCCAAATCTACCTGATAGGTGGAAATGGCAAGATTTGGATATTGCTCCTGCAGCTTTGTCGAGGCGAGGTCCAGTTCTTTTTGAGGTTTGGCAGCAATCAGCAGATGGTGTCCGTCAGCTGCAAAGAGCTTGCTAAGCTCGAATCCAATACCACTAGAGCCACCGGTTATCAGCACTTTCTGGGGCTTTGTCATTTGCACACAATTGGCATAATTTCTAGATCAATTACCTGAATTGATACAAATCAAGTGCTCAACTGCAGTGTATCAATGATCTGGGAAGATACAAAATATTAGGCAATGTGGCCTAGTGCTACGCAAACGATTTCGCACCACCTGTAAGGGCTTCTATTTCTGTCATACTTCGTTGCTCGTCAGTCGCGTAGCTAAGGCT
>JAHDDV010000317.1 GCA_020629205.1 Chitinophagales bacterium | reverse complement strand
AATCAATGTAGATACCGAGTGGATGTTGACGCTGAATCGCTCATGCAGGCAATAACCTGCAATAATAGCAGTAGTATCGCCGATTTTACGAGCATACTTCACCAGTTCTTTAGCTAGGCCCAAACAAGTATCCTCAGAGCGAAGACCATACTGTTCAATATCTACTATCAGTCGGGCAATAAGCTCATCATTCCAATCATGTCGATCCTTCCATTCGGAGCGAAACTCTGGCTCTGAACTACTGTCCGAATGTAAGGTCATCGGTAGCAGCAGTGCTAAGCACAATATTTGGAGTAGTCTTGACAAATGGGGTAATTGTTCGATTCTCAGTGTAGTTTGTGTTCGGGTCAAACAATAAGTATTGCTTTCAAGTGTAAAACTATGGGAAAAAAAGCATTTCTTGGCCTTTTCGAAAACAGAACATCATGATCAAAAGAATTAAAAGGACGAATATCTATCAAAGCAAATGGATCAGACTCCACACAGATAAGGTGCAACTTCCCTCTGGAAGAATTATTGAAAAATACCACATACTAGACTATCCGAATGAGGCTGTTGTCATCTTGGTGGAAAATGAGCACAAACAAATTTGTTTCATCAGGGCCCTTCGATACAGCTCAGGTAGCGTAGAATGGGAACTACCAGCAGGAGGAATCGAACCAGATGAAAGTCCGGAGCAGGCTGCAAGACGGGAATTCAAAGAGGAAACAGGATTCAACAGCGAATCCGAGGAATTGATCTACAGCTACAACCCTTCTAACGGCATGTCGAATCAAGTGATCAATGTTGTTTTTGCACGCTTTGTAGAAGGGCCTCAATGCACTTTTGACACTGATGAAGTGCTTTCGGTCCATTGGTTGGGACAAGAGGAAATAAAACGCATGTTGCAGCAAAAGCAGATAAGAGATGGATTGGCACTAACGGCCCTGTTGATGCATCAACTCCATCAATCATAAATTTGGCGAAGCACAGCAATTATCAAAAACCCATCCCCCGTCCGATGATTTCCTTCATGATCTCGTTGGTCCCTCCATAGATTTTCTGCACCCTACTATCTGTATAGGCTTTTGCCACCATGTACTCCGTCATATATCCATAGCCACCATGTAGTTGTAGACATTGATCGACAACTTTGCACTGCATCTCCGTAACCCAGTACTTTGCCATGGAGGCCTTCTCCTGACTCAGCATTCCGGCATTTAGCTCCATGACGCATTGATCCACAAAGGTTCGGGCGATCGTCACCTCTGTTTTCATCTCCGCCAACTTAAATCGTGAATTCTGAAAAGACCCAATCGAACGTCCAAAGGCTTTCCGATCTTTGCAATACTGAATCGTCTCTTCTAGACAAGCTTCCGCAGTAGCCACACCGATCACGGCGATCGACAGTCGCTCCTGAGCAAGATTATGCATTAGATAATAAAATCCAGCACCCTCCTGCCCTATCAGACAATCAAGCGGTACCTCCACATCTTCAAAGAACAACTCTGCAGTATCTTGTGCCTTCAATCCAATCTTATCCAGATTCTTTCCCCTTGAAAAACCCTTCCGATCAGCCTCAACAGCAAGTATCGAAAAACCACCATAATTGTCATCCGGATTTGTCTTTGCGACCACAAAAACCAAATTCCCCAAAATGCCATTGGTGATAAAAGTCTTACTGCCGTTCAATACATAGTGATCTTTCTTCTTTACCGCAGTTGTTTGTATGCCCGCCAAATCACTTCCCGTTCCGGGTTCAGTCATCGCAATAGCAGTGATGATATCTCCTGTGACCATTCCTGGCATCCAGCGCCTTTTTTGCTCATCCGTAAAATAGCTACTACAATAAGGCGCCACGATGTCATTTTGCAAGGGAAAACCAAGCCCACTCGCCGCAGCCTTCGAAATTTGCTCAGATACTATGGCATTGAAACGAAAATCTTTAAAACCCATTCCACCATACTCCTCCGGAAAATCCATACACAACATCCCCTGCGCCCCCGCCTTCTTCCACACCTCCGGGTCTACTACACCATCTTTCTCCCATTGCTCATGAAAGGGAATCACTTCTCGTTTCATGAAATCCCGCACCGCTTCCTGAAACATCAAATGTTCTTCCTCCAGATATTGCTCTTGCATATTAGTTCGATTGTGAAGCACAAGTTAAGCATTTGTGCGCCATTCAAATGCACCCGTCTTCACAATACTAAAAGGGAGTCGATTCTTTACTACATTTGCCTATCGTAGATCAAAAGCCTGAATTCAATGGATTTCAAACATTCTTCACTCACTGCAGAATATCTGGAAAAGCTCAAAGACTTTATGACAGAGCATGTCGAAGAAAGAGAGCTGACCTATATGAAAGAGCTGGAAACAGCCAACCGGGCAGGAAACTGGAAAACCTGGGAAGCACCTGAGTGGATAGAAGAGCTAAAAGTACTCGCCCGAAAAAAAGGTCTTTGGAATCTCTTTATCGATAGCAAGGACTATGGCGGTATGTCCAACCTCGAATATGCTCCCTTAGCTGAGCAAATGGGCCGCAGCCTGCTTGCCTCCGTTGTCTTCAATTGCAACGCTCCCGATACGGGCAATATGGAGGTGCTCATGAAATACGGTACAGATGAGCAAAAGAACCAATGGCTCAAGCCACTTATGGACGGCACTATTCGATCGGCATTTTGTATGACCGAGCCCGCTGTCGCCTCTTCCGATGCCACCAATATGCAAGCTACTGCTACCATCGACGGCGACGAAGTTGTCATTGATGGTACTAAATGGTGGTCTTCTGGTATCGGCCATCCTGACTGCAAGGTGCTCATCTTTATGGGGCTCACTTATCCGGATGCTCCTCGCCACAATCAGCACTCGATGGTCTTGGTTCCCATCGATGCAAAAGGGCTTGAAATCAAGCGTATGCTGCCCGTGTTTGGGGAATACGATGAGCCCTTTGGACACGGTGAAGTGAGCTTCAATAATGTGCGGCTACCAAAAGAAAACATCATTCTTGGCCCCGGTAGAGGTTTCGAAATCGCCCAAGGTCGGCTGGGTCCAGGTCGAATTCATCATTGCATGCGCTGCATTGGCGCTGCAGAGAAAGCCCTCGAACTCATGATCAAACGTGGCCTGGAACGTGTCGCCTTTGGCAAGCCTATCATTCATCTGGGAGGCAATCGTGAGCGGATTGCCAACCTGAGAATGGCCATAGATCAAGCGCGCCTGCTTACCCTGCATGCCGCTTGGAAAATCGATCAATTTGGTGGAATGGCTGCGGCATCCGATGTATCCGCTATCAAGGTCGTCGCACCCAATGTCTTGCAGCAAGTAGCCGACGAAGCCATCCAAATGTTTGGTGGCGCTGGCCTCTCGAATGACACCCCACTTGCCGCAATCTTTGCCTATGCAAGAATCGTTCGCATCGCCGACGGGCCTGATGCCGTCCATAGAGGAATCGTTTCAAGATTTGAGCTGGCAAAGTACAAATAGATCGGGAATCATTTCTTGGGTGGCCGCGCAGCTGGGCAGCCCAATCAATGCGAAGTTTTTTAGCTGTATCGTTCTGCCCAGCTGCCCGCCGGGCTCTATGCTAATACTCACCTTGGAGCTAGCGCTTCGGCTTAGTGCATCAGCAGGTCTGCTCGTACCTCACAGCCCTGCTGATGCACGCCTCAGTCGCTATCTCCGGCGGCTCGTTCCGCGTCGATCCCTGCCACATTGAGCTTTAGGAGACAATGCCCAATAGAAAGAGAAATAGTAGCAAATGAGGCCTTGGCTTTGCATAATCTAGTATATTGCATGTTGACCTGAGCCTTCCCTGGATGTTTACGCTATTCCTGAGGCTGATCTCTGGCCAAAAGCACGCAATCAAGAAGGTAAGACAATGAAGATAGTAATTGCTGGTGCAGGAGCAATTGGTTTTAATCTGGCCGAGTTAATGGCAAGAGAAAATCAGGATATTATACTCATCGATCAAAGCGAGGAGGTACTGATTCGAGCAGATGACAAACTGGATGTGCTGACGATCCACGGAGATGCAGCCTCGGTAAAGACACTGCATCAGGCAGAACTAGGCAAGGCTCGACTCTTTATCGCAGTCACTACCTCGGAAAACACCAACCTGCTCGCTGCCATCCTAGCCAAGCAACTAGGTGCCTCGAAGACCATTGCAAGAATTTCGAATGTCGAACACCTTAGTCCGGCAAATCGCAAGATGTTTGAAAGCCTCGGCGTTGATGAATTGATTTCCCCAGGAACCCTGGCAGCTGAAGAAATCGATCGGCTCTTAAAAAGAGCCTCCACCACAGACCTCTTCGAATTTGAGGATGGCATGCTTTCCATAGTCGGCTTCACATTGGACAGTACCTGCCCACTAATTAACACCAGCATTTCTGAGATTGACAAGCTGGCCAAGGGATTTACTTTTCGAGGCATTGCCTTACTTCGTGAACATGAAACCATCATACCTCATGGTACAACGGTCCTTCAAAAGGGAGACCACCTGTATATCAGCACCCAAAATGAATTTCTTGAACAAGCGACTAAGTTCGTGGGCAAGCAGCTGAAAGCCATCAAAGAAGTGATGATCATAGGAGGGACTTCCCTGGCTTTCAAAACTGCCCGGCAACTGGAATATCAATACAATGTCAAAATTGTCATCGAAAATGAAGAGGTCGGTAAGGGCTTTGTGGCTGATCTGGATAATGTCACCGTTATCCATGCAGACCCCAGTGATATAGATACACTTAAGGAGGAAGGTCTCGAATACATGGACGCCTTTATCGCGCTGACTCCCAATTCAGAAATCAACATTATTACCAGCTTGCTGGCGGAGGAGTTTGGAGTCTACAAAACGATAGCCCTTGTGGAGAACGTCGACTACGTACACATATCGCAAAACATTGGTATAGATACCATGATCAACAAAAAATTGATCGCGGCCAACAACATCTTTAGGTATGTTCGCAAAGGTAAAGTGGAGGCGATTGCCAGCCTACACGGGGTGGAAGCGGAAGTGATTGAGTTTGAGATTCACAAAAGGAATCGACTCTTGAATCACCCGATTCGTGAGCTGCGCTTTCCAAAAAGATCGATCATCGCCGGCATTATCAGAGGGTCGCAGAGTTTTGTACCTACAGGCGATTCTTTTTTCGAGATTCAAGATAAGGTCATCATTCTGGCACTTCCTGATGCGATTAAACAGGTGGAAGAAATCTTCAAGTAATGAGAAACAACAAGCTGGTTTTCAATGTAATCGGTGTCCTCCTACTATTGCTTGGGGCTTTTATGGGCCTCAGTCTTCTCATCTCTCTGTTTTACGTTGATGCAGGCACTGCTTCCCTCTTTTGGTCCTCTGCGCTCACCATTGGCTTTGGATTCCTGACCTGGTGGAGCACAAAGAATGCTGATCGAAAGATGCGGAAAAGAGAAGGATTCCTCATCGTGGCCTTAGGCTGGACAGCTATTTCATTGTTCAGCGCTCTGCCCTACCTGCTTTCCGGTGCATTACCCGATCTGGCCAATGCCTTGTTTGAATCTGTTTCCGGGCTGACCACCACGGGCGGTACCGTCATTCAAGATATAGAGTCGGTACCCAAGGGCATACTCTTCTGGCGCTCCTTGACCCAGTGGATTGGTGGTATGGGCATCATTGTATTGACGATTGCGATTCTTCCGCTTCTTGGAATAGGTGGTGTAGAACTCTTTACTGCAGAATCTCCCGGCCCAACATCCAATAAGATTCATCCGAGAATCAAGGAGACTGCCAAACGACTGTGGTATATCTACTGTGGCTTCACCTTACTGCTATGCTTGATCCTGCAAGTGGAGGGCATGAACTTCTTCGATGCCATCAATCACTCCTTCACTACCCTTGCTACCGGAGGCTATTCTACAAAGGATGCCAGCATCGGGTACTACAACAGTCCTTTGATTGAATACACTATCACTTTTTTTATGTTTTTGGGCGGAGTAAATTACACATTGATCTACTTCTTTCTGAAAGGCAGTTTCGGAAAAGTCTGGCAAAGTGATGAATTCAAGGCCTACGTCATCATGCTCACTTTGATGATCAGCACTATGAGCCTCTACATTTTTCTGATTACAGATCATAGCCTGGAGTACTGCTTTCGCAAACTCTCCTTTATGATCATTTCCATTGTTACCACCACCGGATATGTGACAGCAGATTACACCTCCTGGTCAACCACAGCCACCCTGTTTTTCTTCATCCTGCTCTTTACAGGTGCCTGTGCGGGTTCGACAAGCGGCGGCATCAAGGTGATCCGTCATCTGGTACTGTTCAAAAATACACGCCAGGAACTGAGGCGATTGCTTCATCCAAGAGCCATTATTCGAATTAAGATCGATCGAAAAGTAGTTGCTCCGCGAGTTCTGACACATATTCTTGTGTTTCTTTTGTTTTACCTCATCATTTTTGTGATCGGAACACTGTTCATGTCTCTGCTACTTGAAGGCACAGAGCAACCCTTTATAACGGCCATCGCCTCTGTGGCCTCTGCGCTAGGAAATGTGGGACCGGCCATCGGAGAAGTAGGACCCATGGACACTTTTGCTAATATTCCCGACCTCGGAAAGGTCTTTCTTGCATTTCTGATGCTTTTGGGACGTCTGGAGCTGTTCACCATCCTTGTGCTTTTCAGTCGGGATTTTTGGAAAAAGACCTAGTGCTACGCAAACGAAATTCGCACCACCTTTAAGGGCTTCTATTTCTG